>NZ_JAWUEH010000013.1:0-182457 GCF_033550225.1 Providencia sp. 2023EL-00965 | reverse complement strand
CCTCGATGGTTGAACATAAAAACTCAATCATCGGGGCTTTTCCATTTTGGGCTATGAATAAATGCTTAAACCCAAAAGGGTTAAGCACCCGCCAAAAGATTAGCAGATTTAGCAAATATGGTATTGTTAAGCATTCTGATATTCGTCTGATTTTTAATTCGTTAACTAGTGCATGAATTTATTATAATTATTATTCAATATAATTATAGATTATTAGGCTTACTAGATAGATCCGAATGAATTTTGACAGCTCACAACCCTTGTAGTGTGAACCGAGGGGGATGGGTTTTGTTAATGCAAAAGTTGAGTTATCATTGATAAGAGCAACTGTGACAAAAAAACAAAAAGCGAAACATACGTTTCAAAATTTAACTTAAAGTCTTTCCTTGTCTGATTTTAAACCCCTCCTATTGTGATGGTTTGACCTCTTTCTAGCTTAATTGATTGAGTTCTTATTGTTATTTTGTGATCAGAGTAACACTAAAAAACCACTTTAATATGACAATTGTTACCCAGTCCTCAAAAACATAATTTTCAATTAATTATAAATTGAAATGAATGTTTTATTTGTTATATTTCATCATATCCTAATAGTGGATTTATAGCCTCAAGGAGCATTTCAATGTTCAATATAGCACTATTCGGCGCAGGACGTATCGGACAGGTTCATGCTGTCAATATTGCCGGCCACAAAGAAACCGCACTTTACTCTGTGATTGACCCGTACCAACCAAATGCGGTAGCGCTGGCGGAGAAGTACCAAGCAAAGGTTCAGTCAATCGACGAAGCAATGCAAGATCCTAACGTCCATGGCGTGCTGATTGCTTCTGCAACCGATACACATGCCGATTTAATTGAATTAGCGGCAAAAAACAAAAAAGTTATTTTTTGTGAAAAGCCAGTACATTTAGATTTAGAGCGTGTTAGGCAGTGTTTAAAAAGTGTTAAAGAGCACAATGTGCCACTATTTATTGGCTTTAATCGCCGTTATGACCCCCAGTTCCGCCACCTGAAAAATTTATTTGAACAAGGCGCAATTGGTAAAGCAGAATCTTTAATTATTACATCACGGGATCCGTCACCACCTCCAGCAGAATATGTAAAAGTATCCGGTGGTATGTTCAGAGATATGACTATTCATGACTTTGATATGGCACGCTTTATGATTGGTGAGAACCCATGTTCAGTCTATGCACAAGGTAGCAATGTTGTTGATCCTGCTATTGGGCAAGCAGGGGATATTGATACTGCATTTATCATCTTAAAATTTCCTTCAGGAGCGATGGCAACAATTTCAAACAGTCGCCGCTCTGGTTATGGCTACGATCAGCGCATCGAATTACATGGCGAAAAAGGTTTATTAACAGCAGGTAATATTAAAGAGAACAGTGTTGAATTCTTAAGCGATGTAGGTTGTTTATCCGCTAAACCTGAGTTTTTCTTCCTGCAACGTTATCATGAAGCGTATAAAGCAGAATGGAATCATTTTGTCGATATTTTAGCAGGGCGCGCAGAATCAGAAACAACGGGTACTGATGGTGAGCTAGCGCTTTATTTAGCTGATAAGGCACTGGAGTCATTGAAAACAGGCAAAGAAGTTCAACTATAAATTTTATTACCTCTTATTTTACCGATTACTAACAATAACAGCGGGAGAATCATTTTCCCGCTTCATCAGTCACCTTACATATATTTATGCGCTAATTATAAATAGAAAGGCTTGGGGGTACTAATGCTGGCTCTACTTTCATTTATTGGCTTTACCTTACTCGTTGCAGGGATCGCCTATTACAAAACACGAAATGCACATTTAACATCATCTGCTGAGGGATATTTTTTAGGTGGCCGCTCTATGACTGGCCTGTATATTGGTGGCTCAATGCTACTAATGAATTTATCAACGGAACATCTTGTTGGACTTAATGGCTTATCTTTCAGGACTGGCTTTATTGTAATGGCTTGGGAGGTTATGGCTGCATTAACGATTGTATTATTCGCTATTTATTTCTTACCTAAATACCTTAAATTAGGTATTTCGACTATTCCAGAATATTTAGAACGCCGCTTTGATAAAAACACTTTATTAATAACATCCATTCTATTTTTAGCCATGTATGTTATATCGTTGTTACCTATTGTCCTATATACAGGCGCGATTGCTCTTGAAAGTTTATTCCAAGTTTCACATGTTTTTAATGTCGATAAAACAACTGCATTGTGGATCATGGTATGGGGCGTTGGTGGTCTAGGGGCAATTTATGCTATTTTCGGTGGTATCAAAGCCATTGCGATTGCGGATACGGTTAATGGTGCAGGTTTGATTATTGGTGGGCTGTTAGTCACTGTATTTGCCTTGCTGTATGTTGGCGATGGTAACGCTTGGGCTGGTTTGACGGAAGTTTATCAAGCGCATCCAGATAAATTTAATTCAATTGGTGATGAAGATTCATTAGTGCCGTTCTCAACTTTATTTACTGGGTTGATCGTTTCAAATATGTTTTTTTGGTGTACTAATCAGTCAATTGTCCAAAAATCGTTGGGAGCGAAAAACTTAGCTGAAGGGCAAAAAGGGGTAATGCTATGTGCATTCTTTAAGCTTATTATCCCATCTATTATTATTCTACCTGGTATTATTGCATTCCATATTCTCAGTGGTGAAATTGATAATCCAGATAATGCTTATCCTGTTTTAGTTCACATGGTTTTACCTGAATTTTTAGTTGGCTTTTTTGCCGCAGTGGTAGTTGGTGCTGTATTCTCAACATTCAGTGGTGGATTGAACTCATCAGTGACCTTATTTACGGTAAATATTTATAAAGACCGTATTAATAAAAATGCAACTGAAGCACAGACTGTTAAAGTCGGTAAATATTTAGGAATTGCTTTAGCATTGGCGACCATGATTATTGCTCCTTTAGTTGCGAATGCACCAGATGGTTTGTTCTATTTAATTCAGCAATTGCAAGGTATTTTTAACGCACCGATCTTGAGTGTTGTGTTAGTGGGGTTAATGACAAAGCGTGTACCTCCTATCGCTGCAAAATTAGGTCTGTTATTTGGTATGTCGGCTTATTTAATTTGTAATTTTGTTTTAGATTTAAATATTCATTTCTTCCATTTAGTTGGAATTCTATTTGTTGCGAATATTGTCTTTATGCTAACGATTGGCTATTTCTTCCCTGGAAAACCGTATGAAGAAGTGTATACCGAGCAAGTTGATATTTCTCCATGGCGTTTTGCAACACCGACGGCTTGCCTAATTGTTCTTGGTGCAATTTCTATGTATGTCTATCTGGCTCAGGGAGCACCTAGCTATGTGATCATCGGCTATTACATTTTTGCAGCTGTATTTTTAACCTTTATTATTTATAAATTTTCAAAGGCATGGCTAGCAGGAAAAACTCAACCTATTAATGCATAAAGGAGTTAAGATCTTATGGAACCATCACTTATCCCGATGGTTAAGCAATTCATCTCACAGCGAGATCCCTTTGATCGCTTAGATGAAGAACAGTTAAATCAGCTAATCAATAATGTTGAAATTAGTTATTTGACGCAACGGGAAGTGTTAAAACCGCAACAGATTGCAGGCCAAGGTTTATATTTGGTAAGAACAGGGGCGGTAGAACAGCGTTATGCAGATGGTTCCTTAAGAGCAAGGCTTGGTTCTGGGGATGTTTTTGGATTCAGTGTGTTAAATAAAACACCTGAATTCCCCGGTGAGTATCAAGTGGTCGCGATAGAAAATACATTGCTCTATTGCATTTCGCGTGACGCATTGTTGATCGCGATGGAGCAAAACCAAGCCGTTTGCCATCATTTTGCATGTGAGGAAGGCCAAAGACTGGCATCACGCCCAAAAATTAATAGCCTAGCAGAAGATCATTTACTCTATTTAAATCCTGTCTCCTCTATCGAAAATAGAAATATTGTTATTATTTCTCCTGGCACTAGCATTCAAGATGCTGCGCAAGAGATGGTGCAGAAGCATCGTTCTTCGGCATTAGTGATGGCGGGTGATGTATTACTGGGAATTATTACTGATCGAGATTTGACAAAACGTGTTGTAGCGCTTGGTTTAGATATTACCAAGCCTGTTAGCAAAATTATGACGGAAAATCCTGTAACAATTTCTGCTAATGCCCCCATTATTAACGCTATTGAATTAATGATGCAGCATAATATTCGTAGCTTACCAGTTATGACAAATCACCGTATCACAGGTGTTTTAACGGCAACCAGTTTAGTACAAAAAAATAGTATGCAAGCGGTATATTTAATCAGCCGCATATATCGACAAGATAGCCTTGATGAATTGAAAGCGCTGGGGATACAAAGACAATCCGTGTTTGAATCCTTAGTAGAATCAGGAGTTCAATCCCATACGATCCAATTGATGATGACATTAATTGCTGATGCTTTTAATAAGCAATTATTGAAGCTTGCAGAAAGAGAGCTTGGGGAACCACCTTGCGATTACTGTTGGTTTGCAGCAGGATCTCAAGCTAGGCAAGAGATGCATTACCTCTCGGATCAAGATAATGGCATTATTCTCGCGCGAGATATTACTAAAGAAGAAGAAGGCTGGTTTAGGCAGCTGGCGGAATATGTTTGCTATGGCTTGGATGAGTGTGGGTATTCCCTTTGCCCTGGTCATATAATGGCGACAAATCCTAAATGGTGTAAGCCATTATCGGATTGGCAAGCCTATTATCAACAGTGGTTAAAAGAACCTGAGCAACTTGCATTATTAAATATCTCTGTGTTTTTAGATATTCGTTTCTTATATGGAAATCAAGTTCTTTTTAACTCACTGGTTCTTTCTGCTGAATCACACTTAAAAGGCAGTAAACGATTACTTTCAATGCTTGTGGCGAATTCAACGCGAATTAACCCTCCACTTGGTATGTTTAGACAATTTGTATTAGTCAAAAATGGTGAAAATCACAGCGCGTTTAATATTAAAAAGCAAGCTATTAACTTGCTTGTGGAACTTGCTCGAGTGTATTCGCTGGAAGCGGGGGTTTTTACACCATCCACGATGACTCGGTTTGAGGTCGCTCGCGACTCTGGCATTATTAGTGCAGCATCTTGCCAAGAATTAACAGAAGCGTATTTATTTATTAATCAGGTTAGGTTTGGTTGCCAACGTCGAGCATTATTAGCTGGAGATGCATTGACTAATTTAATTGTTCCCCAGCGGCTCACCCAATTTGAGCGCAATCATTTGAAAGATGCGTTTCGCATTATTGCACGAACTCAAGAAGCAGCGCAGCAGCGCTATCATGCGAAAGGCATAATGAAATGATAAGCGCTATATTACGTTTTCAACGGCCACTAGCACGTTTGGCTCGTCGCCGAATGAAATTACTTAAGTCTCAAAAGCTACCTATATTATTACAACAGTCTTTACAAACGGCTTTACCCAATGAAGATGGTTTGTTAGAAGCGCAAAAAATTCTCTCTATTGATATAGAAACAACCGGTTTAAACCCTGAAAAAGACAGAATTTTGAGTATCGGTATGGTTACGATTGCAGGGAATCGAATTCTCCTTAAAAGTGCGCAACACTATTATGTGAAGGATGTCGAGCCAGTTAAAGCAGAAACTGCGGTGATTAATCATATCACACCAGAGCAATTGAGTGAGGGGATCTCATTATCCCATGCTATTGCGCTTTTTTTACATGAAGCAAAAGATAAGTGTATTTTGGCTCATGGTAGTGCGATAGAGCAAGAATTTCTTTCTAAAGCAATGAATATTAAAGAATTACCATTTATTTGGTTTGATACTTTACGAATTGAAAAAACGTTATTAAGCCATAAAAATATTAATCGTAATGATTTTAGTCTGTCAGCACTACGAAATCGTTATCAGTTACCTGATTATGATGCACATAATGCCCTTTCTGATGCAATTGCTGCCGCAGAGCTATTTCTTGCTCAATCTAAAGTGATTTATCCTTCTCAACCGCCTGTCATCAAACAGCTCTATAAACGATCACTATAGTTGATGTATTTTTTGAAATTTCCATTTCATTTATACCTTTATTTTATTTTATTTCATTTATAAGCTTTCTATCTAATCGCTTTATTTTTATTTCTTTATAAATTAAATGATTAAATAAAAAATTAACGCCAGATCACATAATGAAATTAATATTCCTTGCTTTGTTGAAAATGAAATAAATATTCCGTATAACATCAGTATCAATTAAAAAACATCAAGCACAAACATCGGTTGAGCTTGTGCTATCTAAGATGAGCTGCACGAAGGGAGAGTACAGAATGAAAGAAATCCGTATTGGCATGATAGGTACTGGTTATATTGGTCGTGCTCATGCGATCGCATATGCACAGGCGCCGACCGTTTTCCCATTAAAAGGTCAGCTTGTTCGTGAAATGATCGCAGAAATTACACCCGAGTTAGCAGAGACTCGAGCGAAAGAGATGGGCTTTAATCGTTCAACCGATGACTGGCGTAAACTGGTTGCTGATCCAAACATTGATGTTGTTGATATTTGTTCGCCAAACTTCTTACATAAAGAAATGGCTATGGAAGCGATAAAGCAAGGTAAACATGTTTATTGCGAGAAGCCGTTAGCCTTGAACTCACAAGATGCCAAAGAAATGGTAGCAGCAGCTGCAAAAGCAGGTGTTAAAACATTAGTTGGTTTTAACTATATGAAAAATCCAACTGCGCAACTTGCAAAACAAATTATTGCAAATGGCGAAATTGGTGACGTTATTCATTTCTATGGTACTCATAATGAAGACTATATGGCTGATCCTAACGCCCCAATTCACTGGCACTGCTTCAAAGATAAAGCAGGTTTAGGTGCGCTTGGTGATTTATCCGCCCACATTATTAATATGGCTCAATTCTTAGTTGGCGATATTGAGACGGTTTGCGGTGATATGGAGATTGTTATTAAGCAGCGTCCTGAAAAGGCAGGTTCTTCTGTCATGGTTGATGTTGAGAACGAGGATCAGGCGCATGCGATGGTACGTTTCTCGGGGGGAGCAATGGGGGTAATTGAAACCTCAAGGATCGCCGCAGGCCGCAAAATGGGACTGACCTATGTCGTCACAGGAACGAAAGGGACCTTATCTTTTACCCAAGAGCGTATGGCTGAGTTGAAACTATATCGACATGATGAACCAAGTAACCGCCAAGGTTTTAAAACTATTTTAGTGGGCCCTGAGCATCCAGATTACGCGCCATTCTGTAATGGTGCAGGGCATGGTATTGGGTTTAACGATCAAAAAACAGTTGAAGTTCGAGATTTAATTGATGGTGTCGCAATGGGCGAAAACATGTGGCCTGACTTCGAAGAAGGTTGGAAAGTCTCACGCATTCTTGATGCCATCGCACGTTCTTATGAAGAACAGCGCTGGGTTAAAGTCACTGAAATCAATTAATTCTGTTTAAGAGGTGATTAATGAATAAGCAGAAGAAACTAGATGTGATCTGCATGGGCCGTATTGCCGTTGACCTATATGGGCAGCAGATAGGTTCACGTCTAGAAGATATGAGTAGTTTTGCAAAGTACTTAGGCGGTTCTTCCGGCAACGTTGCATATGGCACAGCAATACAAGGATTGAAATCATCAATGCTGGCAAGGGTGGGTGACGAACACATGGGGCGCTTTCTTCGTGAAGAGCTACAACGTGTTGGTTGCGATACCAGTCATCTAATCACAGATAAAGATAGATTAACGGGGTTGGTGATTTTGGGGATCAAGGATGAAGATACCTTTCCACTGATTTTTTACCGTGAAAATTGTGCTGATATGGCTATCACCGCGGACGATTTCAGCGAAGACTATATTGCCTCGGCACGTTGTTTGGCAATAACAGGCACTCACTTATCTCATCCCAAAACACGCTCCGCGGTGCTAAAAGCCTTAGAATATGCGAAGCGTAATGGTGTTAAAACTGCCATTGATATTGACTATCGTCCGGTACTTTGGGGATTGACCTCTCTTGGTGATGGGGAAACGCGTTTTATTGAATCAGAAAAAGTGACGGAACAGCTGCAAGAAGTTTTGTCATTATTTGATCTGATAGTCGGTACAGAAGAAGAGTTTCACATTGCAGGTGGATCGACTGACACTATTCAAGCTCTGAAAAATATTCGCCAATTGACTGATGCAGAGCTAGTTTGTAAACGCGGTGCATTGGGATGCTCTGTATTTACTCAAGCGATCCCTGAAACATTAGATGAAGGGATCACCGTAAAAGGGGTTCGTGTCGAAGTACTTAATGTTTTAGGGGCTGGTGATGCCTTTATGTCAGGTTTACTACGTGGGTATCTAAATGGTGAAGGCTGGGAGAAAGCCTGTACTTATGCGAATGCCTGTGGGGCTTTAGTCGTCTCACGTCATGGCTGTGCTCCAGCGATGCCAAGTAAAGTCGAGCTCGATAATTATTTAGAACGTGCTGCGGCTGTACCTCGTCCGGACTTAGATCCTATGTTGAATCATTTACATCGTGTGACGACTCGCGGAACACAATGGAATGAATTGTGCGTAATGGCCTTTGACCATCGTATTCAATTTGTTGATATGGCAAGAGCTGCGGGTGCAGATATTTCATGTATTCCTTATCTGAAAAAACTGATCTTTCGTGCTAGCTGTGAAGTTGCTGAAGAAGCCGAGTTACAAGGTAAAGCAGGGTTGTTGTGCGACAGCACTTTTGGCCAAGATGTGTTGAATGATGTTACAGGTAGAGGCTGGTGGATTGGTCGACCTATTGAGCTACCCGCTTCTCGTCCACTGTGTCTAGAGCATGGCAATATTGGCTCTCAGCTAGTTAGTTGGCCAAAAGAGCATATCGTAAAATGCTTGGTTTTCTTCCATCCAGAAGATAATCACCCATTACGTTTAGAGCAGGAAAAAACAGTTCAAGAAGTCTATAGCGCCTGCTGCCAATCTGGGCATGAATTATTACTTGAAGTTATTTTACCTGCGGATATGGAACGTAATGACGAACTTTATCTACGTGCAATTAAACGTTTCTATAACTTAGGTATCAAACCTGACTGGTGGAAGCTTCCACCACTGCAATCCGAAAATTGGGATGAAGTGGATGCCTTGATCCAAGAGCGTGACCCATATTGTCGAGGTGTCGTATTACTGGGGTTAGATGCGCCACAAGCTGAATTAGAAGCAGGTTTTAATGCCGCTGCGGGAAAAGCCATTGTAAAAGGGTTTGCAGTAGGCCGCACATTGTTCGGTAAGCCTTCATTAGCATGGATGAAGGGTGAGCTTGATGATGATGCGCTAGTAGAAGCGATTAAAAACAATTACCACGGCCTGATCGCCTTATGGCGTCAGCGTAAATAATATTACTTTTACCTATACACAGGAGCCTCATCATGGCAATCCAACTCGGTATTAACCCTTTGACATGGACCAATGATGATTTACCAACACTTGGCGCTGAAACGCCGTTGGAAACATGTTTAACTGAAGGTCGTCAGGCAGGATTTGTTGGTTTTGAACTCGGTAATAAGTTTCCGCGTAAAGCAGAAGTTTTAGGCCCAATCCTGGAACAACATGATCTTAAACTGGTTTCTGGTTGGTATTCAGGGGAATTACTGACTCGCAGCGTTGAAGAAGAAATTGAAGCGGTTCAAGGTCACCTCGCATTACTGCGTGATTTAGGGGCGAAAGTGATGGTGTTTGCTGAAGTCACACACTGTATTCATGGTGATCAAGACAAACCTGTACACATGCGTCCACTTTTCCCCGCAGATCAGTGGGAAGAGTACGGTAGAAAACTGACTGAATTTGCAAAATACACCTTGTCACAAGGGGTCCAAATTGCTTATCACCACCATATGGGAACCGTCATTGAATCAGCAGAAGATGTTGATAATTTAATGAAATATACAGGTGATGAAGTTGGCTTACTACTCGATACTGGTCACTTAACTTTTGCGGGAGCGGATCCTGTTGAAGTTGCTAAACGTTGGGCAAAACGTATCAACCATGTTCACTGTAAAGACGTCCGTGCTGATGTACTACAAGATGTGAAAAACCGCAAAACAAGCTTCTTGAATGCCGTATTAGCGGGGGTATTTACTGTTCCGGGCGACGGTTGTGTTGATTATCCAGCGGTATTTAAAGTATTAAAAAATAGCCAATATGAAAATGGATGGTTAGTGGTTGAAGCGGAGCAAGATCCTGCAATTGCCCATCCATTAACTTATGCGACACTGGGCTATAATAACTTGCACAAATTTGCTAAAGATGCAGGTCTGATTTAAACGCCAGTGAAGTTAATAATTTGAGCTGCGATGTATTGTCGCAGCTTAAAATATGTTGTTAGAGCCGAGGTAAGCGATATGTCTAAATTATTATCAAAGTATCATTCACCAGATGAGCAGAAGCGTACTCAGCATATTACGCCAGAATCAGCTAATTGGGGGTATGTCCACTTTGATGTGTATGAACTAAAACAAGGTGAGTCGATTTCCTTGCCGGCATCGGAAAATGAGGTATGTTTAGTGTTAGTTGCGGGTAAAGCAACAGTCAAAACACCAAAGCAAACATTTTCTAATATCGGTGATCGCATGGATCCTTTTGAGCGTAAAAAGCCCTATGCTGTTTATGTAACCGCACAAGAAGCTATTGAAGTTACTGCTGAAACAGCGCTGGAATTAGCCGTATGCCAAGCAAAAGGTAAAGGAACTTACCCAACACGTTTAATTGGACCGAATGACATCGATGCAGAGCAGCGTGGACATGGAAACAATAAACGTTATGTTCATAACATTCTTCCAGATAATAAATCAGCAGACAGCTTACTCGTAGTTGAGGTATTTACAGATGAAGGGTGCACAAGTTCTTATCCAAGTCATAAACATGATACTGATAATGAACCCGCAGAAACTTATCTGGAAGAGACCTATTATCATCGTTTGAACCCATCTCAGGGGTTCTGTATGCAGCGTGTTTACACTGATGATCGTGAATTAGATGAGTGTATGGCTGTTTATAATAAAGACGTGGTAATGGTGCCAAAGGGCTATCACCCAATGGCAACAATGGCTGGTTATGATAACTATTACCTGAATGTTATGGCTGGACCAACACGTAAATGGCTCTTTACGTGGGAGAAAGATCATAACTGGGTTAATAGTGAAGAATATGCAGCTAAACATCGTGATAAAAAGTAGTTTTTATACTCATTATACTTCAAGTTGCAGTGTTATTGACTCGATTTAGCTGCATCTCGAATTATTTAGGGTATATACCAAAACCAAAATCTGTTATCTAGACTTTGCCAGCAATTCATTGCTGGCTTTTTTTATTGTCATATTAACAGTATCTGTTAATGCCGGTTACCAATGTAACTAATGCTGTTTTAATTTTACATCAATCACATTATTAATATGTTAATCTGTTCAGATGTATTCATTGTGTTAATTTTATGTAAATAAAACATGATGAGTGAGGTAGTAATGAAGCGTAAAACAGGTTTTTTCTTTGATGAGCATTGTTTTTGGCACAGTACCGGCTTGCACGCAACCACGTTACCTGTTGGAGGATGGGTACAACCGCCCGCAGGGGCTTCACATGCAGAATCCCCTGAAACTAAAAGGCGACTAAAGAGCCTAATGGACGTTTCGGGACTAAGCCGTTCTCTTGTTTTATCTTCAGCAGAACCCGCGAGTGAAGCAACTCTGCTAAAAATACATCCTCAAGCGTATTTAACCCGTTTTAAACAAGTCAGCGATAATGGTGGCGGGCTCTTAGGTAAAGAAGCGCCATTAGGGCCGGGTAGTTATGAGATTGCTAAATTATCAGCTGGGTTAGCCTGTGCAGCCGTCGAAGCCGTACTTAGCGGTGAGTTGGATAATGCGTATAGCCTTTCTCGACCACCTGGGCACCATTGTTTACCCGATGAATCCATGGGATTTTGTTTCCTAGCAAACATTCCATTAGCGATTGAACGTGCAAAAGAACAATTTAATATACAGCGTGTAGCCGTCATTGATTGGGATGTGCACCACGGTAATGGCACTCAACATATTTTTTGGGATCGCCCCGATGTTTTAACTATTTCATTGCATCAAGACGGATGTTTTCCTCCGGGGTATAGCGGTGAAGATGATATTGGTGGTGGTGAAGGCGAAGGGTACAATCTCAATATTCCATTACTGGCTGGTGCTGGCCACAATAGCTATATCTATGCAATGAAACAGATAGTCATACCTGCCTTGGAGCGCTTCAAACCTGAGTTGATCATTGTTGCTAGTGGTTATGATGCAAATGCATTAGACCCACTGGCAAGAATGCAATTACACAGTGAAAGTTTTCGAGAAATGACTCAGTTAGTCATGGAAGCGGCAGATAGGCTATGTGATGGAAAGCTGGTTATTGTTCATGAAGGCGGCTACTCGGAAGCTTATGTACCATTTTGTGGTTTAGCGGTGATTGAAGAGATGGTGGGGGTTAGAACTGAAGTCCAAGATCCACTATTGGATTTTATTGGCTTGCAGCAACCTAGGGCTGAATTTGAACTATTTCAACAACAAATGTTGGATAAGCTCAAAGATAAGTTTGGTTTGTAATTAAGAGAAAATCGGTTTGCTCCCTATTTCTAGGGGCAAACCGTATTAGCGTATGCGTTAGTAAGCCGCAGTGAATTGTTTCCGAATAAATTTTGGTTTTTCGGCTTCGTCAAGAATGGCGACAGCAAGATCTTCCACTGAAATTTTTGCGGGAACATGCCCATTCATTAACAGTTGGTTGCCTGCAATTCTAAATGTTTCAGTTCGTTCTCCAGGTTCAAGTACAGCCGCAGGGGAGACAAATGTCCAGTCAAGATCTTGTATCGTTTGTAAGGTTTGCTTAAATTCTTTTACGGCTTGGGCACCCGGTTTGATAGCCGCGGGGAAATCAGGGGAATCAATCAAATCGACACCTGGCGCTATTTCGAGACTACCCGCACCGCCGACAACAATAAAACGTTTTACGCCTGATTGTCGGACTGCCTGTAAGATAGATTGGTTACCCGTTATGGTATCTTGATACAAATTAGGGTTTTGCCAACCCCCATTGAAGGCACTGATCACAATATCTTGGCCTCGGAGCCGAGCGGTTAGCCAAGGGGTATCCGTAATATCTCCCGCCATAGTGATTAAATGAGCATGCTGTGAGAGTTGATTACTATGACGAGAAATAGCCATAACTTGATGATGGCGAAGCAGCGCTTCATTAACAAGTGCCTTGCCTACAAAACCTGTTGCTCCAATAATGGATATTTTCATTGTTTGCTCCGCAAGTTAATTATACTCATCATTATTCAAGCTGCGGTGTTAGGCTAAAACAGTCTTTGTATCAGGCTTCATTGTTGGTGCATTTTACCTAATTGCATCTTGATGTATTAGAGTATTTTTAATAGTCATATTTTTAGTGAGTACCCTTTGAGTATAACGTAATGTTAATAAATGTAGTGGTATTCCCTTAGCAATTTACTCTTCATTACGAGTGGCTTTGCAAAGATGGATTTTGTGGTGGTAATGCTAATTGGCAAAAATTGATAATTTGCTCAACACAGCATTTAAATCTGTATGATTTCTTAGTTGTCATTCACTCTAGACTCGTTATATTTCAAGTTGCAGGGTTGTTGATTATACTCAGCGAGTCGAGTCATAGAGTTTATCTATCCTCCCCGCCTATCTTCACTTGTCGCCTACCTGCATCTCGAATTATTTAGAATATAATTGCTATTTACTTTAATGGGGCGGGAATGTTGTTTTCAGCTAGACGAAATCATAATCACAGTAACTTCGTATTGGAAATAATAGAGGGATCATGATGTTGAATTAGCCCTGCATGACAGGGCTGATAGGAAATTACTTCGCATCTCTAAATAATCTAAGAATAATACTGGTGGCTACCGCAATCGCTCCACCTAATGCGGTTTCTAGTATTCTATCAAATAACAGAACATAAGCAGGATGTCGCCAATAAATCACTTGTTCAAGTACTGAAAGGATCAGGCTGGTGACAACAAATGTCATAAAGGTATAGCCATGATGAAAGCTCATTGGCATAAGAAATGCGAAAATAACAATCGCCGCTAACCCGATATAAGGCATTAAAGGGGTATTAAATAAGAAATAAAGCAACACGACAGAGAGTAAGCTTCCGGCAACACGTTGTAAGGTGATTTGAATGATACTCTGTGATTTTGGGTGTAATACAAATACAAAGGTGAGTAATGTCCAATAAAAATGGCCTAAGCCAAGCATCAGTGGGATGGTTAATGACAGCATCAGTCCAATTGCATAGGTCATTGAACGAGGAATAATGTATTTACGTAAGGTAAATAAATTTTGCTCAACTAAACTTCCTGTAATAATAGCACGGCGATGCATTTTTTTACTTAATAAATAACAGGTTATTAAAGTGACGCTGCTACCAATAATAAATCCAAATGCTAAGCTTTTAGAAATATCAGGTAGGATCGTTCCAATGGTGGACATAATAATCATAAATTTCATGGTCAGATCCATGACAGGATCAGTCCCGTAAAGCTGATAATAAACAAAAGAAAAGAGGGTAAGGTAGATATAAAAAGCGGTACCTAATCGTAGCGTATCACCGATAAAAATCGCGACGAGGATCATGACAAGCCAAAAAGAAGTATAAAGATAATTTTTGTACTCTTTAGCCGCATTAAATAGGTTAAATGCATACAATGTCGAGAATGCGGCCCACATAGAGGCTTGTACATCCATAATGGCAAATGCCACTAAAGCACTTAATAGCATACAGCCACTGAACATGAGTCCGTCATTGATTGCTGGTATTTTCCTCATAAAAAGATGCTCACAATAGGTTTTATAAGTTATTATTTATTAAGATGATTTTATATTAACATAATTATAAGCTTACCGTTTTGAATCAATTAAATCGATTGAAAGTAAACGATAAATAGTTGTTTTTGTATAAATGTGCCGCGCGGTATTTTTTTGTGGCTTAAAAATGCATAATAATCCTATAGTGCATCACTAGATTGAAAACAAGGAATAGATAATGCAAGTGCAGCCACATGATTTTGTTTGGATCAATAGTCTTGATGATTTACCCGTAGAAACATTACCTGAATGGGTGATTTCTCAATGGAATAAACAATTGCCATTAGTCGTGCGTAGAGAAGCGGCAGCAGAAAATAAACTTACAGTTGGGATCCGCGGTATTAAACCCTCACAACGTTTTGTTACACAAATTGATAAATCATCTATTACACATATTATGGATGTTGCATCCCTTGTCAGTAATTCACGAGAACTACAACGTTCCATGTTTATTGCACTACCACCAGTACAAGTGCTGTTACTTCTTTCACAGCATAATTGGCCATGGACATGGGCAGTGACAGGCAGTTGCGCTTATACATTGGTTACTGATATTCAAAGTATGTTATCAGATGGCGATTTGGACGTGGTTATTCGTTGTCCAACACCGCACCAAAAAGAAGATTTTGCTGAGTTTGCCATTAAAGCAAATACGCCATTATGTCGTATAGATATTCATGTAGAGACGCCAAAAGGGGGCTTTTCATTGGCTGAATGGTTTAAAAATGACGAAGTGACTCTACATACACCACGAGGTGATGTGATGACTGCCGATCCGTGGGATATTAATTTATAATATTGATACTTGTCATTCTTCCTATTACAGCGTTGTAGAGCGACGTTTACTCGCTTGTTGTTTAGCTGCATCTTGAATTATTTAAGGTATAAAGTTGCTGCTAACTCAATCACATTGTTTAAAAAATAATTTTGATGCTCGTGCAGTTGAATTTTTTTACATCAATGTACTCGTCATATATCAAGTTGCCGTATTGTTAACGCCGCTCATCCACATTAATTATGTATATAAGCTCTCTGGGACGGATGCTCTTACCGCTTAACGGAATTTGAATTATTGAAAGTATGGCTAACAAAGTGGAAACGTGAGTTTTTATCCCACTTTGCTAGCTTAAATGTGTTCGACCACTGGCTCTGTAAGTGCAGAGTGATACCACTCTTGCATCGCGGGTAAAGCAATCATTCGGTCAACCCATTGTTGTTCTGCATTGCTGACAGGTAATTGATAGCTTCGTATTCTAAATGCGATGGGAGCAAAGAATGCATCTACCGCGGTAAACTGTGCCCCTGCCAACCAAGGCCCTCCAAAAGTGGTAAAACCTTCCTGCCATAATTGTTGAAGACGATTTAGATCAGCTTGTAACTCCCTTGATATTTTTTCAAGGGGTGATTGACGAGAGAGATTCATTGGGCAAGTTTGACGAAGCACTGAAAATCCAGAATGCATTTCTGCGCTAGCGCATCTCGCCCATGTACGTGCACTTTTATCTGTAGGCCAAACTTGCGGGTATTCTTCATATAAATATTCACTAATAGCGAGTGAGTCCCATACAGTTTGTTTCCCATCGACTAAACAAGGCACTAAACCCGATGGAGAAAAGCTTTTAAATTTATCGTGGCTACTTTTTCCAATTCCGACTTCGAAATAGCAGATATTTTCATCAAAAGGAATATTCAGTACTTTCAGTAAGATCCAAGGACGTAAAGACCAAGAGGAGTAATTTTTATTGGCTATCCAAAGTTTGTACATAGTCACTTGCTCCATGGGGCGATAGGTCTGAAAATGAAAGATGAGATTGAGACGATACGAATTTAACAATTTAAAGGGGTTTTAGAGAACCTACAAATGCCTTTTTACAAAAGAATGAACAATAGTCTATATTTTTTAATTATAAGATATAACCAAAATATTAACCAAAGGCGAGTAATAAAAATAAATGGTTTCTTTTGTTTACAAAAACTGAAGATAATTTTATTAATATTTAATATCTAAAGCTCGACAAATCACTATTTATAAAAAATATTAAGGATGGTGACCGTATTTGAATATCATCAACAAAATATTTGTTTAAGTTAGGGATAGGAATAATTTTTGATAACCCTTATGATTACAGCAGTTTATTAAAACGCTCAATTACCTTTTAATTTACAAGGTTATTTATATGCAATGGAAAAATAGTGCCACACGTTACGGGCATATCTCTTTGCTCGTTCACTGGTTGGTTGCGATCGTCGTATATGGAATGTTCGCATTAGGTTTATGGATGGTGACACTTGGTTATTATGATAGCTGGTATCATCAAGCTCCCGAAATTCATAAAAGTATAGGTATTTTATTATTTATTGTTATGGCATTTCGTGTGGTTTGGCGTTTTATTTCGCCACCACCTAAGCCTCTTGAGAGTTATAGTCGCTTAACGAGATTAAGTTCAGCAATTGCACAGATTCTCATCTATATTATTTTATTTAGTATCCTGATCAGTGGATATTTAATTTCAACCGCTGATGGCCAGCCAATTAGTGTATTTGGATGGTTCGAAGTACCGGCTTTATTTACTGGAGCAGCAACACAGGCAGATACCGCAGGTGAAGTTCATCTATATCTTGCTTGGGCCGTTGTTTTGCTATCAGTTTTACATGCCTTTGCGGCATTTAAACATCACTTCTTTGATGGTGATATTACTTTAAAAAGAATGTTGGGTTTTAATCCCGATAAATAAACGTGGAGATAAATATGTTTAAGAAAACAGTTCTTGGTTTAGCTGCTGGAGCTTTATTTTTAACCGCAGGTTCAGCTTTAGCAGAAACCTATAAATTTGATAAACAAGGTCAGCACGCATTTATCGAATTCCGTATCCAACATTTAGGTTATAGCTGGGTTTACGGTAGCTTTAAAGATTTTGATGGTAGCTTTACCTATGATGCAAAAGATCCTGCAAAGGACAAAGTTGAAGTCACTATCAAAACAGGCAGCATCGATACTAATCATGCAGAGCGCGATAAACACTTGCGTAGTGGTGATTTCTTAAATGCAGCAAAATTCCCAGAAGCGAAATTTGTTTCAACAGAAGTGAAAAAAGAAGGTGAAATTTATAAGATCACTGGTGATTTCACTTTAAATGGTGTGACAAAACCAATTACTTTAGATGCAAAACTAATGGGTGAAGGTAAAGATCCATGGGGTGGCTACCGTGCTGGTTTTGAAGCTCAAGGTAATATCAAGCTGAAAGATTTCAACATTAAATCTGATCTTGGTCCAAAATCACAAGAAGCAGAATTGCTGATTTCAGTTGAAGGTGTTCAAGAGAAGTAATGCCTAATTAGCTGAAAAAGCCCCAATACATTTATGTATTGGGGCTTTTTACATTTATTTATAGTTTTTTGTATGAAAGCATACATCTTTAAGGCATAGCGATGGCACTCGCGACATCGTTTTCTCGACTTTCAGAGTCTCACGCAGCTGATACTCAATTGATCCTCGAAATAATATGGTTAATTTCCTTTTTTCCTATAGCTTGAGAACTTTATAACAAGGTAGAATGTATAGAAAATCAATTGGTTTTTATAAATAAAATTTATTTAAATAAATCAATTGAAAAATTAATAGGTATCTAGATATAAAGGTAAGCCCCTTGGAGACAAAAAATTCACGCAAAACAGCACTGGTTGTTGTTGTTATTTTTATTGCATTTGCCATCGGATTTTATTGGTTAGGCAAGGATGATAATACATTATCAACACAGACGAATGCTGAGGTTCAAGAAGATGTTTTAACGGCACCATTAAGCGTGAGCCAAGTAGAGGCATTGTCGAAATTAGAAGAGCAGATGCCTGTTATTGAAACGATTAAAAAAATGAGCCCTGTCGCGTATCAGAGCCTAGAACAAATCGTGCGTGAGTATGATCCATCGAACGAGTTACTGACTCGACAAATGTTTGATCAAGTGGTTGCTAGCGTGATGAAGTTAGTGATTGAGCGTATGCCCTATGCAACAGATGACTCAGTGATTAATTTTACTCATAAAGTGAATGATTATTTAAAAGTGTTACTAGAGGCTGATCCAACAGGGCAAACTTGTTTCTATTCACTATTCCCTTATTTACGCGATTCTGCGGCCGTTATTCCACCACAAAAAAGCCATGCAATGTTACTTAAGCAATTAGCAGCAACCAATGATTTGCTAATTTCAAGTGAGTCCAATATCAAACAGCCAACATTAACTAATGAAGAACAAATGGCGATTTTAACCAGTTTACAAGAGAAACTGGCAGCACAATACGGCAAGGAAACTCAATTACTTGCGAACTTAGAGCAAGCAAAACAAAAGCCAGCTTTAACTTGTCGTATTTCTATTAGCTTCTATGACCACATTCTTGCGATGCCTGATAATAAACAAAAAGCCGCTTTTTTAAGAACCTTATTTTCAAGTGCTAATCAGTAGTAACAAATAGCAGACCCCATTTATTATGGGGTCTTTTGCCATTCGGCAGTCAAATACGGCCTATTACTTCCTCTATTTTAATGACTAAATAGCATTTTATTGTTATTGAATGTTTCAAATGGCTGTGCAAGCTAAGTAATTCTTCTATACTTTCAGAGTTAAATTCTATGGCTAAGCCAATGGGCGTCTTAATTGATTACCATTAATATATTCTATTGTGTTAGTTTATTATTATAGGGTTACGATAAGTTTGAATTTTATCGAGGAGGTAGGATGTCATTTGTTAAGAAAAGTATGGTTGCTCTGCTAACAGCGGCCGCGGTATACGTCCCTTCAATCGTCACCCAAGCTTGTACTAGAGTGGTTTATTTAGGCGATGATCAGCAAACCATGACCGCAAGAACAATGGATTGGAAATATGATATTGGAACTAATTTATGGATTTTTCCTCGCGGTATGGAAAGAGATGGGATTGCTGGGCCTAATTCTCTTAAATGGAAATCCAAATATGGCAGCGTGATTGCTTCTGGTTATGATATTTCTACAACAGATGGTGTTAATGAAAAAGGTTTAGTTACTAATCTTTTATGGTTAGCAGAATCTAAGTATCCACAAGCGGATGATAAGCAGCCTGCATTATCTATTTCTCTATGGGCACAATATATGCTTGATAATTATGCATCTGTTGCTGAAGCTGTAGAGGCACTGGAAAAAACACCTTTAGTGGTCATGACCGATAATGTACCAGGTCAAGATCGCTTGGCGACATTGCACTTATCATTATCAGATGCGAGCGGCGATAGTGCGATTATTGAATATATTGATGGTAAACAAGTGATCCACCACAGCCGCCAATATCAGGTGATGACAAACTCTCCGACTTACGAGAAACAGCTAGCGATGCAGGAATATTGGCAAGGAATTGGTGGTACAGTGATGTTGCCAGGGACGAATCGTTCGGCGGATAGGTTTGCCCGAGCTCAATTTTATATTAATGCCATCCCACAACACACAACGCCAAATAAAGCGGTAGCCAGTGTATTTGGTGTTATTCGTAATGTCTCAGTTCCTTATGGTTTAACAACAGAAAATTCTCCAGAAATTTCATCAACGCGTTGGCGGACGCTTGTTGACCATAAACGCCAACTCTACTTTTTCGAATCAGCACTAACCCCAAATATTTTTTGGACAGATTTGAAGAAAATCGACTTTTCAGCTGAAACAGGTAAGGTTAAAAAATTAGATTTAGGTGTAGAGCAGGATCATATTTTTTCAGGTGATGCGACCAAAGAGTATGTTGATAGTAAGCCATTTGAGTTCCTAGGGCTTTCTGCGAAACAACTTGGATATTAAGTTTTTTCGACAACCTTCTGAGTAAACAGAAGATTGAAATTATTGACGAAGTGGGATAAAAGCGTTTTTTCCCACTTCGTGTTCTCAGTCGAAAATCAATGAGTTGATTTTACTTATTAATTTCAAAATCTTATTTATTGGCACCAAATATAATAAGTTTATCAGCAGTCTGAAACCACCTAATAGCCAGAAGGTTGATTTTAATCAAGTCAATATCTATCTCATCATGAAACCTTTGCAGCTTATTCAATAAAACTATAAGATGTATTTAATATGCAACTTAAAGGTGATGGTATGAGTGAATTAGTTTGCTACAAAACGATGCCTGTATGGGATAAAGCGTCTCTTCCGTTGATGTTTCAAGACAGACATAACACGAAAGAGGATACTTATGCTCAGCTTCGTGTTTTAGCAGGAACGCTAGATTTTATCATTTTTGCTGATGATGGCAGTGAGCAGAAATTTACATTTGATGTGGATAATCAACCGCCACTTATTGCTCCACAAGTTTGGCATCGAATTGCTGCTTGTAGTGATGATATGCAATGCCAGCTCTCATTTTTATGTCAGCCAGAGATTAAATTTTATAAAGAATATGGCTTGACTATCCCACATTCGGAAGTCAGATTTTTATGTGAAAATCACCTATCTCAACCATGTAAAACGCTTGATCTCGGCTCAGGACGCGGACGTAATAGTTTTTATCTTGCTCTGCAAGGCTATGATGTCACTGCTGTGGATATTAACCCACAACACATTCAAGCAATTGAGTTTGTAAAAAGACAAGCAGAGATCGAAAATATCAAGACCGCCGTTTATGATATTAATAGCCATCAAATAAAAGGTGACTATGACCTGATTATATCGACGGTTGTTCTAATGTTTTTACAGAGAGAGAACATTGCTAATGTTATTGCCGATATGCAGGCGCACACATTATCTGGCGGTATTAATTTAATTGTTTGCCCAGTTGAAACACCAGATGCACCACTTGATTTGATCCCATTCAAATGTTTCCTCAAAGCCGGTGAGCTTCAAGAGTATTATCAAGATTGGGAAATTTTAAAGTACAACGAAGATCCTGGACATTTGCATCGCACTGATGCGGATGGTAACCGTATTAAACTTAATTTTGCGACATTGATTGCGAAGAAAAAATAATATTATTGCGGGATACATGAGTATCCCGCTAAATCATTAAGCTTAGTTTGTTGCTTTTGCTTGGTCATTTGATTTTTGCTGTGAACTTCTTTGCAAGGTTCTTTCTAATAAAACCGAGTAGAGCGGTCTGCCACCAAGTAGCTGTGCAACCATAGTTGCTCCTAAACAAGTAATAATCATCGGTAAAATCAACTGATAATTACTTGTCATTTCAAGTACTAAAACTAAACCGGTTAGTGGCGCTCGTACTGTTGCGGCAAATAATGCCCCCATACCCGCAATAGCAAAAGTTCCAATCTCAATCGGATAATCAGGAAATATTTCTTGTATACAGTAACCATAAATTCCACCGAAAAGCGTACCTAATGCGAGAAGTGGGGAGAAAATTCCGCCAGGTGCTCCTGAGCTAAAGCTAATTGTAGAGGTTAAAAAACGCAGAGCGAAAAATAACAATAGGATAGTCACAGTGAAACTACCTGCCATCATCTGATGGATCACTGAAAAACCGCCACCAACAATTTCTGGCATATACACACCAATCGCCCCACAGCAGCCACCAATTAGGCCACCCATGAGCACAAACCGAGAAACTTTATCTTTATAGAATGCGAGGAATTTTGTTTGCAAGTAAAGTAAGAAATTATTAAAACAAATACCAATAACGCCAAATAGCATGCCTAGAATTAAGTAGAGCCAAAGTGTATTCAATGGAGCTGATGAGAAATGTCCAACATTTAAGATTGCAGCCTGACCACTGATTAATTGATACACGATGGTTGATGTAATCGAACCAATAAATACTGCTTTAATAGAAATGAGGCTATATTTGAATTGAGGACGCATTTCTTCAATAACAAATAAAATACCTGCAAGAGGAGCATTAAAGGCAGTTGATAAACCTGCTGCTGCACCAGCAGCTAATAAAGTATGGCGTGACTCATTATTTTTAACACGGAAAATGTCATAAAACATTTGGCTAATATTTGCCCCAAGCTGGACTGTTGGGCCTTCACGACCAAGTACCATACCTGAGCCTAAAGCACCTAATCCACCAAAAAACTTTACAGGGATCACTCGCCACCAACGAACAGGTCGCAAATCTTGTAGAGCACCTTCAATTTCAGGGATACCAGAGCCACCTGATTCAGGCGATATCTTTTTGACAAGATAATAACCAATCATGGCGAGTATGGCTGATACTGCAAACATTGCTGGGATGATTAGCCATTTATCAGTGACATATTGACTAACGGTACTACTGCGATAGTCACTGACCCACGTAGTACCCAATTCAAAAAGAGAACCTACTAGACCAACAAATGCGCCAATTAAAGCGGCCAATAATAAGATAGCAAGTGGAGTTTTATTGGATTCTTTTAATCGTCTGAGTATTCCGAAACGATACTTCATCGCGGACTGACTAATAGGACTTTGTTCGGACATCTCTTTATGACTCTCTATTTATGATTGGTAACAAAACAACAATAATTCTAGCATAACAAAGAATAAGGCAACCATATCATAAAAATATGAGTAGGTATTTTATTTAAGAAATAAAATGAGTTATAGAGAAAGCACCAGCACTTTATAACTATTGAAATATGATTTTAATGTGTAGGTAATTCAATATATAAGCCTAATTATTTGCATATGGGGAATAATTTATTTCAATAGTGATAACAATGAATAGAAACTGATCTTTATTGAATTTGTAAGCTAAATAATCAGTGAATTAATATCTAGCGTCTACATTCAGTTTCAATAAGGGGGTAAGTATGACCACTCCATTCGATATTTACCCATCAATTGATATCGTGTCTGGTTTTGCTATGGTTTCACAAGCTGCAATCAAAATGACGTTAGAAAACTCTTATGATCAATCTCACGTCAGTAAGATGATCCTTGGAACACCGACTGAAGTTATTAACAAATGGCAGAATGAAGGAGCAAAAAAAGTACATATCGTTGATTTAAATGCAGCAGCAGGTACTGGTGATAATTATCAAGCGGTGAAACAAGCAATTTCAATGTCACATGTTCGTGCTCAAGTATGTGGTGGAATACGGGATGATAGAACACTTGAGCGTGCATTGAATTTAGGATGCGAAAGAGTAAATATTGGTACTGCGGTATTAGAAAATATAAAGTGGTGTGAAAAGGTAATCAAAGAACATGGTAATAAAATCGCTATTGCTTTAGATGTTAAACAAATTAATGGTGATTATTACTTAACGAGCCGAGGATGGAGAGTGAATGGTGGTTTATTGTGGCCAGTATTAGACAAATTAAATAAGTTAGGCTGCTTACGTTATGTCGTCACAGACGTTGAAAAAGGCGGAATGTTAAGTAAACCAAATTTTGATTTATTAAAAAAAGTTTGTGCTAAAACTGATAGTCCTATTATTGCTGGTGGTGGTGTTTCATCTTTAAATGATATTATCACATTATCTGACATGCGAGAGCTAGGTATTGAAGGTGTGATACTTGGGCAAGCACTTCATATAGGTATAATAAATATACCTAGTATTTTATCGATAGTATAATTTAATTAATCTTGATTAAGAGTGCATTTATGGGAAAAATATTTTCTATTAAAATGGAGAATATAAGCTTGCTAGGTGCATTATATTATCCTGTGGATAATAGCCTATTTTATAAAGCATATAGATATTCTCCTGAATTATTTCATTATAATAATGGTATGCTAAATAGTCGAGGGCAAAGTTATTACGAGAATTTAAATTGCAACCAAATGATCCATCAAATAAAAGTTTTAAAAAATAAATATTTGATGGTTCCTTATATGGCTGCGGAAAAAATTATAAAGTATGTGATTGTAGATCATGTTTTCTCTAAATTGGTTCGTTTAGCTGATTTTATTATAGGAGCTTATGATAGTTTTGAAAGTATTTTATTTAATTATATCAGAGCAATTAATTGGTGTGCTTATACAATTATCTGTTTCTTTCAAGGAAAGCCTTTACCTAAATATACCGATGAGTTAGAGGGGATTTCGATTGATCCTAACTTAGGGTTAAAATTTCCACGGGAACAAATTGAAGCAGACAATCATTTTATTTCCTTATCATCAGTTAGTTATCTAAAAAAACAGTATGATTATATTGTCGGTATTGCATTGGGTGGGATTAGTTGCGCAGCGATAGCAAGTTGTTATTTAAATAAGCCTCTTAGTATCATAAAAATCTCTTATTATGATGAGAGAAATATTGGTGAATCAATACCGCTATATAAAAATTGGTTGGATAAAGGGAATATATTATTGATAGATGATAATTGTGGTAGTGGGGCAACCTTAAATAAAGCTAAACAATATTTACATGCAATAACAGACTGTTCTATATCAACATATGCGACAGAATTACATTGGGAGAAATTTTTTAGGTGTAAGGTGTATAAACACCAAGATCAGATATTTGAGCTAAATTTTATGACGGAGTTAACACCATGGTGTTTTAGGCATTTTGAGTTGCTTAATCTATTAAAAGATAAAGAAAAAAATGCATTGGAAGTATGTGGCGTTACAACAGAAGATTGGGCTAATTATTCATTAAAAATGATATCAATATTGTATAAAATATTTCCAGAGGAAAAAAGACTTTTAGCACTATTTAATAGGTTTAGTTTATTTATTGAGGATCCAAAATAAAAGAGGAACTATGAAAAAAACACATATTATATGGGATTGGAATGGAACTCTTTTAGATGATGTTAATATTTCTCTATTTGCAGCTAATCAAGTGTTTATTAGCTTAGATATTAAGCCATTGACGTTAAATGAATATAGGCAACATTACTCAGTTCCCATTCAGAAATTTTATCATAATGTATTAGGTCGTACTCCAACAAAAATTGAATGGAAAAAAATTGGGAATATTTTTAATTATTATTATAAACCAGAGGTTAGAAAAGCGAAACTGTGTAAGGATGCTATTAAAGCTTTACAGTATCAGCAATTAAAAAATCTGACTCAATCAGTTTGTTCATTAATGGAACAAGACGATCTTGATTTAAGTGTATGTAATACTCAAGTAGGTAAATATTTCAATTTAATTCACGGGCGAAGCTCACAACTTTTAAAGTTTGGTAAGTCAAAACAATTAGCATCACACATTGAAAAATTAAATATTTCACCTAGTGATTGTGTTGTGATTGGTGATTCTACCGATGATGCATTATCGGCATTTGATGCTGGAGCAAAATCGATTCTTTATACTGGAGGAACTCATAGCGAGGAAAAATTATTAGAAACGGGGGCATATGTTGTTAATTCATTAGTCGAAGCTGCTATTTTAGCTGAAAGAATTACTTAAATAGGAGGAGGTATGCTACATGCTGTCATAGGATTACAATTTGGAGATGAAGGGAAAGGCAAATTTGTTGATTACCTTTCTGCAAAAATGAATAATATTGTTAGGTTTAATGGGGGTGCAAATGCAGGGCACAGTGTTCAAGTTAAAAATAAGCGTCTGTCATTTTCTCAGTTACCAGCTACTTTGCATCAACGTAACTTATTTGTTTGCCAAGGTGCACTTATTAGCCCTGAAATTTTAATAGATGAAATAGAACGCTTTAAAGCAAATTATCAAGATGTTTCTATTTGTATTGACTATCGATGTCATATTGTATTGCCTATACATGCCTCATTAAATCATGCATCTGAATATTTTAAAGGCAAACGAAAAATAGGCTCGGTCGGGGTCGGTATAGGCGCTTGTTTTGAAGACAAAGCTAACCGTCACGGGATTAGGCTCTGTGATGCCCTTGATAAAGATCGTTTAAGAGATAAATTAGCTTTTTTGTGGCAGTTACGTGAGAAGCAAATTAAATATGTCTTTAATGGTGAGGTTGCGCTAAGTTTTGAAGCAACGTTAGATGTGCTGCATGAACAATGCCAATATATAAAACCTTACCTGTCTTTTACAGATAAGAAAATTCGTCAGCTAATTAATCGAAATGAAGATGTACTACTTGAAACCTCTCAAGCAACATTTTTAGATAATGCATTTGGCTCTTATCCTTATACTGTTGCCTATCAAACCTTAGTGCAAAGCTGTTTTTCAGTCATAGGGATCCCAAGTTCACCTATTCATATTTTAGGCGTTATGAAAGCGTATATGATAAGAGTGGGTAATGGGCCATTCCCGACCGAATTGAATAATGAAATTGCAGAGACACTTCGTGAAAAAGGAAATGAATACGGCACAGTTTCCAAGCGTCCGCGGCGATGTGGTTGGTTAGATTTAAATTTAATTAAACAAGCGATCGAGCTTAATGGCGTTACGGAACTCGCAATAACAAATGTGGATGTATTGGCAGGCTTTGATGAAGTTTATATTGCAATAGATTATATGGTTGAGGGCCAATCAGTTTCATGTGATGAAGCTCTATTAGATCTGGCTGAGGCTATACCAATATACCGTAAATTTTCAGGTTGGCCTCCTCTAAATGAATGTTATCAAAATAGGTCACAACTCCCAAAATCATTAGAGATTTTTTTATCTTTTATTGAAGAACAAACAAATAAAAAAATTCGTTATATTTCATATGGTGCAGATAGAGAAAAAACGATTATTTGTAGCTAAACAAAGAGGGTCCCATGATCAGTTATGTAACAGGTTTTATGTACTCCCCTGATGGTTCACAGGTAGTACTGATCAACAAAAATAAACCAGAATGGCAAAAAGGAAAATTTAATGGCGTGGGAGGAAAAATTGAAGCTGAAGAAAGTGCTAATCATGCTATAGTCCGAGAATTCTTTGAGGAAACAGGTGTAATAACGAAATTATCAGACTGGCAATGTTTTTTGATTTTAACTAATTCAAATAATTATCGTGTATATATGTTTTATACCTACAGTGAAAAATTTAATCAGGTAAAGACAGTTGAAAAAGAAATTGTGAGTTTACACTCTGTATATCAACTACCTATAAATATTATTTCAAATTTATCTTGGCTAATTCCACTATCGCAAGATCAAAAAATTAAATTTAATAATCCTATTATGATGTTCTGTCGTTCATAAGTAAATTAATATCACCTCATCATGTCTTCACAATGAGGTGAACGTATAAGTTATTTTAGAATTGATAAATCAAACCTAGTCCCAACACATTATCTGTATTGATGCCATAATCACGAGTAAACTCATTGTCTTTTAGTAAATTAATTTTATAATCAACAACTGCGGACATATTTTTATTAAAATCATAAGCTGCACCGACAGCAATATATTTAACTAAGTCATTACTACCGTAGCGACCTAAGTTTTTGCCTTTAGATTGGTTATAGCCAATAGATGGCGTTAAACCAAAATCAAATGTATATAGCGCAACTAATTCAAGGTTTTCTGTTTTATTCGCAGTGGTTTCATGCTCATCATCACCAAAGCGAGTTGTATTTAAAGTTTGTCCATACATTGCCGCTAAATAGATGTCATCAAGTTCTAATTTACTGCCAATATTCCATGCTTCAGCTCGTTTACCTGTAGCGCCTGTTGCTGAGTTATTTTGACTTGGTGTACGAGATGAATTTGAATAACCGCCACCGATCGAAATACCCCAACCTAGCTCATAGGCTGTTGAAAAACCATAACCATCGCCATTATTATCTAGTGCACTGTCGCTAGCTGATTTATTTTGATCGCCATTTTTTCCTTGATACTGTAATGCAAAACTGAGCCCATCAATATAACCAAACGCATTGTTATTGCGATAAGTTAATAAATTACGGTTTCGCCCCATCATAAATGTATCTTCTTGATCCATAGTATCAGCGCCCCAAAGCGGTAATACATCGGTCCAAGCATTGGTATCGTAGATCACACCGTAGTTACGACCATAATCAAGTGAACCATAATCGGCAAACTTTAAACCGGCATAGGCTAAACGATTTTGTGTTTCGTTATCACTCTCTGATTTGTTAGTAGGGGTTTCCCATTCAAAGCGGCCAAAGCCGATTAGTTGATCAGTAATCTGTGTATCACCTTTAAAGCCAAGGCGCACTCTTGAATCATCACCATCTTCACCACTTTTAGCATCTGCAAGATAATGTCGAACATCAATTTGTCCATACACATCAAACTTGTTCCCATCTTTATTATACACTTCGGCTGCATTTGCTGTGCTAAAAGCTATTAATACAGGGATTGTAACTGCAAGGATATTTCGCTTCATGATAATAAATCCTTAAAATGATTAACTGAATAAATGGTATTTTTCGCACTTAAATAAGTTACGTAAAGGTATTATCAATTGAGTAAATCAAAATGTGCAAGTGTTAATTTGATGACGATGACATCGATATTTTTAACTACAGAATAATAAAAGTAATTTTTCTTGCTTTATTAGATGGATAACTGTGAATGATTCTCATTAAATTTAAATCTTAATTTAGATCAATAAATCTTCAGATAGTCTGTAATCGCACTTCCTTATTAGTCAAAAAGGTTTAATCTTAATGTTGTATTTAAAATGCAACTTATGAGGCAACAAACATGTACTGTGTGCAATGTGAACAAACAATTAGAACTCCAGCTGGCAATGGCTGTGCATACGCGCAGGGTATGTGCGGTAAAACGGCTGAAACGTCTGACTTGCAAGATCTATTAGTTGCGGTATTGCAAAGTTTATCTGCTAGCGCAGTGGTAGCGCGCGAGTTAGGCATTATCGATCATGATGTAGATAGTTTTGCTCCACGTGCATTTTTTTCAACATTAACCAATGTTAACTTTGATTCAGAACGTATTATTGGTTATGCAAGAGAAGCGATATATCTGCGAGACAAATTAATTAAGCAGTGCCAAGCAAAAAATAGTGCAATTGTCTTCAATCACCCGTTAATTAATCTTCAGTTAAACAGTAATGATATTGCAACGTTACAAAAGCAAGCTGAAGAATTTGCATTAGATATTGATAAAGCGCGTGTTGGTGACGATATCCATGGCTTACGCATGCTGTGTTTATATGGTCTGAAAGGGGCTGCTGCTTATATGGAGCATGCTCATGTTTTAGGACAATACAACAATGAAATTTATGCACAATATCATCAAATAATGGCATGGCTAGGTACGTTACCCGCTGATATGAATGAGCTGCTTGATAACGCAATGGCCATTGGCATGATGAACTTTAAAGTGATGGAAATACTGGATGCTGGTGAAACAGGTGAGTTTGGACATCCGATCCCAACAGAAGTTAATGTACGTCCTGTCGCGGGCAAATGTATCCTTATTTCAGGTCATGATTTAAAAGACCTGAAAATGTTGCTAGAACAAACTGAAGGTACAGGGATCAATATCTATACACATGGTGAAATGCTACCAGCGCATGGTTACCCTGAACTTAAAAAATACTCTCATCTTGTTGGGAACTACGGTAGTGGCTGGCAAAATCAGCAAGTAGAGTTTGCTAAATTCCCAGGTCCTGTACTCATGACATCAAACTGCATTATTGATCCTGATGTTGGGCAATACAAAGATCGCATTTGGACGCGCAGTATTGTTGGATGGCCTGGAGCAAAACATTTAACTGGAGATAATTTCTCTGAAATGATTGCTCAAGCGTTATCGATGAATGGTTTCCCATACACTGAAATAGAGCACAAAATTACAGTTGGTTTTGGCCGTCAAACATTATTAAGTGCGGCTGATACCGTTATTGATTTAGTTGCACAGAAAAAATTACGCCATGTATTTTTAGTGGGTGGCTGCGATGGTAGTCGTGGTGAGCGTAGTTATTATACTGATTTTGCTCGCAGTGTGCCAAATGACTGTTTAATTATGACATTAGCTTGTGGTAAATATCGATTCAATAAATTAGATTTCGGCACACTAGAAGGTTTACCGCGTTTACTCGATGTTGGGCAATGCAATGATGCTTACTCAGCAATTATGCTTGCAGTTAATCTTGCGGAAAAATTGGGATGTGGCGTAAATGATCTACCTCTTAGCTTGATCTTGTCTTGGTTTGAACAAAAAGCAATTGTTATCTTATTAACGCTCTTGGCATTAGGTGTTAAAAATATTTATACCGGACCAACTGCGCCTGGATTTTTAACTGAAAATCTTTTGAATGTACTAAATGAGAAATTTGGTATGCGTAGTATAACAACGGTTGAACAAGATTTAGCTGAAATCCTACCTGCGTAATTTTTAAAAAGTAATATGAAAGAGGGGGGAATGATAATTCCCCCTACCAAGTGGAGTGATAAGATGACAATGCCAAGCAGCTTATGTCCTAATAGAATGCAAATTCATTCTATTCATCAAGAAACATCTGATGTATGGACGATTAACTTAATCAATCACGATTTTTACACTTATTCGCCTGGGCAGTATGCATTAGTAAGCATTAAAAACAGTGATGAAATAATGCGTGCTTACACAATATCTTCTACTCCAGGCCAAAGTCGCTTTATTACTATCACCGTTAGGCGGTTGGATCATGGGGTTGGTTCATGTTGGTTAACGAATTCAGTTAAACCAGGAGATTATTTGTGGCTTTCGGATGCACAAGGGGAGTTTACTTGTGCAGAAATTAACAGTAACCAATATTTGATGCTAGCGGCTGGATGTGGAGTAACCCCCATTATGTCAATGGTACGTTGGTTAATGGCAAATCGTCCTCAAGCGGATGTAAAAGTTCTATTTAATGTGCGTGATCAGCAGCAAGTTATTTTTGCTGATGAGTGGCAACAACTAGTTAATTTATATTCTCCGAGATTACAATTGTGTACTATGGCTGAACACCCTGACCATGGTGGAATTGCAGAAGGGCGTTTAACACAAGAAAAACTGTTTGCTTTAGTGCCTGATATTCGCTCTAGAGTCGTGATGACATGCGGGCCAACACCTTATATGAAGAATGCCCAGCAATTTGCGAAAAATCTTGGCGTTCCTGCTGAACATTTTTTTATGGAACGTTTTTCGTTAGATCCAGAACCAATTGAAAGTGAAGATACCTTAAGTTTAAAAATACGTCACCGTTTGATGAATTTTAAGGTACCAGTTGGTACATCTTTACTCTCTGCTTTAGAGCAAAATAAACAACCAGTTATTGCAGCTTGTCGTGCGGGGGTTTGTGGTAGTTGTAAAACCAGAGTTTTATCTGGTAATTATATAACAAGTAGCACTATGACATTAACGGCTGAAGAAATAGCAAATGGTTATGTATTAGCATGCAGCTGCCAACTACAAGGTGATACAGAAATAGCCTAGGGTATTTTTTTAGTATCACTAAAAATATATGGACTGTCTCATTCTGTATAGAATTAATGAGACAGTAGTCTATGTATTAATGCCTAATTAAATAAACGTATTGAAAAATATTGAATTAGAATGTGATAAACAGACTAATTTTTTAAATATTAGGCATCTTTACTTGAAATAACTACCATCATGCATAAAGTAAATAGATAATTTACTTAATGTATTGATCGCTGAGACTGCAATCTCTTTATTTGGGTCCTGACATAGATTAATAATACGCACGATGGCTTCTTCATACTCAATTGTCGCCTTATAATCACCTAAAGCTGATATTGCAGCGATTTTTATCTCGTCATTACCCCTAAATGTCAGGTTTGTCAGCATGCCGACAATAGTCTTGTCCATAATCAAATCTTCACTCTTTAATTAACTTAACACTATTCTAATGTAAAATAAAATATATTAAAGACTAAATTAATATATGTTTTTATTATTTTATTTTGAAGTGTAACTGAAAGTGGTTGTTTTTCGAGTTTAATAAATACTTAAGTGCATTCGCTTACTTAAATTATTCTAAGGCGACATCCTTATAAATAAAGTAATTATAGGTACATGACTTAATTAACCCTTAATTAGGGTTTTTATACTATAAAATAAGATTATTTTAAAATATATAATAATACAAATTAATATATACAATATTACTTTTCAATTAATCATCGTAATGGTTAAATGCAATTGCGCCTTTATCTTATTTTATAACGGGATAGTGCTACAACTCCAAAAAGCTGTTTAGTATGAGTTAATTATAGACAGTACTAATCTTTTTGAAATATAAATTCATATTTTATTACATTTTGTTTCGGTGGGAATTGTTGTTATACATCAACTTAAACAAATCCTAAACAGAATAATGGCTATTCGATATTAACCCTTTTTTTGGGGTGGTAATTAACATCTCAATGGTTATAATTCGCGACGCATTAAAAGTGCAGTATCTCGTTAGGCGAGGCTCCTATACAAACACAGGTTGCTGATCTGACGACGTCGAGAGACGCCCAAGATCAGGACAGGATATATCGAACGAAGGTATATCCCCATGTAACTTCTCATTATTTTATAATGAGATACGTTGTATAGTGCTAAAACCGAGACGTGGAGATAGCCATCGCATTCTCTCATCTGGTTTCGCCCCTATGTGAGTACTGTTTGAGTAACCAACAGTAACTAGGGACTAAAAAAATGACATTCACTTCCCAGAATAAAGCGGGAACTGTAGCAATTGCTCAGTCCGCAATGAAAGGCGCACGCCTAAAAAACAACAATTCACAGCAACCGAAAATTGATGACTCAACAGTAAGCGCTTACATGAGTCAGTCGTATTTACCTGTTTCTATTGCAGATTCAGTTGCTTGTGTAAAAAAAAGTTTGATTGAACATCTTGATGGTGAACAAATTCCAACATTTTTATTTGTTGTTGATCAGGATAATTATCTAAATGGTATACTTTCCGTTAAATCGCTGTTAGCGGCAGATGAAGGTTTGCATGTCTCTGATATTATGAGACATAATTACTTTTCCGTTGCTCCAGAACAATCACGTCATGATGTTTATGACCTGATCAATCACAGTGGTTTGGATATGATCCCTGTTGTGCAGTTTGGTAAATTGATGGGGGTATTGCGTCCTCAAGATATTGCTGAATTGATTGAAGATGAGAATACGTTGGATGCACAGCTTCAAGGTGCTACAACGCCACTTGAAGAACCTTATTTATCAACCAGCCCTGTCACATTGTGGCGTAAACGAGTGGTTTGGTTGCTCATGTTATTCGTCGCTGAGGCGTATACAGGGACAGTATTAAAAGCGTTTGAAGAACAACTAGAAGCGGCTATCTCACTGGCTTTCTTTATTCCATTATTGATTGGAACAGGCGGCAACAGCGGTACACAAATTACATCTACACTTGTTAGAGCCATGGCATTGGGCGAAGTGAGCTTACGTAATGTCGGTGCTGTGCTGAAAAAAGAAGTTTCGACATCTTTTTTAGTCGCCATTACAATTGGTGCGGCAGCTTTAATAAGGGCATGGATACTTGGTGTTGGTGCTGAAGTAACAATTGTGGTGAGTTTGACGATTATCGCAATTACCATGTGGAGCGCCATTGTTTCTTCAATTATTCCAATGGTATTGAAGAAGCTAAAAGTGGATCCCGCTGTAGTATCGGCACCTTTTATTGCCACTTTTATCGATGGTACAGGTCTAATTATTTACTTTGAAATTGCTAAATTGGTGATGACAGAGTTTGCCTAAGCTTATCAGTTGATTTTGGCTGCGATAGATCCAATCTATTTAATATCTGTCGCAGCTCTATTTGCTCCTTGTTTTAATATCTCACCACATTTTCGGCACAAATACTGACTTTCCCCTCGAACAACTTTGTTATGCCTTCTCACGGTTAATTCGTGTGTAATAGGGCAGGCACAATGATAATGAAAAGTACGGCTCTTTACCGACGTAACCTCAAAGCAATGGGTCCGGCTTGCAGGCACTTCAAGCACATGTTCCATCATCCACTTCCATTCCGAACCGTGCGGTGCAATACCTTGCCGCCCATACACACGATAAACTAATAAATGTGCCAGCTCATGGGGGATCACCTCATCGATAAAATTCTCACCATTCTCTAAAAGCAGTACGGCATTTAAGCGGATCTCCCATTCTTTTAAATAGGCACTACCAGCGGTTGTTCCGCGTTGTTTATAGTTAATTATGGGTTCTGGAATATGTTGTTCGAGTTTTTGCTGAGCTAACATAAGTTTTGCTCGCAAAGTGCGCATAACTTTTTGCTGTAGATTGATGGGGACACGAAGTGTTTTCATACAACTAAGCTTAATACAAGCGATGGCAGGTAAACAAGTGTTATTGACACTCATTATATCAAAACATATATTATAATTTATGATATTGATAATGAGAAGACATAATGACAAAGCCACTTTCAAGTGAACTACTGGACGCAATGAAATTAGCGGCAACACAAACTTCAACGCTTTTAAAAACATTAGGTAATTCGGATCGTTTACTTTTGTTATGCCAATTGACGCAAGGAGAGGCGTGCGTGAGTGATCTTGAGGTATCACTAGGAATACAACAACCTACATTATCTCAACAATTGACCGTGCTACGAAATGAAGGTCTTGTAGTAACGCGGCGTGAAGGTAAACGTATTTACTACGCAATCGCCGATGAAAAACTGTTTATTTTACTGAACACACTCTACACACTTTATTGTCCGAAAGAGGGTAAATAATCATGTCTATTGATTGGGCTAATTTCACTCCATGGTCAGCAGCCATCGGTGGTTTATTAATTGGATTGGCTGTTTCAACTTTATTGCTTTTAAATGGCAGAATAGCGGGTATTAGCGGTATTTTAGGAGGCGTATTAAAACCTATTGTGGGGGATACCGCATGGAAGGTGGCATTTATTGTGGGAATTATGGTTGCACCAGCTATCTTTAGTTTCTTTTTCTATGCGCCAGAAGTCATTATTTCGACGAGTACACCTTTCATCATTATTGCAGGATTATTAGTGGGATTTGGGACACGCTTAGGCAGCGGCTGTACTAGTGGACATGGTATTTGTGGTATGGCTAGGTTTTCTCGCCGCTCAATTGTGGCAGTGATGACTTTTATGATTGTTGCATTTGCGACAGTTGCGATTGTTAATACATTTGGATTAAGAGGATAAATAGATGCCTATTATCGTTGCATTGATATCAGGTTTGTTATTTGGCCTTGGGCTACTTTTAGCCGGTATGGGAAATCCTGCTAAAATTCTTGGTTTCTTAGATATTACAGGAAATTGGGATCCTTCTTTACTTGTGACAATGGCAGTAGCAATGGTAGTCAGTGCTATTGCTTTTGCGATAGCTAAAAAACGTAAAATGAGTGTGCTCAATTGTCCTATACAAATCCCACAGAATACAAAAATCGATAAGCCCTTGATAATTGGTAGCGTATTATTTGGGTTAGGCTGGGGGATCGCGGGGATTTGTCCTGGGCCTGCATTATTGTTGACAGGGATGGGGGTAACGGAGGGAATTATTTTTACCTTAGCTATGATAGCAGGTATGTCCATTTTTCAGATGTTAAAAAAATAAAAGTGAGCCCTTTTATATTAGGGCTTTTTATTCTAATGATTTAAAATATAAATTATTAGAATAAAAAGATGTCACATAAAGATACATTACATATAAAGTTACTCATCCTTAGTAAAAAAAATATTTATCATGATAAATATTTAATTTATTGCATCGATTTATTCATAAAGAGCACCTCTAAAATTGATAATAATATTAGTGGTCAGTAGAACGTGGATTTAATAAAACTGATGTGGATATTTTTATCTTAACCAATAAAAGAGGTGAATGATGAAAAATCGATTTCAAAATTCCGTCTTATTACATTCTTTAGACTCTTCACTATTAGCTGCTATACCATTTTCTCTCATTTACAGTCATACAGCTGAGCCTCTAATGTTTATGCCGTATCAAACAAATGATGTTGATACTAGACACGAATGAAAGAAAAATAAAAGACATAATAACTTGTTTTCTCTAATTTAAGGAGAAAGAAATGGTTACGTTAAATAAATTATTATCGATTGCTGTTGTGAGTTATTTAGCAAGTCAATATGCTTATGCTGCTTTTCCTGTAAAACCTGTTGTAGATCCTTACTCAAATTGGAATCATACAAACTATGCTTTCGTTGATATATCAGCCGCAACAAATTATGAAGCGGCGATCAAGAGAAAAACCGTAGTAAGTATTCCAATTGAATGGGCCGTGACTAACTGGAATGGTGATTTTGGAACAACCGTTAAAATTTATTTTAATGACGAGTTAGTTCAAAGTATTCCTACCATGGGAGGGTATGGTACCACAGCAGTTGAGGTGACCAAGGGAGGAATATATCAAGTCACAGTTGCTTTTTGTAACGGAGATGAATGTACTCTTAGTGATCCGAAAGAACTTATTGTTAAAGATACTGATGGTATCCATTTGAAGTCAACTGAAATAGCGATGCTTAAAACGCCTTTATTAGAAAATAATAAGGCTTATACACAAAGTTCTGGAAAAGTTATTGCGGCATATTTTGTAGAATGGGGGGTATATTTACGAGGATTCCCAGTAGACAAAATACCGGCACAAAATTTAACCCATATTCTTTATGGCTTTATTCCCATATGTGGTGGTCATGGTATTAATGATAGTTTAAAACAAATTGAGAATAGTTTTGAAACATTGCAGACATCATGCCTGGGTAGAGCTGATTATAAAGTAAGTATTCATGACCAGTGGGCTGCGTTTAATAAGCCACAAACGGGTACAACTTCACCTTACCAAGGAAATTTTGGTCAGTTAATGGCCTTGAAAAAAGCCTATCCTGATTTAAAAGTACTTCCTTCAATTGGTGGATGGACATTATCTGATCCATTCTATGCGATGAAAGATAAAACTAAGCGTGATATTTTTGTAGATTCGGTAAAAGAATTTTTGCTGACATGGAAATTCTTTGATGGTGTTGATATAGATTGGGAATATCCTGGCGCAAATGGCGCTAGTACTGTATTAGCATCAGATAAAGATGGCGAAACTTATTTATTATTAATGCAAGAACTTCGCGCGATGCTAGATGGGTTGGAAAAAGAAACAGGGCGTGAGTACGAATTAACTTCGGCAATTAGTGCAGCTAAAGTCAAAATAGATAAAGTGGACTTTGGTACAGTACAAAAATCAGTCGATCATTTATTTATGATGAGCTATGACTTTTATGGCGCATTTGATTTAAATACGCTTGGTTACCATACAGCACTTAATGCATCTAGTTGGAGACCTGATACTGAATACACGACAGTAAATGGGGTAAATGCTTTGTTAGCTCAAGGTGTCGCGCCACAAAAAATTGTTGTAGGGGCGGCAATGTATGGTAGAGGGTGGACAGGGGTTAATAGCTATGTGGGTGATAATCCATTTACAGGGAAAGCAACTGGGCCAGTCGCTGGTACATGGGAAAATGGTGTTGTCGATTATCGGCAAATAAAAAACCAATATATGACTGGTTTGTGGACGTATAACTACGATACGGTAGCGGAAACACCGTATGTATTTAAAGCATCAACAGGTGATTTAATTACTTTTGATGATGAACGTTCTGTTAAGGCGAAAGGTAAATATGTTTTAGATAATAAACTAGGCGGATTATTTTCATGGGAAATTGATGCCGATAATGGTGATATCCTTAATAGTATGAACTCGAGCTTAGGCAATACCTTAAAATGATGAATGATTATCATAATCTATATAGGGGATACATTCCCCTATATTTAACAAAAAAGTATTTAAATATATATGTTCTATTATTTTATTTGGTCAATATTTTTATTTTGCTTTTATTTATTAATTACAAATCAATTTAAATTACTTATACTTATTAAGTAATTAGATTAGGATGTTTCTAGATTTTTTATTATTAATATTATGATAGTTCTATATATGTAGTTATCTAATATTCATGCGCTGAAATCATTGTATTAGCTATTTTAAATTAATCGGAGCTTATATGACTAGATTATCCGTGGATGCAATTAATATAATAAATACTATCAAAAAAACAGGTTCTTTTTCAACAGCGGCGGATGTGTTGCATAAAACTCCATCGGCAATTTCTTATCAAGTATTGAATATAGAAAGCCGATTGAAAGTTAAGTTGTTTCATCGCAACGGCCCAATAATTCGATTAACAAAAGAAGGTGAATTTTTATTGCAAGAGGGGGCTTGGATATTGAATGCAGTTCAAGATCTAGAAAATAGAGTTAGAAATATTCCAACACTTGACAATCAAATTCGCATTGTGGTTGAAAAATTTTTGCCACTAGATATTTTTGTACAAGATATCCGCGATTATATTAATACTAGTGGAAATATTCATATATCTATACAACGAGAAGCGATGACAGGTGCATGGGACGCATTAAAAGAAAATAGAGCTGATTTTATTATTGCGCTTGGTAATGTACCTGAAAATGTAAAAGCAAAAATGCAATTACTTGGCAAACTTAGTTTTGCTCTCTGTGTTTCACCATCACACCCCTTTGCCTCTAAAAATAAAGTGATAACACGAGAGCAATTACTAAATGATATTCATGTGGAAATTGCAGATAGTAGCCATGAATTGTCATTTAATAGAGAAAAGGAATTAATACTACAAAAACAAATATTAGTCTGTGATTTAGAAAGTAAATTAATCTTGATTAAGAGAGGTATTGGTTATGGTTTTATCTGTCCATCTCATATAAAGAATGAATTAAAAAAGCAAGAGCTAGTGATAGTTCCAGTAGAAATACCAAAAGATGATCAATTTATTTGGCTTGCTTGGCACCCGGCAAGTAAAGGGGGGCATTTTTCTTGGTGGAAAGAAAGGCTGATAAAAAAAATTGATGCATCTAGTTTTACCGAAAACCTATCAACAGCATAATAGTAAAGATATTTATTGGCTTTCATGTTATTAGGTCGGTCTTATTGTTTTAGAAATCCTAGTGGCAGAGGGCTAATGCCACTAGGATTAACTTATAGCTCGTTTTACTTCAAGTTGCAGCGTTTTTCGTTAAAGCATAGTGAGTTTTTTCACTCGCCACTCATTATATTGTGGCTTATGCTACTAGCGGTTTATTCGCTGGTCGCTGATATGTAATTTAAATTCTTTAGAGCATAGATTTCAGGTGTTAAGACGTTTATTCAAGCCTTTTATTATTTTTTATTTTCAATGCTAATTGATACCATTGTTTATTATAGCTTTTTGCTGATTTTGGTAAAAGATTATACTCTTTGATGACTTCATCAATGAGAGGCATTGCTTCATTTTGACGTTGATTTTCGAATAAAAACTCGGCATAAATAGCTTTGTATTCAATGCGTTCTTTATATTGTAGCAATGCACGAAATTCTTGATTGGCTTCTTCAATTAGACCTAACTTAGCCAATACTTTCGCATATAAAAAATGGCCTGTTGGAGACGTGAAATTAGGGTTCTTCTCACAAAGTAAATCAAGTGTGTCACGGCAATTTTGATAATCGCCTAGATCAAACAGCACTTGAGCATATTTTTGCATAATATCTGGAGAGTATTGATTTATTCCTTGCAACGATTCGACATAATATTTGGCGGCTTCTTGGTATTTTTGTTGATCTGCTAGTATTTCAGCAAGTGCAACACAGTTCTCTGTTGTTGGACTTAGCTGATATTGACGATTCGCTTCACTGAGATCTTTACCCGAAAACAACTGTTTTCTGATGGTGTTTTCTAGTTTATAGCCATGGCGAGAGTAGCGAATAGAAGGTAACCAAATAACTAAAGCGTAGACAATAGAACCTAAAATAGGGAATACAAATAAAATAAATAACCAGTATGAATTTTGATGTGTTTTGACAACATGTACAGCAAAATAAATAGCAGGAATAAAATAGAGTAGGGCACCAATAATTGGCATAGTGGCCTCTATAAATGGGGGTTAACTGTTAGCAGGTTATAATGACATAACTCGCTTTGCTAACAACAAGAATTACCTGAAAAATAAACCCTACATTATTGTAGGGTCTATGTGAGTTCATGATACTTCTAATTGCAGCGTTCTGCGTTGAGGTATGCTATGCCAGTTATACTTTTAGCGGATCGTTTAGCTACACCTCGAACTTTTTATTTATGGTTACTTTAAACCAGCTGCATTACGTAAGATTTCGGCTTTATCAGTTTTTTCCCATGGGAATTGTGAACGACCAAAGTGACCATATGATGCTGTTTGCTGATAAATTGGATGGAGTAAATCCAACATTTGAATTAAGCCATATGGGCGTAAATCAAAGAACTCACGAACAAGTAGTACTAACTGGGCTTCAGGGATTTTGCCTGTACCAAATGTTTCTACCATGATTGAGGTTGGTTCTGCCACACCAATAGCATAAGAAACTTGAATTTCACAACGATCAGCTAAGCCCGCAGCAACAATATTTTTAGCAACATAACGTGCTGCATAAGCTGCTGAACGGTCAACTTTAGACGGATCTTTACCTGAGAATGCCCCACCACCATGACGAGCCATGCCGCCATAGGTATCAACAATGATTTTACGGCCAGTTAGACCACAGTCACCCATAGGGCCACCGATAACAAAACGTCCAGTTGGGTTAATAAAATATTTGGTTGTTGGAGCTAGCCATTCTGTTGGAAGCACAGGTTTGATAATCTCTTCCATAACGGCTTCATGCAAATCTTGTTGTTTAATGTCTTCAGAATGTTGGGTCGATAAAACAACGGCATCAATACCGACAATTTTATTGTCATCATATTGAAAAGTGACTTGGCTTTTTGCATCAGGGCGCAACCACGGCAATGTGCCATTTTTACGGACTTCAGCTTGGCGCTGTACTAAACGGTGTGCAAAAGTAATCGGCGCAGGCATGAGAACATCTGTTTCATTAGTCGCATAACCAAACATAATACCTTGGTCACCAGCACCTTGTTCTAAAGGATCTGCGCGGTCAACCCCTTGATTTATATCAGGTGACTGTTTACCAATTGCACTTAAAACGGCACACGAATTTGCATCAAAGCCCATATCTGAACTGGTGTAACCAATTTCACGAACAGTTTTACGTGTAATTTCTTCTATATCAACCCAAGCACTGGTGGTGATTTCTCCCCCTACCATCACCATACCTGTTTTAACATAAGTCTCGCAAGCAACGCGAGCTTTTGGATCTTGTTCAAGAATTGCATCAAGAACCGCATCAGAGATTTGATCGGCAATTTTATCTGGATGCCCCTCTGATACAGACTCAGAAGTAAAGAGATGTGTCGCCATGAAATTAATACCTTAGAATTCGCAGATTGTAATTGGATGTTTTAACATCTAGACGTCTATTTTAATCGCTTAACATGGAAAGTGCCACCTGTTTTTATTAAAAAACAGCAGGCACTAACTGTTACTATTTGAAAAAATGAGTAGTTTTTAGAAAATACAAACGAAAAAAAAAGTTTCTTGCTTAATTTTATTTCGAACAAAGCAATAACGTTTTGCAATTTCTGCTCAATCAATGTATAAACAGCGACCGTAATGGTTAGTTAGATATATTCCGTTATATACGAGTAGGTATATAAATTGCCTGCTATCTATCAGGAGTGTTTATCTTTTTCACTATTGATGAAGATTAAACAGTTATATTGGGGGTTAATGGGTGATGATCCATAATCTACTGAATAACAGTAACCAACAGCTATATGCGGATCGCCGTGTGTTTTTGGCTTTTACTTTCCTGTCCTTCTTTACTTCTTCACGAAGTTACCGTCACTTTCTCAGTACACCTTTGGCTATCAGTAGGTAAACTGCCAGCCTAATGGTCGTATTTGTCACCGTTTAGATGTTCTAAGCACTTTAATTAATCCGAGTAATAGCTGTTTCCCCGACATAACTGCCCAGTGTCACCACGTCATATGACGGGGTTCTATCTGGCCGGAGAAAGCGTCACTCACCCCTCCATATTAGGAGTTTGTTATGAATGATAATATCGCTCGTAAAATGCGCCAGACGTACAACATCGCATATTGGGGCGGTGGTTACTATCAGGTGAATGAGCGCGGAAATGTCTGTGTTTGCCCTAATCCTGATAACCCAGAAACATCCATCGATCTTGCTGAACTTGTCTATCAAGTACAAGAGGAACAGGAACATCTGCGTTTACCCGCGTTGTTCTGCTTCCCACAAATCTTACAGCATCGTTTGCGTTCCATTAATGCGGCCTTTAAGCGTGCGCGTGAATCATACGGTTATAAGGGTGACTATTTTCTGGTATATCCTATTAAGGTTAATCAGCAACGACGTGTCATTGAGTCATTAGTTAATTCAGGTGAACCTCTTGGGTTAGAAGCGGGTTCAAAAGCCGAATTGATGGCAGTTCTCGCTAACGCAGGTCGTACTCGCACAGTGATTGTTTGTAATGGTTATAAAGATCGCGAGTATATCCGTTTAGCATTAATTGGCGAAAAACTCGGACACAAAGTTTATCTGGTTATCGAGAAAATGTCTGAAATTGAAATGGTGCTGAAGGAAGCGGAGAGCTTGAATGTTACACCTCGCTTAGGTGTTCGAGCACGTTTAGCATCACAAGGTTCAGGTAAGTGGCAAGCTAGTGGCGGAGAAAAATCTAAATTTGGGCTAGCGGCAACGCAAGTACTACAGTTAGTTGAAATATTACGTGATGCAGGTCGTTTAGAGAGTTTGCAATTATTGCATTTCCACCTAGGATCACAAATGGCGAATATTCGTGATATTGCGACAGGGGTTCGTGAATCAGCACGTTTTTACGTTGAATTGCATCGTCTTGGTGTACAAATTCAATGCTTTGATGTTGGTGGTGGCCTCGGCGTTGACTACGAAGGTACTCGTTCCCAGTCTGATTGCTCTGTCAATTACGGGTTAAACGAATATGCTAATAATGTCATTTGGGCGATAGGTGATGCGTGTGAGGAGTTTGATTTACCTCACCCAACGGTGATCACTGAGTCTGGCCGTGCATTAACCGCACATCATACCGTATTGGTATCTAATGTGATTGGGGTAGAGCGTAATGAATTTACTAAAACATCTCCACCTGATGAAGATGCACCACGTTCATTGATTTCTTTATGGGAAACATGGGAGTCGATGCAGCACCAAGGCAATAGCCGCTCATTACGTGAATGGCTTCATGATAGCCAGTTTGACTTACAAGAAGCGCATACACAGTACGCTCATGGCGTATTGGATTTAACCCAGCGCGCATGGGCAGAAGAACTTTATTTAAATATTTGTCGTCGTATTCAGCAAGATTTGGATCCAAGCAATCGAGCGCATCGCCCAATAATTGATGAGCTACAAGAGCGTATGGCCGATAAGTTTTATGTAAACTTTTCGTTATTCCAATCGTTACCCGATGCATGGGGGATTGATCAAGTCTTCCCTGTGTTACCTATTGAAGGTTTAGATAAGCCGCTAGACCGTCGTGCGGTACTGTTGGATATCACATGCGATTCAGATGGCATTATTGATCACTATGTTGATGGTGATGGTGTTGAAACTACCATGCCAATGCCTGCTTATGACCCTGAAAATCCGCCAATGATTGGCTTCTTTATGATTGGTGCTTATCAGGAAATTTTAGGTAATATGCACAATTTGTTTGGTGACACCGCAGCAATCGATGTATGGGTTGATAGCCAAGGCAACCTTCGTTATTTGCAAAGTGAAGAAGGCGATTCAGTCGCGGATATGCTGCAATATGTAAAATTAGTTCCTGAAGTCTTGTTAGAAAGCTTTACTGAGCAAGTGAAAGGGACTGGTTTAAGCGAACAGCTGCAAAAAGATTTTGTTGAAGAATTTGAAGCAGGCCTTTATGGCTATACTTATTTAGAAGACGAGTAATTTGCGATAAATCGCCATTAGATTTTTTAAATCAATCACAGGGTATCCTGTGAATAAAACCTAATAAATCAATGTATTTGGCAAATGCAAATACAGGTAGAGGTAGAAGTGATGATCAATAGTACATTAGGGAACCAGACTGATAATTCATTGGTTTCTAACGCATTTGGTTTTTTACGTTTTCCATTAAATTTTCAGCCTTATAGCTCAGATGCTGAATGGGTGATCACTGGTGTTCCATTTGATATGGCGACTTCAGGGCGAGCGGGGAGCCGACATGGTCCTGCTGCTATCCGTCAAGTATCAACTAACTTAGCGTGGGAAAGTCATCGCTGGCCATGGAATTTTAAACTAACAGAACGTTTAAATGTCGTGGATTGTGGTGATGTGGTATTTGCTTTCGGTGATGCTCAGGATATGTGTGACAAATTACAGGCGCATACTGAGAAACTGCTAGCGTCAGGTAAACGTTGTTTATCGTTTGGTGGTGACCACTTTGTGACATTACCGTTATTACGTGCTCACGCAAAACACTTTGGCAAGATGGCGCTAGTCCACTTTGATGCACATACAGACACTTATGGTAATGGTAGCCAATATGATCATGGCACCATGTTCTATCATGCACCAAAAGAGGGGTTGATTGACCCTAACCATTCAGTACAAATCGGTATTCGTACTGAACATGATAGCGATAATGGTTTCACTGTGTTAGATGCGGCACAGGTAAACGATCGCAGTGTTGATGATATGATTGAACAAATTAAATCAATTGTGGGTGATATGCCTGTCTACTTAACTTTTGATATTGATTGTTTAGATCCTGCTTTTGCCCCAGGAACAGGTACACCTGTAGTTGGTGGTTTAACTTCTGACCGTGCATTAAAATTACTGCGTGGCTTACAGCCGTTAAATATCGTTGGTATGGATGTTGTTGAAGTTGCACCTGCTTACGACCAATCAGAAATTACGGCTTTAGCCGCAGCATCGATAGCACTAGAGATGCTTTATTTGCAAGCATCTAAAAAATAAGGTGTCTTAATATTAGGCTGTCATCTAGGCAGCCTAAATTTTAACTCGCTCAAGCTGCATCAGCATTGCCTACCTTCAGCGAGCTGAGCCACATAATGTATTGATACTCCTTTCCTATCTTCACTTGTTGCCTATCTGCATCTCAAATTATTTGGAGTTATAGAAGATTTATTAAGCAAATATAGACAAATAGCATTTTTTGCCATACTTCTTATTGTGTAAATCTACCTCTAATTAACTAGTATTTTGCTTTTTAAAGTTATTCATATCGCAAATGTAAGTGATTCTCACTCAAACATAGTGCAATCTATTATTATATTCTCTAATAACAGCCTATTATCATTACTTTGTAACTTGTTGTTAATCTTGCTAACGTAATTATTAGTTTGAGTCATTCATTTTAACGGCTTTCAATGGGAGAATACTTATGGCACTGAATAATAAAGTCATTTTAGTTACTGGTGCAGCACAAGGTATTGGGCGTGGTATCGCATTACGTCTAGCAAAAGAAGGTGCTGATATCGCACTGGTTGATCTGAAAAAAGATAAACTGGTCGATGTAGCTAAAGAGATTGAAGCACTAGGCCGTAAAGCGACCACATTTGCAGCGGATGTCAGTAAACGTGAAGAGGTTTTCGCTGCTGTTGCACATGCAGAGGCCGAGTTAGGTGGCTTTGATGTCATGATTAATAATGCGGGGATCGCACAAGTAAAACCGATCGCAGATGTTCGTCAAGAAGATATGGATCTTATCTTCAAAATTAACGTTGATGGTGTGATGTGGGGTATTCAAGCCGCTAGTGAAAAATTCCAGCAACGTAAACATAAAGGTAAAATTATTAACGCCTCCTCCATTGCAGGGCATGATGGTTTTGCCATGCTAGGGGTTTACTCAGCAACGAAATTTGCTGTACGCGCACTAACTCAAGCCGCGGCAAAAGAATATGCCAGTTCAGGTATCACCGTTAACTCATACTGCCCAGGTATAGTAGGAACAGACATGTGGGTAGAAATTGATGAACGCTTCGCTGAAATTACAGGTGCTCCAAAAGGTGAAACCTATAAAAAATATGTAGAAGGAATAGCATTAGGCCGAGCACAAACACCAGAAGATGTAGCAGGCCTAGTCGCCTTTTTAGCGAGTGATGATTCTGATTATATTACCGGTCAGTCTATATTAACTGATGGCGGTATCGTCTATCGCTAATGCTCGTCATACTTCGACCTGTAACTTTGTTGACTGCGTTCGCTCACACTAGTCACATACTTATGTATGCTCCTAGCGATTCGCTGACTTGTCGCCTTGTTACAGCTCGAATTATATAGCGCACCGCTCGTCAAACTTTTGAGCTGTAGCTTTGCTGATGGCGTTCGCTCACACTAGTCACATACTTATGTATGCTCCTAGCGATTCGCTTACTTGTCGCCTCGTTACAGCTCGAATTATATAGAGCACCGCTCGTCAATCCCCGAGTTGTAACTTTGTTGATTGCATTCACTTACGCGAGTTACTATTTATATGTGTGACTAGCGATTCGCTGACTTGTCGCCTTGTTACAGCTCGAATTATATAGCGCACCGCTCGTCAAACTTTTGAGCTGTAGCTTTGCTGATGGCGTTCGCTCACATTAGTCACATACTTATGTATGCACCTAGTGATTCGCTGACTTGTCGCCTTGTTACAGCTCGAATTATATAGCGCACCGCTCGTCAAACCTCTGAGTTGTAGCCTTATTAATAGGAACTGTTCATATTCGTCACCTGTTTATGCATGTGACTAATTATTGATATATAAGAATGGATGAGAGATTAAATAAATATAGATTTTATTTCGCTGTTAATTGTATTGAAATATTTAATATTAACTTTCTACATAATAGTTTTGTTTTATAGTTATTGATTAATGGATTAGCCACATTACAAACTATTTTAAATAAACATTCATTATAAATAATCTAACCTAAACTTAACTCTGTTAAAATTCTTTTGGTAATACATTAATAAATAATATATTCAATGATGCATATATGGTTTAGCCTAATTAAGGCTTGAGTAGCATAATCAATAGCTTTAATTTCGCGATATTTTCATTTATATAATAAATAAATTGATATTTTTCAAATAAACCATTTAATAAGGAAAATTTATGTCGAATACCATTAAAGTAATGACGTTAAATACTTATTTACTGCATATTCCCTTCTTTAGTATTAGCGCCCTAACACAAGACAAGCGTATTAATGCAATGATAAAAGATAATATCTTTGAAGATATAGATATTGTTATTTTTCAAGAGGTTTTTAACTATGACTCTGAAAAAAAATTGCTATCTGGCATGCGTGAATTGGGTTTCTTCTACCACACACCTGTTGCAGCACAATATAATGAATCGATATTATCTTATTGTGATTCTAATCATTGCTGGAATGCTAAAAAAGGAGGATGGGATGTTATTCAGCAAGTCAACTCAGGTATTACTATTGCATCTCGTCATCCTATTATCTACCGTGAATATCAGCTATTTGAAGATGCAGGGTGTGGTGCTGATCGCTTTAGTGCCAGAGGTGGAGTTAGAGCGGTTATCGATATTAATGGTAAAGTGGTAAGTGTATTTGGTACACATATGCAATCCGATGATAGCTTCTGTATTATGAGTCATCCATCTTCACATCGTAAGTCACAGTTAGCTCAATTGGTGAACTGGGCTGAACAATCAACGAGCGATGATCACCAAGCTATTATTTTAGGCGGAGATTTAAATATCGATTATGGTTCTGATGAATATAAGCAAGCATTGAAAATTATTGGTTGGAGAGAGCCTGAAAACTTTAATCCACAGCCATCTTGGGATTTTGCAACGAATAATATCATTCGAGAAGCTTCACCAGATGAACGGCACCGTTGGCATTTAGATTATATTTTTGCAAAAAATGTAGTTTCAATTAATGAACAGACGCGTGTTATAAAAACAAAGCAAGGCTATGATTATAATAATAAGCTATTTTTTGATTATTCTGACCATTATCCTGTTGTGGCTGAAATTGAATTATATTAATTTCAGCCATGGCAATGGTGCAGAGTGGTTCATACGATCAGACGTTTAAATGAGTTAAAATACGTTCGGCCTGCGTCCATAGTAATGAACCACCTTCATTTTCTAAAATAAAATGTTGGCAATTAGAGAAACGTGTTGAAAGTATTTTACCGAAATCAGGTGAATGGACGGTACTTTCATCTTTTTCCCCATACCATAATAATACTGGACAATGGATATCTTCGGGCTGAAATTTCCACTCTTGAAATGAAATTAATAGGTCTTGTACGTATCCTAAATTACCTTGATGAAAAGCTTGATTCATACAGTCGGTATAGGCTTGCAAGAAAGTAGGTTCATTATAAAATTCTTGATCGATTTCTGCGCTATAGTGGAGTATAAAGGCCAGCAGCCATGGTGCACTCACATTTTTTTGTAACCAATCTGCAAGCGCTTCTGGGGTATTTCTGGCCTGTTCTTGCATATTGATAATATCAGAACGCAATATGGCTCTTGTTGCAGGATAGTCAAATTGATCTTGCCCAGCGACAATGGATAGCGAGCTCGGATGTCCATAAAAAGCTAAAGCCATAGCAAATACAGCTCCTTGGGAAAAACCAACCACAGAATATTGTTCAATCTGTTGTGAATTGAGTAACGCATTAACATCGGCAGCAAAACTTGCTAACGATTTCTGTGGATCTATAGAAGAGCGGCCTAGGCCTGCACGCTCAGGGACAATTAACCTAATGTTCAACTTATCCAGTAATTCGATCCCAAAACCTAAAGTCCCGCTCATGCCAGCTCCAGTACAAAAAACCACAGGGTAGCCGGATACAGGGCCTGATTCATACCAACTTAAATGACGATTGTCAGGTAGTTTAATTGAATATTGTCGAGAGTTAACGAACCGATTAGTTTGCATTACTGGATCCTAGCTGTCGTTCCAAAAAACAAATATGCTATGTTTTAGGGGATTGTATGGATATAAACGCGTCACACTTCGAGTTGAGCACTTCTGGCTTAATTCATTGGTGCCATTTCGTTTTCTATATTGCTAGCGACTCGAATGAGCTAGGGTATAAAATTATGAATACGCACACTATTTACAATATATTTCTTTGAGCATAGTTACTATCAAAGTGTGTTAAGCGTATATAGTAAAAGAAGAAGTATGTTGAATGCAAAGCTAATTATAGCAAATAGCAATGTTTTTTGACCGTGTTAACTCATACACGTTACATCACTTTTTATATCTCTGGCCTTATCATATAGCTGAAATTCTAATTATTTAGGGTATATTACTGTCTCATTTATTATTTCTAATAGGCGTTATTATGGGATTCTCTGATGCAGAAAAACAATGTTTACTGGCGGTAAAAGGGGTTGGTCCTACCGTGATTAGTCGTCTTGAGCAAATGGGGTTTTCATCATTATTGCAGTTAAGTGAAGCATCTTATGACGAAATTTTAATTTCTGGAGCTGCTTTAACCGGATCAAGCTGTTGGAAGAATAGTCCTCAAGCCAAAAAAGCCGTTGAAGGAGCTATAGAGGCGGCACGGCATTCACTGAAAGAGAAATAGATCTAAAGACATAATTAAAAGATTATCTCTGTTATTTTTAATTAATACTTAGCCGCTGTTTTTACATGAAAGACTAAGTAATTTGATTTACGCTTAGCTAAATCAAATTACTAATATTTTTGTAACTATGTTTAATAAAATGGCAAAGTTTATTTTATGTATTGTTATCATGGCAGTAGCCAGCACAGAAGAGGTAAATTATTTTCCTGATCAATGTGAAAGTTATAAAGGAATGCCAAAGAAAATTGCTGCTATTACATTTGCTGAACGAAAAATCACTCAACAGTCAGAATATTTAATCTCGTTATTTGATGGGCCTACGGTAACGAAAAGAATTCCAGTTTTAGGGTTAAGGGGAGGGGATTATAACAAGAAAATGTTTGGTATCATTGAAATGGCATTCTCAACAGGGAGTCTTGTTACGATCCAGCACTGTGAGCAAGGAAACATTGCAGGATTAATGATCAGCTCTATCAATCAATTTTAAAATGCCTTGCCAGAAGCGGAGCTGTAAAATCTTTTTTAAGGTAAAAACCTCTGGGAAGGGTCATGATTGTTTGGCCCGATTCACCAATCCCTTCTGTTAGGGCTTTGCTATTTGCCGCCTTGGGGCGTATTTGTAAAACCTGTCCATGCCGAGCAGTAATCGTTTCGACTTTTCCTAATACAATTAAATCCATCAGCTCTTCCCAATCTTGACGTAATAATTTTTCTTCCAAAGGAGATGGGCTCCACAATAATGGGCTTGCCACACGTCGCTCGGCAAGTGGTATTTGCCGTTCACCTTCGATAGGAAACCAGAGAACACGTGAAAGCTTACGATAGACATGACTATTTTCCCATGTTAACCCGCTATTGCCAGTGAGAGGAGCAACAGAAACAAAGGTTGTTTCAAGAGGTACGCCATGGCGATCTATAGGAATAGTTTTTAGTTCAACGCCAATATTTGCAAAGTCTTGTTCTGGCTTACTCCCTGCGGTGGCACCTAAGAAGTACTCAAGCAGCATACCCACCCAGCCTTTATCACGTTTTAGATCTGGAGGGATTGGTAAACCTGCATAGCTTGCTAGCTCGCCAAGTGTATAGCCTGCGAGAGCTTGTGCTCTAGCCATTAGCACAGATTCATTTTCAGGGGGTAAAGGTGGTGTAAATTGCATAATGCGATGAAATAATAGCCAAAAAAAATCCACAAGATATATTCAGTATATCACTTTTTATAAGAGATTATTAATATATTGATATATAAGATAATAATTGCCTTTAATAAAATAAATAAAACTAAAAAAAATAGGTTATTCACGTTCATCCCATGCTAATCACAGGGTCATGCACTGAGTTATCCACAGGTTTATTGGATAACTGTGAAAAAATTTAATTACTGTGTGTATTTACAGCCTTGACTTCGTCATTTTGTTGAACTTCGTCACATAAAATGAGTAAGTTAAGTACATTACTTGTGGATAAATCATACATTGTTTGATCTTTGCTCACTTGAACTCCTAAACAAGGATGATGAAAAGATAAACAGTGAATAACTTGCCTTAAATCGCGTTATCCTTATGATTTATTAGAGTTTAATAAAAATGGTTAGTTTGCTTAATTAATCCCTTTAAAGGATATACCCTGATTACTATCGGGTTGTTAACATAGATATCCACAGAAAAAGTGAATAACATCCTTATTATTCACTTACAATGTTTATAACTTCTATGATTTCTGTGTATTATCCTCAGTGGGTTTAAACCATGCAGATTTAAAATCGAACCAACCGAAAGTATTCATCCTTGCTCCACGCATGGTTTTTTGCCCTTGTAACTCTAACCAATGGTGGAAAATAGGATGGAATATCTGTGAATCAACAAGACTTTCACACCAAGACTCAACATTTAATTGTTGATTTCGCCATTTAACGAGCTCTTCGTTTAACGAGTTACCTAAGCATTGACGTAAGAGTGGAATTTCGTACAAAGTAGCAAAAATAGAAAATTCCAGAGGTTTAAAAAAGTTAGCAGTGGCTAACCAAATATCACTTTCGACATCACCATTAAACCACGCTTGATAATCAACAATTTGTATTTTTAATTCAATTCCTTGTGATTTTAAAACGCGTTTCATGATCTGGCTAATCGCATAAAACTCATGGTGCTGTTGGTAAAAGGTGACGGTGAGCTGAGTAAGATCGGCTGGTTTTGGTAGCGGTGTTAGCATCTTACTGTGATGCCAATGAAGCAATAAGCCATAGGCAGGCGCCCAGTGCCGTTGATAAAAGGATTCACAATGAGCTAATAAATTTATTGGCGTCAAATAACTGCACAGCCATTTACGGATATCACTGCGTTGAGAAAGCGAAGAGCGTTGATCCATCAACAAAAAGTAACAACCTTCCTCCATTCTGCTTTCTAGTGAATCATTAGGCGTATTGTCATTGTCCATTTTTAATGTGGTACAAACCATTTGTTCAGAAAGCTCTGGTACGACCCAAATAGTCACTTCATCGAGTAGTGCACGATAGCCAAAGTATCGCTCAAATGCGGTAATGGTAAGTTTTTGAGGTAAGTTTTTTTCGACGAGATAAGGTCCTGTACCAATAGGCAATTTATTAAAATTTTCAAGGCTTTCCCATTCTTTAGGTATGATAGCCGCATGAGGGCTACCTAATAATAATGGGAGCTGCTTATCTGGTGAACTTAACTGAATATCAATCACGTAAGGCAGTGGGGATGTAACAGATTTAATATGAGAAAATAGTGGCCAACAATGACTTAAGCGCATTAGTGAGCTAATAACGTCATCGACTAACATTTCTCGTCCATGATGAAAATAGATTGCTGGTCTTAAATAAAAGCGCCATTCGGTATCACTAATTGCTTGCCAATAATGAGCGATCCCATTTTCGACTTCCCCTTTTTCCTCATTTATATGGGTTAGCCCGTTAAAGATTTGGCTCATTAAATGAATTTCAGAGCGGCGTATCGGTGTTCCGGGCAGCAAATTAGGAAAATCACGATAATAAATGATACGTAATAGGTTTTTGCCTTGGCGATAGCTTCTTTCCAGCTCAGAAAGCACCATTTGGCGAATAGTTTCTTTGTCACCGACTAGTGCGACTAATTTTTCAATACTTTCTTCTTTTAATAAGCGTTCAGCCTGAGCTTGTTGTAATTCTAATCCATTAACGTGAAAAAGTAGGGTAGATCGTTTACCTCGACCAGCCTCAGCTTGCCAACTTAACCAGCCATGAGATTGCATATTATTGAGTAAAGTACGAACGTGTCGACGAGAGCAAAACAGTGTGTCTGCAATATGTTGCAGTGTGGTTTCACTATCTTGTCCTTGGAAGTGCTGCCAGAGGCGAACAAATTGCGTTTGCAGACGAGAACTAGACATAAAAGGGGAACTCCGGCAATGATTTCATCAATTTTTATTTCCTAATATCCCATTGATAATAGGTACCAGTAAGTAGCTCGTTAGGTCTGCTAGTTAGCAGGCCAACTCCCCGAATTATTGAGTAATGGTAATTTACCAGCCGATAGCTTAGGTTATCGGCTTTTTTATTGTTTTTTACCATGGCACTTTCTTTTCTAATAATACAAAAACAATAGGGATGGCTTCAGTTTAGATTAGCATGTTATGAAAAACTTGTTCACTATTTAAAAACAAAAACGCCTGCAATTATTGCAGGCGTTTGGTGGTTGAAACGTAATCGTTAGCGCATAAAAGAAGGGAGTTTTTGCTCATATTGGCTAATTTGCTCTGCATGTTGCAATGTCAAACCAATACTATCAAGGCCATTCATCATGCAATGGCGACGGAAGCTATCAATCTCAAAATGATAAGTTTTATCGCCTGCTTTAACGGTTTGATTTTCTAAGTCGACAGTGAATTGGCATCCTTCATGCTGCTTCACATAATTAAACATTTCGTCGACTTCTTGTTCGCTCAATTTAATTGGTAATAACTGATTATTAAACGAGTTGCCATAAAAGATATCGGCAAAACTTGGTGCAATCACGACTTGAATACCAAAATCGGTTAATGCCCAAGGCGCATGCTCCCTTGATGAGCCGCAACCAAAGTTTTCACGTGCCAATAGAATACTTGCGCCTTTGAATACCGGTTTATTTAAGACGAAATCCGGATTAGGTTGTTGGCCTGCATCATCTAAAAAACGCCAGTCATTAAACAAATGTTGGCCGAAACCAGTACGAGTCACTTTCTGCAAAAACTGTTTAGGGATAATTGCATCTGTATCGACATTTGCAGCATCTAAAGGTGCGACAATACCAGTATGAGTAATCAATTTTTCCATTTCATGTCTCCTTTAGGCTTGAATATCACGTACATCAGCAAAGTGACCATTGATCGCTGCTGCTGCTGCCATCGCAGGGCTGACTAAGTGAGTGCGACCAGCTCGGCCTTGGCGGCCTTCAAAGTTACGATTACTGGTGGATGCACAACGCTCACCCGGGTTTAAACGGTCATTGTTCATTGCAAGGCACATAGAGCAACCCGGTAAACGCCATTCAAAGCCAGCTTCGATAAAGATTTTATCTAAACCTTCTTGCTCTGCTTGTGCTTTAACTGGGCCCGAGCCTGGGACAACAATGGCTTGCACACCCGCAGCGACTTTTTTGCCTTTTGCGATTGCCGCAGCTGCACGCAAATCTTCAATACGAGAGTTGGTGCAAGAACCGATAAACACTTTGTCAATTTTCACATCAGATAATTTAATACCTGATTCTAATCCCATATAAGCTAACGCTTTTTCCGCAGAGGCACGTTCGACAGGATCGCTGAATGATTCAGGTGCTGGGATTGGTTGATTAATGGCAATTACTTGACCTGGGTTTGTTCCCCAAGTGACTTGAGGTTCAATGTCGCTAGCTTGTAATGTGACGACTTTATCAAACTGGGCATCATCATCCGTTTTTAACGTTTTCCAGTAGGCAACAGCTTCATCCCACTCTGCGCCTTTCGGAGCAAACTGGCGCCCTTTCATGTAATTGAAGGTGGTTTCATCAGGGGCAATGATCCCCGCTTTTGCCCCTAATTCGATAGCCATATTACACACTGTCATACGGCCTTCCATGCTGAGGTTTTCGATAGCTTCGCCACAAAATTCAACAATATAGCCTGTGCCACCTGCGCTACCTGTTTTACCGATAATAGCCAATACGATGTCTTTTGCTGTAATTCCAGCAGGGGCTTTGCCGATAACTTCAATTTTCATTGTTTTGGCGCGTGCTTGTTTCAAGGTTTGCGTTGCCATAACATGTTCAACTTCAGATGTACCGATCCCGAAAGCTAAAGCACCGAATGCACCATGTGTTGCTGTATGTGAGTCACCACAAACAATTGTCATACCCGGCAAGGTGATACCTTGCTCAGGTCCCATAACATGGACGATCCCTTGATAAGGGTGGTTGAGGTCGTATAACGTGACGCCAAACTCTTCACAGTTTTTCATCAATTCTTGCATTTGGATCCGCGCCATGTCACCACAAGCATTGATGTCTTTGGTCTGCGTAGAAACGTTATGATCCATAGTGGCGAATGTTTTGCTTGGCTGATGCAATGGGCGATTCTTTGTTCTCAAACCATCAAAGGCTTGAGGTGAGGTCACTTCATGAACCAAATGACGGTCGATATAAATAAGAGGTGTCTCGTTGTCAACTTCACGGACAACGTGGGCATCATATAATTTTTGATATAAAGTTTTAGCCATGTTACACCCCTTCACGAATATAGCGGGCGATAATATCACCCATTTCACTAGTACTAACGGACTTACCACCACCTGCTAAATCAGCAGTACGATGCCCATCTTCTAACGCTTTATTGACCGCTCTTTCGATAGCATCTGCGGCATCGTTTTCATTTAAGCTGAATCTTAACAGCATTGCTGCGGATAGAATTTGTGCGATAGGGTTCGCAATATTCTGTCCTGCGATATCTGGTGCTGAGCCACCTGCTGGCTCATATAAGCCAAAGCCAGCTTCATTTAAACTTGCAGATGGCAGCATTCCCATTGAACCTGTGATCATGGCGCATTCATCAGAAATAATATCGCCAAATAAATTCGAACATAGCACAACATCAAATTGTGCAGGCGCTTTGATCATCTGCATGGTCGCGTTATCAATATACATGTGGCTAACGGCGACATCAGGGTATTCTTTGGCGATTTGATTAACAACTTCACGCCATAAAACTGAGCTTTGTAACACATTAGCTTTATCAATTGAGGTTACTTTATGATTACGCTTTTGCGCGGATTCAAAGGCAATACGGGCAATACGTTCGATTTCATAACGATGGTAGACTTCAGTATCAAAGGCATACTCTTCTTTACCTTCGCCTTTACGGCCTTTAGGTTGACCGAAATAGATACCACCCGTTAATTCACGCACGCACAAAATATCGAAACCTTGAGCAGCAATATCAGCTCTTAATGGGCAAAACGCTTCTAAAGCTTGATATAAACGCGCTGGGCGCAAATTACTGAATAATTTAAAATGCTTACGTAGTGGTAATAAAGCACCACGCTCAGGTTGACTATCAGGCGGTAAGTTTTCCCATTTAGGGCCACCGACAGAGCCAAACAGCACCGCATCCGCATTTTCACAACCAGCCACTGTTTCTTCAGGCAATGGCTTACCATGACGATCAATAGCGATGCCGCCAACATCATATTCTTTAGTGGTAATCGATAACGCAAAGCGCTGACGGATAGCATCTAATACTTTATTTGCTTGCGCCATAACTTCTGGACCAATGCCATCTCCAGGCAATACGGCAATATGATAGCTCTTAGACATTGTTATACAGCTTCCTTTGTATTTGATTGTGATTCTTGTTGATTTATTTTTTGTTTTTCTTTTTCGACTTGTTCAGAACGCCAGATGCTATTTAATACATGCACCATTGCTTTTGCAGAAGACTCAACGATATCTGTTGCTAAGCCCATTCCGTGGAAACGGCGATTGAAGCATTCGACAACAATATCGACTTGACCTAATGCATTTTCACCTTGGCCTTTTGCGGATAATTTGTAAGATACTAATTGAATAGGGTAATTTGTGATCTTGCTAATAGCTTGATAAATAGCATCAACAGGGCCGTTGCCAGTGGCAGCTTCTGATTTTTCCTCTTCCCCGCAGCGCATTTTCACTGTTGCGGTCGCAACGACACTGGAGCCTGATTGGGTGCTGAAATAGTCCATGACAAAATGGTCAGTTTCATCTTGCTGATTAGCAAAGAAAGCCAATGCTTCTAAGTCATAATCGAACACTTGGCCTTTCTTATCGGCTAAACCTAAGAAGGCGGTATACAATTCATCTAAATTGAAATCTTTCCCTTCATGGTATCCCATTTCTTCCATGCGATGTTTAACCGCGGCACGACCTGAACGAGAGGTTAAATTCAATTGGATAGCTTTCAAACCAATCGATTCTGGCGTCATAATTTCATAGGTTTCGCGGTTCTTCAGCACACCGTCTTGGTGGATACCCGATGAGTGAGCAAATGCATTGCTGCCTACAACAGCTTTATTGGCAGGGATCGGTGTGTTACATAACTGGCTAACTAATTGGCTGGTACGGTAGATTTCTTTGTGATTAATATTGGTATGAACATTCATCATCTGCTCGCGCAATTTGATGGCCATAATCACTTCTTCTAATGCGGTATTACCTGCACGTTCACCTAATCCATTAATGGTTCCTTCAACTTGGCGAGCACCCGCTTGTACGGCTGTAATGGAGTTGGCAACAGACATGCCCAAATCATCATGACAGTGCACAGAAATAATAGCTTTATCAATATTAGGAACGCGTTCATATAAAGAAGTAATAATGCCACCGAATTGGTATGGCGTGGTGTAGCCAACAGTATCTGGAATATTGATGGTGGTTGCGCCAGCTTTGATTGCGGATTCAACAATACGGCATAAGTTATCAATATCGGTACGGCCTGCATCTTCACATGAAAATTCAACATCATCAGTATAACGTCTAGCGCGTTTGATTGAGTCGATCGCCATATCCATGACACCATCAAACGTTTTATTTAATTTCTTTTGTACATGTAAGTTTGAGGTAGCTAAAAAGATATGGATACGAAATGCTTCAGCGACTTTTAATGATTCAGCAGCCACATCAATATCATTTTGCACACAGCGAGCTAATGCACAGATGCGGCTATTTTTAATTTCACGAGCGATAGTTTGTACAGATTCAAAATCACCGGGAGAGGAAACCGGAAAACCTGCTTCAATGATATCTACGCCCAAGCGTTCTAACGCAAACGCAATCTGTAATTTTTCTTTAACGGATAAACTTGCCTGCAATGCCTGTTCGCCGTCACGTAAGGTGGTATCGAATATAATGACTTGATCGCTCATGTTGTGTTCCTCTTTAAATACAGAATTTTATCGTTATATTTTTGCGGTGCCGGCAGGCATAAAAAAACCCGCGGCTGGCGCGGGTTCTTTATGTTTCTGGACTGCGTGTTACCTTCCGTCCATAAGCATACCGCGCACATTGGATGCGAGTAGTAGTAGGCTTAGTAGGCGGATAGAAATTGTCATTTACGCGGTCTCTAAAATTTGTTTTTCATCAAGATATATTTATTGATACGTGATCTTTTCTTTGCTGTCAACTTTAGATTTTTGTCGTAAATTTTGCGAATTATGAATCATCATCAATACTTAGTGATTGTGACTAATTTCTAAATTTTTAGTGATGTTTTTCCCTATATTTTGGTCATAAAGCAGGGGTAAAATTCTTTTCATGAAATGTCGAGGTAAAAACATAGCATAAACTGATTGTTTTGGGTGTTTTTTGCGCGATTTTGCGATGTGAATAAAGCGATAATGTGAGAAATAGAAATAGGCTTGAATTATAGTTTTCAATCAATAAATTATTCGGTAAATGAATAATTTATAATTAATCTGATAATGAGAATGTTTCGGTAAAGCTGATCATATTTATTATGATTTATTTTAAAAATTGTTTTATTATTTTGGGGTTAACAATAGTAGTTTTAAATGAATGAGTAATATTCATTTAATATATGAATACCTTCGCTTCTTATTACAGCTTATATTGTATCATCAAATCTATAAGTTATATAATTAGAGCGTCGTTTTATAAATGCAGGGAACGCAGAATAGCTTATTATGTATAAGTTGTTTGAAAAATAATATTTAATGAATTTATGCATCTATTAAATAAGTTATAGGTATATGAATTGTCATTAATTAAAAATGATAAATATCTTTATTGGAGTAAAGAATGATTGATTTTGATACAGTTTCACCAACAAAAAAAGAGAATAGTGATATTCATCTAAGAAACGTAGACTTAAATTTACTGACAGTCTTTGATGTTGTAATGCAAATGCAAAATGTGACTAAAGCAGCACAAGTTTTGGGGATGTCACAACCTGCGGTAAGTAATGCAGTATCTCGTTTAAAATCAATGTTTAATGATGAGCTTTTTGTTCGTTATGGTAGAGGGATCCAACCGACATCACGTGCTAAGCAATTATTTGGTCCTATTAGACAAGCCTTACAATTAGTTCATAATGAACTACCCGGAGCCTCTTTTGATCCCCTGATTAGCGAAAGGATTTTTAATTTAGCGATTTGCTCCCCTCTAGATATTCGCTTAGCGGCAATTGTTGTCGAAAAGTTTAAAGAAATATCACCTAATATTAATATAGTTATTCATGGTTTCTTAGATAATAACATTGAACATAAACTAAAATATCAAGAAACAGATTTTTCGATAAGCTACAATAAGCTCGGTAAAAACGAATATCAACATCAAATTATCTTTAATGATGAAGCTGTTTTAGTGGTGGCCAATAACCATCCTTATATTGGAAATAGCATCACGCTTGAAGAGTTAGTAAACGAAAAACATGCAGTTATGTCTATGGATAATATTGGTTCATTTAGTCATTTATATTATTCTAATACTGATTTATCACAAACAATTAGTTATCAAGGAATCAATTTACACAGTGTGCTAAATATGGTGTCACAAACTAATTTAGTAGCTATTGTACCTAAATGGTTGGTTGAGCATGCAGATAATAAATTCCCTGTTCGCACAGTGGCCTTGCCTTGGGCTGACAATACACGTCCATGTTATTTAACATGGCATGAGTCAACGTCTCGCGATAAAGGGCATCAATGGATGAAATCACGAATTTGTCAGCTTATTACAGAATCATCAATCTAGGCTTACTGCTGATTAACCCTTCTTATACTGTTTAATTAAAATTTACTTAAGGTGCGGCTAGGTAATCTGTGAATGAGGTGCTAGGGGCATACACAGTATGTGATGAATAGCGCATGAACCTAGTCGCCATACCTTAATTAAAAGTGTTGTAACAGGTCGTATTATGAGGGTAACTCGTCAGAGTGAAATACAATAGTGGGTTTTGCTAAGCCAATAACATTTGCATAATCTTTACATAATACCTCTTTCCTCGCTCCTTTTTAGTCTATACACTCCAAGTATTCAGCTAACAGTTGTAAGCTGAAATAATTAACTTACGAAGTGTCTTGTGACTTTGCCGAATCACTTCAGTTAACAAATGTACTATAGGAAACACACTTTGATTACTGAAAACCTTTATCCTTACCATCTGGTTAATCGCTTGCACAATAGATTTAGTGCTGTTGAATCGGCAAGCCGGATAGCTTTCAGTCAATGGCATAATGGCCAACAGAGTGAGCTGACGTGGAAGGAAGTTGAACAACTCTCTTCTGCAATTGCTTGCCGTCTTCTGTCGCTTAATGTTGCCATACAGGAAAACATTGGGTTATTTGCCCATAACAGTATGAATTGGTCTTTAGTTGACCTCGCTGTTTTACAACTAAAAGCCGTGACGGTACCTCTATATGCAACAAGTAGCTTAGAACAAGCCGCCTATATCATTAATGATGCAAACATTCGTATTCTATTTGTCGGTGAGCAAGAGCAGTATCACATTGCGTGTCAATTAAAATCACATTGCCCACAGCTTATTGCTATTGTGGTGCTTAACAGTGATGTTGAGTTACTAGAAAGTGACATTCCTTCATACCACTTATCACACTTTATTGAGCAAAATACCGCAGAATATCAAGATGAATTAAATCGTCGAATTGCTGCTCATAACCTTAGTGATCTTTTCACTATCATTTATACATCAGGGACAACTGGTGAACCTAAAGGTGTTATGTTGGATTATTACAACATGGCAGCACAACTCTATTTGCACGATCAACGTTTGAAACTCACTTCTGATGATGTGTCATTAAGTTTTCTACCACTATCCCATGTTTTTGAACGCGCTTGGAGTTTCTACGTTATGCATACTGGCGCTCGCAATGTGTATTTAACAGACACCAATGCGGTTAGAGAGGCGTTAGCAGATGTGAAACCAACGGTGATGTGTGCCGTGCCTCGTTTTTATGAAAAAGTATATAGTGCGGTATTAGGTAAAGTTGCTAAAGCGCCTCTACCACGTCGTTTATTGTTTAAATGGGCACTAGCCCAAGGTAAGAAAAAAACGAAAGCTCTTACCAAAGGCTCATCACTTTCAATCATTAATAACGCATTTTATAATTTGGCGGATAAATTGGTTCTCACCAAGTTGCGTCAGTTGCTTGGTGGACGCATTCGTTTTATGCCTGCTGCTGGTGCGCGCTTAGATGATGAGGTGATTGCTTTCTTTTTAGCCGCTGGCATCAATATTAAGTATGGTTATGGCATGACAGAAACCTGCGCGACGGTTTCATGTTGGGAAGAAGGGCGTTATCCGCTCGGATCTATTGGGACACCTTTATCATCAGTTGAAGTACGTATTGGCAATAATAATGAAATTCAGGTCAAAGGGCCTGTGGTGATGAAAGGTTATTATAATCGTCCACAAGAAACTGATGATACTTTCACAGCGGATGGTTGGTTAAAAACGGGTGATGCGGGTGAGATAGATGCACAAGGCAATCTGTATATTACTGATCGTTTGAAAGATTTGATGAAAACATCGAATGGTAAATATATTGCACCACAAATGATTGAAGGGGTGTTAGGGCAGGATCAATTTATTGAACATATTGCGGTAATTGCAGATGCGCGCAAATTTGTATCGGCTTTAATTGTGCCTTGTTATGATTCACTTGAGGAATATGCAAGGTCGATTAACTTAAAATACCGTGACCGACTTGAATTGCTCAAAGACTCAAATATTGTGGCCTTATTTGAAACTCGCTTAAAAGATTTACAAAAAAATATTGAAGCATTCCATCAAGTTAAACGTTTTACACTACTTCCTGTCAATTTCTCAATGGAAAAAGGGGAGCTGACACCAACACTCAAATTACGTAGAAAGATCATATCAGAACGTTACCAGTCTGAAATAGAATCAATGTATCGTGAATAATTAAGCTATCACATTTCTCTCTTAGCCGGATATTTAACATCATATCCGGCTGCACTTTGCACTCTTTTTCACTATATTGCAGCGATATTTGCTGCTCTTCGTTATTATCTTAGTTAGTTCGACTAATAATTAATAAAGATGGAGTGAATGCTCTAAGTTGACATTTTTGCTTAACAAATGATGTTTGCGTCGTATTAATCTCAACGATATGTTAATAGCAGTCATAATTACGACAGAAGAAATGACAATAATTACGAGGACAGTCATACCTCTGTTAACTTGCAAAAATAGTCTGGGGGCAAACTCATGGAGATGTTGTCGGGAGCAGAAATGGTCGTCAAGTCATTGATAGACCAAGGTGTAAAGCACGTATTTGGTTATCCAGGTGGTGCTGTTTTAGATATCTATGATGCACTTCATACCGTTGGTGGTGTGGATCATATACTCGTTCGTCATGAACAAGCCGCTGTACATATGGCGGATGGATACGCACGATCGACAGGGGATGTAGGAGTCGTCTTAGTGACTTCAGGGCCCGGTGCGACAAATGCGATCACTGGTATTGCAACAGCATACATGGATTCTATTCCCTTGGTCGTACTATCAGGGCAAGTCGCAAGCTCCCTTATCGGTAATGATGCATTCCAAGAATGTGATATGGTGGGAATATCTCGCCCAATTGTAAAACATAGTTTTTTAGTTAAAAAAGCGGAAGACATACCTGCAATCATCAAAAAAGCATTCTATATTGCAGCAAGTGGGCGTCCTGGCCCTGTGGTCATTGATTTACCTAAAGATACAGTCAGCCCGGCGCACAAATACCCTTATCGCTATCCAGAAACAGTTTCTTTGCGCTCATACAACCCGACGTTGCAAGGCCATAAAGGACAAATCAAAAAAGCACTTTCTAAGCTGATAGCAGCACAAAAGCCAGTATTTTATATTGGTGGTGGTGCGATCAACTCAAGCTGCTCACCAGAAATTCTAGAACTTGCTGAAAAGTTGCAACTTCCAGTGGTTTCCACGTTAATGGGACTCGGGGCTTTCCCTGAAACACATCATTTATCCGTTGGGATGTTAGGTATGCATGGGACTTATGAAGCCAATAAAGTCATGCATAACTCGGATGTAATTTTTGCAGTTGGGGTGCGTTTTGATGATAGAACCACCAATAATCTCGAAAAATATTGCCCAAATGCCACGGTTATCCAAATCGATGTTGACCCAACCTCTATTTCAAAAACCGTAAATACAGATATTCCGATTGTTGGTGATGCTAAATTGGCACTTCAGCAAATGCTGAGCCAGTTAGATCAAGCTTCCACAAAGCAGAATAGCCAAGCGCTTCAGGCGTGGTGGAAGGATATCGAAACATGGCGCGAGAAAAAATGCCTTAGTTACCAAACCAATAGCCAAAAAGTTAAACCACAGCAAGCCATTGAAGCTATCTATCGTTTAACACAGGGTGAGGCTTATGTGACTTCAGATGTCGGCCAACATCAAATGTTTGCGGCATTATATTATCCATTTGATAAACCTCGTCGTTGGATCAACTCAGGTGGCTTAGGAACGATGGGCTTTGGTTTACCCGCTGCTTTAGGGGTTAAATTAGCGCATCCACAATCTACCGTTATTTGTGTTACTGGTGATGGCAGTATTCAAATGAATATTCAAGAGCTGTCAACGGCGCTGCAATACGGCTTACCTGTCATTGTATTGAACTTAAATAATGGTTTTTTAGGCATGGTGAAGCAGTGGCAAGATATGATTTATCAAGGGCGACACTCTCACTCTTATATGGAATCATTGCCTGACTTTGTGAAGCTTGCTGAAGCTTATGGTCATGTCGGTATTTCTATCAGCTCTCCTGCTGAGTTAGATGACAAGTTAAAGCAAGCCTTGGTTGAGGTTAATGAAAACCAACGCTTAGTGTTTGTTGATATTAATGTTGATGAAACTGAGCATGTTTACCCAATGCAAATCCGTGGTGGTGCAATGGATGAAATGTGGCTGAGCAAAACGGAGAGGACTTGATCATGCGTCGTATTTTATCAGTTTTATTAGAAAACGAATCCGGTGCGTTATCTCGAGTCATCGGGCTATTTTCTCAACGTGGCTACAATATTGAAAGTTTGACGGTTGCACCGACAGATGATCCGACATTGTCTCGAATGACTATTCAGACAAAAGGCGATGCGAAGGTTCTTGAGCAAATTGAAAAGCAGCTACATAAATTAGTGGATGTATTGCGTGTTAGCGAATTAACGGCTTCAGCACATATTGAACGTGAAGTTATGTTAGTTAAGTTGCAAGCATCAGGTTATGGGCGTGATGAAATCAAACGTTGCTCAGATATTTTCCGTGGACAGATTGTTGATGTGACGCCAACGCTTTATACCGTTCAGCTCGCAGGAACAAGCGATAAACTAGATGCTTTTATCGAAGCGGTGCGTGGTGTTGCTGAAATTGTTGAAGTTGTGCGTTCAGGTATCATCGGTGTATCACGCGGTGATAAAATTATGCGATGAAAAATTTGTCAGCTGAAGGTAGAATACAGTAATGTGTAAAGCCCCGAGTCATTCGGGGCTTTGACCGTCAGCTGTTATTTTATACTCTAAATAATTCAAGATGCAGGTAGTTAATCCCCTCTACTGCTTGAAATATAACGAGTATATAGGCTTGCGGTTATTAGAGGCTGCAATATAAGCAGTATAATCAATGTATTAAGTTTGGTTGAAACACACAAAGAGGTTAACGTGAAACTGGATGAAATAGCCCGTTTAGCAGGGGTTTCCCGCACAACGGCTAGTTATGTGATCAACGGCAAGGCCAAGCAGTATCGAGTCAGCGATAAAACTGTAGAAAAAGTGATGGCTGTTGTCAGAGAGCACAATTACCATCCAAATGCCGTAGCTGCGGGGCTACGCGCAGGGAGAACACGTTCGATAGGGCTAGTCATCCCTGATCTCGAAAATACGAGCTATACTCGCATCGCTAATTATCTTGAACGTCAGGCACGCCAACGCGGCTACCAGTTATTGATAGCCTGCTCTGAAGATCAACCTGATAATGAAATTCGTTGCGTTGAACATCTTTTGCAGCGTCAAGTTGATGCGATTATTGTCTCAACGGCACTACCTCCTGAACATCCTTTTTATCAGCGCTGGGCAAATCGTTCCTTACCTATTATCGCTCTTGATAGGGCGCTTGAAAAAGAGCACTTTATTAGCGTCGTGGGTGATGACCAAGAAGATGCATTGATGATCTCAACTGAGCTGAAGAAATTTCCTGCAAAATCAGTGTTATATCTTGGCGCTTTACCTGAGCTATCCGTCAGTTATTTGCGTGAACAAGGTTTTCGTAAGGGCTGGGAAGGCGATTCAAGAGAAGTTAATTATCTGTACGCTAATAGTTATGAGAGGGCGTCAGCAGCAGATGTGTTTGCTGAGTGGTTAGATAAAGGCAATCAGATGCCTGATGCTTTGTTTACGACGTCATTTTCGCTGTTGCAAGGTGTGCTCGATGTCGCATTGAAACGTAACGGGCGCTTACCAGAACATATGGTAATTGCAACGTTCGGTGATAGCGAGTTGCTTGATTTTCTTGGCTGTCCTGTTTTATCGCTTGCACAGCGTCATAGGGATATTGCTGAACGTATTTTAGAATTAGTTCTTGCAAGTCTAGATGAAAAGCAAAAACCTGATACAGGTATTACACGTATTCGCCGTGATTTATGCCGACGTGGTAGCTTAGGTCGCAAGGAATAATTATTTTTTAATTAATCTGGTTGAATACTGAGTGATATCGATCACATTTATGAGTATCATATTAGCCCCTATTCAAAAGGGGCTTTTTATTTCATGCTAAAAATAAGTAAATATTTAACTTTAGGAATATTCTTAATCGGATAAATCTAATTTCTCGAAGTGGAATAAAATTAAATAAAAAAATTAATTTAAAAGTTTAGGTTTAAATATAAAATTTATCCTGAATCCATATTTGAGTTAAAATACTGTCTATTAAAACAGTATTTTAATTGATTGAAATTTATGGTTTTTATTTTCCTGTGAGGCAGTTATCGAGAATATTTATAGTAATTAGACATTCACGGTTAATTTGAAAGTAAAGAATCGGTTATCGATAAGCTGATTAAAAATGAGACGTATATAGGATATATCATCATTTGCCCGTTTTTTCGTCAGTAAAATAGAATTAAGTCAATATTTACTGCATTGTCAAAAATAAATGAGTTATATCAACCCGTTATTCATAATTTTATCTCCGAATTAGATTTTACCCTCTCTTATCTTTTCTGAATTGTTCTGTAAATAAAGCAAAAGCTAGGTGCATCTGGCTTGACAAGGTTTTCCTACCATTCGTAAACTTTATAAGTGGAGAATTGTGGGGTAAAGTGGGTAAACAGGAAATAAAGAGGTTTTACTGGGTATGTTTCGTGGGGCAACACTGGTAAATCTCGACAGCAAAGGGCGTCTTACCGTGCCTACCCGATATCGGGGAATGCTGAGCGAGGAATCTAAGGGGCAGATGGTATGTACCATCGACCTCCACCAGCCATGCCTATTACTTTACACGTTACCTGAATGGGAAATTATTGAAGAAAAACTGTCTCGCTTATCAACCATGAACCCTGCGGAACGGCGTGTACAGCGTCTGTTATTAGGGCATGCCAGCGAATGCCAAATGGATAATGCAGGGCGTCTTTTGTTAGCTAGTACGCTGCGCCAACACGCAGGGCTAACAAAAGAGGTCATGTTAGTCGGCCAAATAAATAAATTTGAACTTTGGGATGAACAGACTTGGTATCAGCAAGTTGAAGAAGATATAACTGCTGAAAGACAAACCCAAGAACCGCTGTCAGCCCGCTTACAGGATTTGTCACTATAAACATGACACAGCAGCAATTTAAACATGTAACAGTATTGCTTGATGAAGCAGTCAACGGACTCAATATTAAGCCAAACGGTATCTATATCGATGGCACCTTTGGCCGTGGTGGCCACTCAAGATTGATATTAAGTCAGTTAAATGAACAAGGGCGCCTGATTGCGATTGACCGTGATCCTGAAGCAATTAAAGCGGCTCAATTAATTAATGATCCACGTTTTATGATTAAACATGGGCCATTTTCTGCGATTGCGGATTATGTCGCAGAAGAAGGATTGGTTGGCAAAATTGATGGTGTTTTATTAGATCTTGGCGTGTCATCACCACAATTAGATGATCCAGAACGCGGTTTTTCGTTTATGCGAGATGGACCCCTAGATATGCGTATGGATCCCACGAGAGGTCAATCAGCACAGCAATGGCTCATGAATGCAGAAGCGGATGACATTGCATGGGTACTGAAAACCTTTGGTGAGGAGCGTTTTGCAAAACGTATAGCGAGAGCCATTGTTGAGCGTAATCATAATCCTGAAGAAGAGCCATTAACGCGTACTCGTCAGCTAGCTGAATTAATTGCGAAAGTGAGCCCGATAAAAGATCGTCATAAGCACCCAGCAACCCGAAGCTTTCAAGCAATACGTATCTATATCAACAGTGAATTAGAAGAAATAGAACAGGCACTTGAAGGCGCAGTGGCTGTTCTCGCACCAGAAGGGCGTTTATCGGTAATCAGTTTCCATTCGCTAGAAGATAGATTAGTGAAACGTTTTATCCGCCAAAATAGTAAAGGTCCGAGTGTGCCAGCAGGGATCCCACTGACTGAAACTCAAATTAAAGAGTTAGGTGCTGCCAAGTTACGTGAAGTGGGGAAAATGAAACCTTCTGGCGCTGAGGTAGATGAAAATCCAAGAGCGCGCAGTTCGGTATTGCGCTTCGCACAGAGGATGGCGTAATGGTTCCAGAAAGGCATAGCCTAGGAAAAGTTATCGGGCGCGATCTTTTCCGTTATGGAATTATTCCTTTAATTTTACTCGCTGCGATTATTATCAGCGCTGTATTTGTGGTTACCACCGCCCATGAAACGCGCTTACTGACAGCAGAAAAAGATAGACTATACGAAGAAAAAGATGCGCTAGATATTGAATGGCGCAATCTGATCCTAGAAGAAAACGCATTAGCTAGCCACAGCCGAGTTGAACGCTTATCTGTGGATAAATTACAGATGGTTCATGTTGAGCCTTCTCAAGAAAATATCATTGTTTCTAAGCAGTAGATAAGGTTACGTGACTAATGAAAGCACCGAAGTCAGCTAAAAATAAGAAACAGGAAGAAAATACCAGCTTTGTTAGCTGGCGTTTTGCTTTGCTGTGTGGCTGCATTTTATTAGCTTTAGCTGGGCTACTGGTGCGTGTTGCCTATTTACAAATTATCGCGCCAGAAAAATTAGTAAAAGAGGGCGATATGCGCTCACTGCGGGTTCAGGAAGTATCGACAGCTCGCGGTATGATCAGTGATAGAGAAGGGAGACAATTAGCCGTTAGTGTTCCTGTAAACGCTATCTGGGCAGATCCGAAAGTGGTGTTTGAGAAAGGGGGCGTTAGCAATAATGAGCACTGGAAAGCACTGGCTGATGCGCTGGAAATCCCTCTAGAACAAATTACGGCAAAAATATCGGCTAATCCAAAAGGTCGTTTTGTGTATCTTGCTCGCCAAGTGAACCCATCAATTGGTGAATATATTTCTAAATTGAAAGTGCCCGGTATTTACTTACGCAAAGAGTCACGCCGTTATTACCCTTCAGGGCCCGTGACTGCGCATTTAATTGGCGTAACAAATATTGATGGCGAAGGCATTGAGGGCGTTGAAAAAAGTTTTGAACGCTGGTTAAAAGGCTCTCCCGGTGAGCGAACTGTTCGTAAAGATCGTAATGGTCGCGTGATCGAAACCGTTTCATCAGTAGATAGCCAAGCGGCACACAACCTAGTATTGAGTATCGATGAACGGATCCAATCTATCGTTTATCGTGAGTTGACTAAAGGTGTTCAAGAAAACAAAGCAGAGTCTGGTGTAGCGATTTTAGTGGATGTGCACACCGGTGAAATTTTAGCGATGGCAAATAGTCCATCCTATAACCCGAATAACTTAGCGGGCACGCCGATGGATGCAATGCGTAATCGGGCGATCACCGACATTTTCGAACCAGGCTCAACGGTAAAACCGTTAGTCGTAATGAGTGCACTGAATAATCGTATTATCAAAGAAAATACGGTATTGAATACTTATCCATATCGGATCAGCGGCCATGAAATCAAGGACGTTGCTCGTTATGCAGAGTTATCTATTACCGGTATTTTACAGAAGTCGAGTAACGTTGGTGTTTCAAAACTGGCGTTAGCGATGCCTGCTACAGAGCTGGTGGATGTGTATAGCCGCTTTGGGTTTGGCAAGCCGACTAATCTGGGGTTAGTCGGGGAAAGTAGTGGCATCTTTCCAAGTAAAAAAACACGGTGGTCTGATTTAGATAGGGCCACCTTTTCTTTTGGGTATGGACAAATGGTCACACCACTACAATTAGTCCGTGCCTATGCAACAATCGGTAGTTTTGGAATTTACCGTCCATTATCTATCACTAAAGTTGACCCTCCAGTGCCGGGAACACGCGTGTTCCCAGAGCAAACGATGCGTACCGTAGTACACATGATGGAAAGTGTTGCTTTGCCTGGTGGTGGTGGAACACGAGCGGCAATCAAAGGCTATCGTATTGCGATTAAAACAGGAACAGCGAAAAAAGTGGGTCCTGAGGGGCGTTACGTAGAGAAATATATTGCTTATACCGCTGGTGTCGCCCCTGCGAGTAATCCTCGCTATGCCCTTGTCGTTCTTATCAATGAGCCTAACGCGGGTAAATATTACGGTGGTGCAGTATCTGCACCAGTATTTGGTTCAATCATGGGAGGCGTATTACGCATGATGAACATAGAGCCCGACGCATTACAGCCGGATGAGAAAAACGACATAGTCATTAATAAAAAAGAGGTTAAAAGTGGCAGATCGTAATCTTTGTGATCTTCTTTCGCCATTTGGCGTAAGCACAGCAAACATCTCATTACGTGAGATGACGTTAGACAGCCGTAAAGCAGCGGCTGGAGATCTGTTTATTGCTATTAAAGGCCATCAATCAGATGGTCGACATTATATTTCCCAAGCCATCGCACAAGGTGTTGCTGCGGTGATTGCTGAAGCTGCGGGAGAAGCCGCTGAAGGCGAAATACGTTATGTACATGGCGTTCCGGTTGTTTACCTCAATGACTTAAATAACCGACTTTCTGCATTAGCCGGTGAATTTTACCAGCACCCAGCAGCTAGGATGAAGCTCGTGGGCGTGACAGGAACAAATGGTAAAACCACGACGACGCAATTAATTGCCCAATGGGCACAAGGGTTAGGTGAAACTAGCGCGGTCATGGGGACGGTAGGTAATGGCTTGTTAGGGCAGGTTGCTCCAAGTGAAAATACCACTGGCTCAGCAGTAGATATTCAAGTTGAATTGACACAGCTGTTAAAACATCAGGCAACTTTGACCGCGATGGAAGTCTCTTCACATGGTTTGATCCAAGGCAGAGTCGCCGCATTGCCTTTCGATGCGGCGGTCTTCACTAACTTAAGCCGTGATCACTTAGATTATCATGGTGATATGGAAAACTATGAAGCAGCTAAATGGTTATTGTTTTCCACTCATCAAACCAAAGCACAAATTATTAATGCAGATGATGAAGTTGGCCTGAAATGGCTACAACGTTTACCACAAGCTTGCGCCGTATCAATGGAACAACGTATTCCATCACAGTGGCAAGGCCCTTGGCTACAAACAACCGCCGTTGAATATCATGATAGTGGTGCAACGATCAACTTCACATCATCATGGGGTGATGGAGTACTAGAAAGCCCACTAATGGGGGCATTTAATGTTAGTAACTTGCTTTTAGCCATGGCGACATTGCTAATGATGGATTACCCATTAGACCAACTATTAAATGCCGCCACTTCATTATCGCCTGTTTGTGGGAGAATGGAGGTGTTCAGTGCACCGAACAAGCCTACAGTGGTTGTTGACTATGCCCACACGCCAGATGCTTTAGAAAAAGCGTTAGCCGCAGCGCGTTTACATTGTAAAGGGCAACTATGGTGCGTGTTTGGTTGTGGTGGTGATCGTGATAAAGGCAAGCGCCCGTTAATGGGGGCAGCGGCAGAAGAGTGGGCTGACAAAGTGGTGATCACTGATGACAACCCTCGCAGTGAAGAACCGATGGATATTATTAACGATATCATGGCGGGTATTCTAGACTCTAGCCGTGTATTGGCGATCCCTGGCCGTGCCGAAGCAGTCACTAGCAGTATCATGCAAGCGAATGTTGACGACGTCATTGTGATTGCGGGTAAAGGGCATGAAGATTACCAAATCATTGGTCATCGCCGTTTAGATTATTCAGATCGCCTTACTGTCGCTCGATTATTGGGGGTGCTAGCATGATCCCTTTAACGCTAACTCAACTTGCAGATGTGACTTCTGGGCATTTATGTCGCATTGAAGGGCTTGATGCATCAACATTAGCCTTAAATGCAGTCAGTACCGACAGCCGTAAAATAGACTCAGGTTGCCTATTTATTGCATTAAAAGGCGAGCGTTTCGATGCGCATGATTTTGTCGAATCAGTGGTTGAAGGCGGTGCAGTTGCATTATTAGTTGACCGTGAATTGGATGTTGACTGTCCACAAGTGGTTGTAGATGACACCCGTCTTGCGATGGGGCAGCTTGCCGCTTGGGTTCGTCAACAAAGCCGAGCGAAAATCGTTGGTCTAACCGGTTCTTCTGGTAAAACTTCAGTGAAAGAAATGACCGCATCGATTCTTTCTACTCGCGGTAACACACTGTATACCGCGGGGAATTTGAACAATGATATCGGTGTTCCTCTAACATTATTTAGACTCACCAATGAATATGATTACGCTGTGATTGAAATGGGCGCTAATCATCCAAACGAAATCGCGTATACCACGAATATTGTCAAGCCACAGACCGCTTTGGTTAATAACTTATTTGCTGCACATTTAGCTGGGTTTGGTTCGCCAGAAGGCGTTGCTCGTGCAAAAGGTGAAATTTATCAAGGTATTCCTGAAGAAGGTACAGCGATTGTTAACCTTGATAGCTGTTCTGATAAATGGCAGTTTCAGCCGCGCCAAACCGTTTGGTATTACTCATTAACTGCACAGGATAAAGCTGATTTTTATCCATCGGATATTGAGATAAAGCAGTTAACTACGAATTTCATGTTACATACACCCGTTGGGCAGGTTCCAATCAGCTTGCCTTTACCGGGGATGCATAATATTGCTAACGTTTTGGCTGCGAGTGCTTTGGCAATTTCAGTAGGCGCAACATTAGAGGATATTCGTCGTGGCTTAGCAACGACAAAAGCCGTGCCGGGCCGTTTATATCCGGTACAGCTGAGCGATATGAAAGTTGTTTTAGATGACACATATAACGCAAATGATGGCTCAATGATTGCAGCAATTAATGTTTTGGCTAAAATGCCCGGCTATCGCGTCTTGGTGGCAGGGGATATGGGCGAACTCGGTGATTATGCACAAGATTGCCATCAACGTGTAGGCATAGCAGCAAAAAATGCAGGTCTGGATAAAGTACTGACCGTTGGTACGTTGAGTGAGTTGATCAGTCAGTCCAGTGAATGTGGTGAGCACTTTGCATTCAAAAAAGATTTATTAACCCGACTAATTCCGCTAGTTCAGCAGAATGAGGTTGTTTCTATTTTAGTTAAAGGTTCACGCAGCTCCGCCATGGAAGATGTTGTGAATGCATTGAAGGAGTGCTTTGCATGTTAGTTTGGCTTGCCGAAATATTGGTGCATCATTTTTCTGTCTTTAACGTCTTCTCTTATTTGACGTTTAGAGCCATTGTCGGTTTGCTGACAGCACTTGCTATTGCGTTGTGGATGGGACCTCGTTTAATTGCCTATTTACAAAAAATGCAGATTGGACAGGTTGTACGTGATGTGGGGCCTGAGTCTCACTTCAGCAAGCGTGGTACCCCAACTATGGGGGGGATCCTGATCCTGTTTTCAATCAGTATTTCAGTATTACTGTGGGCACGTTTAGATAACCCTTATGTTTGGTGTGTACTGTTGGTACTTGTTGGCTACGGTTTAGTGGGCTTTGCTGACGACTATTTAAAAGTAGTACGTAAAAATAGCCGTGGTTTGATTGCTCGATGGAAATACTTTTGGCAATCCGTCATCGCCTTAGTCGTCGCATTTTCAATGTATGCGGTTGGTAATGATACGCCGGCAACACAGCTAGTTGTGCCATTCTTTAAAGATGTCATGCCACAGCTAGGCGTACTTTATATCCTACTGGCTTACTTCGTTATTGTTGGAACCAGTAATGCCGTGAACCTAACCGATGGTCTCGACGGTTTAGCGATTATGCCAACGGTATTTGTTGCTGCTGGTTTTGCGCTAGTGGCATGGGCAACCGGTAACGTCAATTTTGCGAGTTACTTACATATACCATTTTTACCTCATGCGGGTGAGCTCGTGATTGTGTGTACCGCGATTGTTGGGGCTGGGCTCGGTTTCCTTTGGTTTAATACCTATCCTGCACAAGTGTTTATGGGCGATGTTGGTTCACTGGCATTGGGTGGTGCTTTAGGTACGATAGCCGTTTTACTGCGCCAAGAGTTCTTATTAGTGATCATGGGTGGGGTATTTGTCGTTGAAACCTTATCGGTCATTCTACAAGTAGGCTCTTTTAAATTGCGTGGCCAACGTATATTTCGTATGGCACCAATTCACCATCATTATGAGTTGAAAGGTTGGCCTGAACCACGTGTTATTGTGCGTTTCTGGATTATTTCTTTGATGCTAGTACTTATTGGTCTAGCAACATTAAAGGTACGTTAAAATGGGTCATTCGCAGGGCAAACAGTATCAGGGTAAAAAAGTGACCATTATCGGATTAGGCCTTACGGGCCTATCCTGTGTGCACTTTTTCCTATCACAAGGCGTTACCCCGCGTGTGATGGATACCCGTGCTGTCCCTCCAGGTGTTGAACAATTACCTGAAAATGTTGAGTGTCATCGTGGTGGTTTAAATAATCAGTGGTTACAAGAATCTGATTTAATTGTTGCCAGCCCTGGTATCGCATTAGCAACCCCTGAATTGCAACAAGCGGCCAATAATGGAATCGAAATTGTTGGTGATATAGAGCTGTTCTGCCGTGAAGCGGATGCCCCCATTATTGCGATTACGGGTTCTAATGGCAAAAGTACGGTGACCTCTTTAGTGGGTGAAATGGCGACGGCTGCGGCTATCTCTGTTGGCGTTGGCGGTAATATTGGTATCCCTGCGTTGTCATTGCTTAATCAGGGTCATCAACTGTATGTATTAGAACTGTCTAGCTTCCAATTGGAAACGACATCCAGTCTGCAAGCGCTGGCTGCAACAGTATTGAATGTCACTGAAGACCATATGGATCGTTATCCTTTGGGGCTGGCGCAATATCGTGAAGCTAAATTGCGTATTTATCATAATGCACAACATTGTGTAGTGAATGCACAAGATCCATTAACTTTACCTACTGAGGGTAACAGCAACACTTGGACTAGCTTCGGTGTTGATAATGGCGATTATTACTTTGATTCACTGCGTCGTACATTAGTTGCCAAAGGTCAAACACTGCTCAATGTTGATGAAATGCATTTAACAGGGCAGCACAATTATACCAATGCGTTGGCAGCTCTTGCATTAGCGGATATCGCAGGCGTTGATCGTGATGCTAGCTTGCGAGTATTGAAAAACTATGCGGGTCTAGTTCATCGTTTTCAACTGGTATTACTGAATAATGGTGTCCGCTGGATAAATGATTCGAAGGCAACCAATGTAGGTAGTACTGAAGCTGCTCTTAATGGTTTAAAAGTTGATGGCACACTGCATTTGTTACTGGGCGGTGATGGGAAATCAGCTGATTTCTCCCCATTAAAGCCTTATTTAGCGCAAGACAACGTGCGTTTGTATTGCTTTGGCCGTGATGGTAAACAGTTGGCTGAATTAGAGCCGAATAAGTCAGTACTTACTGAGACCATGGAACAAAGTATGCGTTACTTGGCTCCGCAGCTCAAAGCTGGCGATATGGTCTTACTTTCGCCTGCTTGTGCCAGTATCGATCAGTTTAAAAACTTTGAGCAACGTGGTGCTATTTTTGCTCAGTTGGCGAAGGAGCTAGGCTGATGACTATACCGGGTGCGATGCGCTTAAAAAATTGGGTTATCGGTGAGAAGAGCGGCGTTATTGCAGGCTCTACACTGTATGATCGTACTCTAGTATGGCTAGCATTCGGTCTTGCTGCGATTGGTTTTGTGATGGTGACATCCGCTTCAATGCCAGTTGGTCAGCGGCTCACTGAAGATCCGTTTTATTTTGCAAAGCGTGATGTTATTTATTTAGTGGTTGCTTTCATTTTAGCGCTAGGCGTGATGAAAGTGTCGATGGCGACATGGGAAAAATACAGCTTTGCGTTATTGATGTTTGCTTTAGCGATGTTAGCCGTTGTGCTGGTTGCAGGTAGCTCAGTGAATGGTGCCTCACGGTGGATTGACATTGGAATTGTTAAAATTCAGCCAGCAGAGATCTCTAAGTTTGCGCTGTTTTGTTATGTATCTAGTTACTTAGTGAGAAAGTCAGAAGAAGTCAGGACGCGCTTCCTTGGTTTTGTCAAACCCATGTGTATTCTGATCATTATGGCTTCATTATTATTACTACAGCCCGATTTAGGGACCGTTATCGTGCTGGTGGTTACCACACTGGGTTTGTTATTCCTAGCGGGAGCAAGATTAGCACCATTTATTATTGGTATTGCGGCTTGCGTAGTGGGGGTTTTGGCGTTGATTTGGTTTGAGCCATATCGCTTACGTCGAGTGACTTCATTTTTGAACCCATGGGAAGATCCGTTTGGTAGTGGTTATCAGTTAACACAGTCTTTGATGGCGTTTGGTCGCGGTGAAGTATTAGGCCAAGGTTTAGGTAACTCAGTCCAAAAATTGGAATATTTACCTGAAGCACATACTGACTTTATTTTCTCCGTACTCGCGGAAGAGTTAGGCTACGTCGGTGTAGTACTGGTTCTGCTTATGGTGTTTATGTTGGCATTTAGAGCGATGATGATAGGCCGCCGTGCTTTGTTAGCAAAACAGTTCTTTGCTGGCTATTTAGCTTGCTCTATAGGGATTTGGTTTACCTTTCAGGCGCTGGTGAATGTGGGAGCAGCGGCCGGTATGTTGCCAACGAAAGGGCTAACATTGCCATTGATCAGTTATGGTGGTTCCAGTTTATTAGTCATGTCTGCCGCTATCGCTGTTTTATTGCGTGTGGATTTTGAAACACGTCTGGAAAAAGCACAGGCGTTTGTAAGGAGTGTTAAATGAGTCGAGCAAAAAGATTATTAGTCATGGCTGGTGGCACTGGGGGACATGTGTTTCCCGGATTAGCTGTGGCGCATTATTTGCAGACTCAAGGCTGGGAAATTCGCTGGTTAGGCACTGCCGATCGTATGGAAGCTACATTAGTGCCACAACATGGCATTGAGATAGAGTTTATCCGTATTTCAGGGCTGAGAGGTAAAGGTGTTATGGCATTGGCTGCGGCACCTTGGCGGATCTGTAAAGCTGTATGCCAAGCCAAAGCAATTATTAAGCAATATCAACCCGATGCTGTATTAGGTATGGGGGGATATGTTTCTGGGCCGGGCGGTATTGCCGCATGGTTATCCGGTGTTCCAGTTGTTCTGCATGAACAAAATGGTATCGCAGGGTTAACCAATAAATGGTTATCCAAGATAGCGAAACGTGTATTGCAAGCATTTCCTGGTGCATTTCCTAACGCGCCTGTTGTTGGAAACCCGGTTCGAAAAGATGTGCTAGCACTTCCTCTACCAGAAGCTCGATTATCAGATCGCGACGACCAAATACGCGTGCTTGTAGTAGGAGGAAGCCAAGGTGCTCGTATTTTGAATCAAGTGATGCCTAAAGTTGCTGAAAAAGTAAGCAAACAGTTAAATATATGGCATCAAGCAGGAAAAGGAAGTAAGGAATCTACAGAAGCGTTGTATAATGAAAGCCTAAAAAATCCAGTTAATTCCGAGTATTCAGTTAATTCCGAATATAAAGTGACTGAGTTTATCGATGATATGGCTCAAGCTTACGCATGGGCAGACATCGTTATATGTCGTTCAGGCGCATTGACGGTCAGTGAAATTGCAGCGGCGGGTTTACCCGCAATTTTTGTTCCTTTTCAGCACAAAGACCGTCAGCAGTATTGGAACGCACTACCACTCGAAAAAGCGGGTGCGGCCAAAATACTTGAACAGCCCGAGTTTACAGCAGATAGCGTGGCTACTCTGTTAGACCAATGGGATAGAAAAGAATTGTTGTCGATGGCCAAAAAAGCCCGAGAGTGTGCAATCACAGATGCAACTGAGCGCGTAGCTGCCGTGATCTGTGAAGTGGCGAAGTAATCATCGGTAAGTGGTATTGGTACAGAATTAATAGAAGCGAAGACATATAGTGAATACACAACAGTTGGCGAAATTAAGAACATCAGTGCCGGAAATGAGAAGAGTCAGGCACATCCATTTTGTCGGTATCGGTGGTGCTGGCATGGGTGGTATCGCCGAAGTGTTGGCAAATGAAGGTTATCAAATTAGCGGTTCTGATTTAGCGCCAAACGCGGTCACACAGCAGCTGACTTCTTTAGGGGCAACAATCTATTTTAATCATCGCCCTGAGAATGTTGAAAACGCCAGTGTGGTTGTGGTTTCAACAGCAATTTCAGCGGAAAACCCTGAAATTCAAGCCGCTCATGAACTGCGTATTCCTGTTATTCGCCGTGCTGAAATGTTGGCTGAACTGATGCGTTACCGTCATGGAATTGCTGTCGCAGGCACTCATGGCAAAACCACTACTACTGCTATGATTTCAGGGATTTATGCACAAGCAGGCTTAGATCCTACATTTGTTAATGGTGGTTTAGTAAAATCAGCGGGTACTCACGCACGTTTAGGTAGCAGCCGCTATTTAATCGCTGAGGCTGATGAAAGTGATGCTTCATTTTTACATTTGCAGCCACTGGTTGCGGTGGTGACGAATATTGAAGCGGATCACATGGACACTTATCAAGGTAACTTCGAGACTTTGAAAGATACCTTCATTAACTTTCTGCATAACTTGCCATTTTATGGCCGTGCAGTGATGTGTATTGATGATCCGGTGATCCGTTCATTATTACCACGCGTTAGTCGCTATGTGACAACGTATGGTTTTAGTGAAGATGCAGATGTGCGCATCGTTAAATATGAACAAAAAGGTAATCAAGGTTTCTTTACTATTGCGCGTGAGAACATGCCTGAGCTGACGGTGGTGCTGAATGCACCAGGGCGTCATAATGCATTAAATGCAACGGCTGCGGTTGCCGTTGCAACGGAAGAAGGTATCGATGATCAGCATATACTATCTGCACTAGTTGAGTTCCAAGGTACTGGGCGCCGTTTTGATTTTCTTGGTAACTATTCACTTCGCCATGTAAACAGTAAAGAGGGTGAAGTGATGTTGGTGGATGATTATGGTCACCACCCAACAGAAGTTGATGCCACAATCAAAGCAGCAAGAGCTGGGTGGCCAGACAAGCGTATCGTCATGGTATTTCAACCACATCGCTACTCACGTACCCGTGATCTGTATGATGATTTTGCTCATGTACTTAATCAGGTTGATGTATTACTGATGTTAGAAGTTTATCCAGCAGGGGAAAAACCTGTGCCGGGTGCAGATAGCCGTTCATTATGTCGTACTATCCGTGGTCGTGGCCAAATTGATCCAATTTATGTGGCAGAGCCTGAGCAAGTTGCACAAATTTTATCTCAAGTACTTGAACCAAATGATTTAATTCTAGTCCAAGGTGCTGGGAATATAGGTAAAATAGCGCGCAATCTTGCAGAAACTAAATTACAGCCACCAATGGTAGAGGAGTAATTTATGGCCGAGAAAATTGCAGTTTTATTTGGCGGCACCTCTGCTGAACGTGAAGTTTCTCTGCAATCAGGAACTGCGGTCGTTAAAGGGCTGCGTGAAGCAGGTATTGATGCACATGCGATTGATACTAAAGAGTTCCCTGCTGTAACGTTAAAAGAAGCAGGGTTTGATAAAATCTTTATTGCATTGCATGGACGTGGTGGCGAAGACGGTACTATCCAAGGGTTACTTGAGTTTTTAGAACTTCCTTATACGGGGAGCGGTGTGATGGCTTCCGCCTTGAGTATGGATAAATTAAGAACCAAGCAATTATGGGAAGGCGCAGGTTTATCGGTATCACCTTACGTTTCTTTAAACAAAACTGAATTTAATTCACTAACAAAGTTACAAATTGAAGAATTTGTGGGACATCTCGGACTACCACTTATTGTCAAACCGAGCTTGGAAGGGTCAAGTGTAGGTATGAGCAAAGTGGACAGTTTGGATGATTTATCAGCAGCTTTGGAATTGGCATTTCGTTTCGATGAAACGGTGTTGATAGAAAAATGGTTAAGTGGTCCTGAATATACCGTCGCAATATTGGGCGAGCAGGCTCTACCATCAATTCGTATTCAACCGCCGGGGATCTTTTACGATTACGAAGCTAAATATCTATCTGACGAAACACAATACTTTTGTCCGAGTGGCTTGAACGATGAGTTAGAAGCAGATTTGTCACAGTTAGCGATGCGCGCTTATCAAGCGGTTGGTTGCGAGGGCTGGGGGCGAGTAGACGTGATGCAAGATAGCGATGGTCAGTTTTATTTATTGGAGGTGAATACCTCTCCAGGCATGACCAGCCATAGCTTAGTACCGATGGCCGCGCGTCAAGCAGGGATCGATTTTTCGCAGTTGGTAGTACGTATTTTGGAATTGGCTAACTGATATGTCACAGGCAGCGTTAAATGTTAGGCATCATAAACAGCATAATGATGACAGTAATGACCCAAATTCAGGACCAAGTAATGGTGCGTTTCTTGGTGGGTTGATTTTCTTCTTAATGGTTGTTGGCACAATCATTTGGAGTGGCTGGACCGTCATGAACTGGATGAAAGATGCTGACAGACTGCCGATGTCGAAACTGGTATTAACGGGGGAGCGCCACTATACAACCAATGATGATGTTAGGAAGGCAATATTATCATTGGGGCAACCGGGAACATTTATGACGGTTGATGTGAATGCGATTCAAAATCAGATTAGTGCGATGCCATGGATACGCCAAGTTACAGTACGTAAGCAGTGGCCTGACGAATTAAAGATCCATTTAGTCGAATATGTGCCTTATGCACGTTGGAATGACCAAACAATGGTTGACAAGGAAGGGCGAGTATTTAGTCTTCCTGCCAGTGAAAGTAATAAAGGTGATTATGCCTTGCTATATGGCCCGCAAGGTAGCCAAAAAGAAGTGCTAAAAGAGTACCTTGAATTTAAAAGAATACTTGCAGAGCAAAATTTAAAATTAAAATCAGTCTCGATGACAGCACGGCATGCTTGGCAGCTTATTTTAGATAACGATGTTCGTATTGAACTCGGTAAAAAAGATGTAATTGGGCGGTTAAATCGTTTTCTTGAACTTTATCCGCTGTTGCAGCAAACCACAGATAAACGTGTCGACTATGTTGATTTACGTTATACCAGTGGCGCTGCGGTGGGGTGGGCACCACTGCTAGTGGATGCACCACTGGAGTTACAATAATTAATATTGCTAATAACTCAGACTAGGCAGAAGCAAATGATCAAAACGACGGACAGAAAATTAGTTGTAGGCCTTGAAATTGGGACTTCCAAGGTGTCGGCCCTTGTAGGCGAAATTCTGCCCGATGGTATGGTGAATATTATCGGGGTGGGAAGCTGTCCATCTCGTGGCATGGACAAAGGTGGCGTTAACGACTTAGAGTCAGTGGTTAAATGCGTGCAAAGGGCGATTGATCAGGCTGAGTTGATGGCAGATTGCCAAATTTCTTCAGTGTATCTTGCCTTGTCAGGTAAGCATGTTAGCTGCCAAAACGAAATTGGTATGGTACCAGTTTCAGAAGAAGAAGTGACACAAGAAGACGTAGACAGTGTTGTTCATACCGCTAAATCAGTCAGGGTTCGTGACGAACATCGAATTCTTCATGTGATCCCACAAGAGTTCGCGATTGATTACCAAGAAGGTATTAAGAACCCTGTTGGTCTTTCAGGTGTGCGTATGCAAGCGAAAGTTCACTTGATTACTTGCCATAACGATATGGCGAAAAATATTGTGAAAGCGGTAGAACGTTGTGGGTTGAAAGTCGACCAACTGATTTTTGCCGGTCTTGCTGCAAGTTATTCTGTACTGACCGAAGATGAACGCGAGCTTGGCGTTTGTGTGGTTGATATCGGTGGTGGGACCATGGATATGGCAGTATACACAGGTGGTGCATTACGTCATACCAAAGTGATCCCTTATGCAGGTAATGTTGTAACAAGCGATATTGCCTACGCTTTCGGTACACCACCAAGTGATGCCGAAGCAATCAAAGTTCGTCATGGCTGTGCTGTCGGCTCGATAGTGAGTAAAGATGAAACAGTTGAAGTACCTAGCGTGGGTGGACGACCACCGAGAAGTTTGCAACGTCAAACTTTAGCAGAGGTTATCGAGCCGCGTTATACAGAGCTGTTAAACCTAGTAAATGAAGAAATTTTAAATTTACAGGAACAGTTAAGGCAACAAGGTGTCAAACACCATTTAGCCGCGGGGATCGTTCTTACTGGGGGCGCTGCACAAATCGACGGGCTCGTTGAATGTGCTCAAAAAGTGTTCCATACACAAGTTAGGATCGGGACTCCACTCAATATTACAGGCTTAACGGATTATGCTCAGGAGCCATACTATTCAACTGCGGTTGGGCTTCTGCATTACGGTAAAGAAAGCCATCTTGGCGATGATACCGAAACGGAAAAACGTGCTTCAGTTAAAGGGTGGTTTAGTAAAATTACCGGTTGGCTGAGAAAAGAATTTTAATTTTTATTCAGAAGCATATTATTAGCTTCGAAGTAAGCACAAAACGGAGAGACATTATGTTTGAACCAATGGAGCTAACCAACGATGCGGTGATTAAAGTCATCGGCGTTGGTGGCGGCGGCGGAAATGCCGTTGAACACATGGTGCGTGAGCGTATTGAAGGCGTTGAGTTCTTCGCCGTCAACACGGATGCACAAGCACTGCGTAAAACCGCAGTCGGACAAACCATCCAGATTGGTACTGGTATCACTAAAGGTCTTGGCGCAGGTGCCAACCCTGAAGTTGGCCGCAATGCCGCTGAAGAAGATCGTGAAGCGTTACGTAATGCACTTGATGGTGCAGACATGGTCTTTATCGCAGCGGGTATGGGCGGTGGTACGGGTACAGGTGCGGCTCCAGTGGTTGCTGAAGTTGCTAAAGAACTGGGTATCCTAACTGTTGCTGTCGTGACTAAGCCTTTCAATTTTGAAGGCAAAAAACGTATGGCATTCGCGGAATCAGGCATTACTGAGTTATCAAAACATGTTGACTCATTAATTACTATTCCAAATGACAAACTACTAAAAGTATTGGGTCGCGGTATCTCATTACTGGATGCTTTTGGTGCAGCAAACGATGTACTAAAAGGTGCTGTTCAAGGTATTGCAGAGCTGATCACACGCCCTGGTCTGATGAACGTCGACTTTGCTGACGTACGTACTGTAATGTCAGAAATGGGCTACGCCATGATGGGCTCAGGCGTTGCACGCGGTGAAGATCGTGCCGAAGAAGCGGCTGAAATGGCTATTTCAAGTCCACTTCTAGAAGATATCGATCTGTCTGGCGCTCGTGGCGTTCTGGTCAACATTACAGCTGGTTTCGACCTGCGTTTGGATGAGTTTGAAACGGTAGGTAACACTATCCGTGCATTCGCTTCTGATAATGCGACAGTCGTGATTGGTACATCACTTGACCCAGAAATGAATGAAGAGCTGCGAGTGACTGTCGTTGCAACGGGTATTGGTATGGATAAACGTCCTGAAATTACCCTTGTTAACAACAAGATGTCTCAGCAAGCATCAATGGAACAGCGCTACCAGCAAATGCAAAATAGCATGTCTTCTATGCCGTCAATGTCTTCATTGACTGAAGAGAAGCCTGCTGCTGCAAAAGCGGTGAATGACCAAAATACGCAAACTAATAAGGAACCCGATTATTTGGATATTCCTGCGTTTTTGCGTAAACAGGCCGATTAATTTTAATTATATTGGTTTCTCCGCTTTTTGTGCTAAACTTTCCTGCTGATTATCAAGTATGATGATCAGCAGGACGGATAACATTGCGAGAAAAAAACGATGATCAAACAAAGGACACTTAAACGTATAGTTGAAGCGACTGGTGTTGGTTTACATACCGGCAAAAAAGTCACGCTTACTCTGCGTCCAGCGGCGGCCAACACCGGGGTCATCTACCGTCGTACTGACCTAAATCCTCCGGTTGATTTTCCGGCTGATGCTAAGTCTGTCCGCGATACCATGTTATGTACTTGTTTAGTCAATGAAGATAACGTGCGTATTTCGACCGTCGAGCATCTGAATGCTGCTTTGGCAGGATTAGGTATCGATAACATTGTTATTGAAGTCAATGCGCCTGAAATCCCGATTATGGATGGCAGTGCAGCACCGTTTGTTTTCTTATTACTGGATGCCGGTATTGAAGAAATCAATTGTGCGAAGAAATTCTTACGTATTAAAGAAAAAGTGCGTGTAGAAGATGGTGATAAGTGGGCTGAATTCACGCCATATAATGGTTTTAGCCTTGATTTTACTATCGATTTTAATCACCCAGCTATTGATAGCAGCACTCAGCGTTATAAAATTGATTTTTCTGCTGAAGCGTTTGTTAGTCAAATTAGCCGTGCTCGTACATTTGGCTTTATGCGTGATATCGAATATCTGCAATCCAAAGGCTTATGCTTAGGCGGTAGTTTCGATTGTGCTATCGTAGTTGATGACTATCGTGTTCTCAACGAAGATGGTTTACGTTTTGAAGATGAATTCGTTCGTCACAAGACACTCGATGCTATCGGTGACCTGTTCATGTGTGGGCACAATATTATTGGTGCGTTTACCGCGTACAAATCTGGCCATGCATTGAACAATAAACTTCTACAAGCGGTACTTGCAAAAGAGTCAGCTTGGGATCTGGTCACATTTGAAGATGAAGCTGAATTGCCAGTGGCATTCAAAGCACCTTCAACTGTTTACGCTTAATACTGTTTACGCTTAACTAAATAGCGTATTAATTAGGTTTGTAAATAATAGTTGTGCAGCTACCACTAGATTGGTGTTAGCCTTTTCTGTTGGTTGTACTGGTACTCTCTCCGGCCAGTGCAGCCAGCCGCTCTAATCTCTCTTTTAACCCCTTCGAACTATTCTCAGCCAAGCGTAATAGATGTTTAGCCGTCTCTGTACTTATCTTTCGATTGTTCGGAACTTGATGAGTTTTAACTGTTTGATTATTCAGTGAGCTATTTTCAACCTTTTTTCGCATTAGAACTGGGTTGATCCTGATGTCTATGGAAGATAAAGATGGTAGAATAGAGTTTCGTAATGCAGAAATCAGATGAAGTTTTTCATAATTCAAACGGGTCATCCAACTTGCGTTAGCAACTTCGATAACCAATATGCAATTACGATAATTTGCAACGCGGCACATAGGCTTTAGTTCGCTGGGTAATAAGCCTTTTACAGCTTGATTTAGCTTATTGATAGCTTGTGCAGTACGTTGAATAGTTTTTAAAGGGCTGCTCGTTTTAGCGAGCGACTCTTCAAGTGCATCAAATAGCTCTTGTGGGTGACTATCTCTCATTTCCAGCTCCAGCTAATGGGTAGTTCAGTGCTCTAGTACGACAAGTGCGATATGATATGTGTACTATAAAACGATAATATATAAATACAGTGTATACTCTAAATGATCCAAGTTACGGCTAAGCGTCCATAGAAAACACTGCGACTAGTACCAATGAAGGTAGTTAACTACCTTAGCGCAAATCTTAGCAGTTTGTAGCATGATGAGTATAACAGAAAATAATTTAAGACTTTGATGGGTATTCTAAATCTTTGGCGACAATTTGGTAGACGATACTTTTGGTCTCACCTCTTATTAGGGGTTGTGGCTACAGGTATTGGCATGCCTGCGATTTTGAATGCCTTATCTGATGGGCAACAAACACAATTCAATTCATCTTCTGTTAATCGCCAAAATCAAGCGGTTAATGCATTTGATAACTTATTTGCTCAGCAAAACCCTCAGCGCTCCTCATCATCCTCTTCTTATTCGGTGAATTATTGGCAGCAACACGCCGTTAGAAATGTGATCAGGCAATTGACCTTTGCATTTTCAGCCACTGAAGATGATGATGCGAGCCAGCAAGACGAACAAAAAGGCTTACAGCTAGCACCACAAATTATGCTTGATACGTTGTATGCTATGTTGGCACAACGATCATTGCAATGGGGCGAAATCGCCTCTCAATCAAATTATTATATCTACCCTCTATTTATTTCATTTCAACCTGCGATGTGGGTTGCGCAAGTTCACGGGATCCGTGCCGGACCCATTTTCAGTTAATTATTATTGTTATTACTACGCCTTTATTAGGTGAACTGTTTTTCGTTCAAAATAAATGATGTGATCATTTAATAACTAACTGAGAATAAAGAATTATGTTAACAAAACTATTAACCAAAGTTTTTGGTAGCCGCAACGATCGTACTTTGCGCCGTTTACGCAAAGAGGTTGAAAATATCAACCGTCTTGAGCCTGAGTTTGAAAAACTGACGGACGATGAACTGAAAGCCAAAACGCAAGAGTTTCGCGAGCGTTTAAGCAAAAATGAAAGTCTTGAAAGCATCATACCTGAGGCATTTGCGACAGTACGTGAAGCAAGTAAACGTGTTTTCGGTATGCGCCATTTCGACGTTCAGCTAATCGGTGGTATGGTACTGAACGAACGTTGTATCGCTGAAATGCGTACTGGTGAAGGTAAAACATTAACGGCAACACTGCCTGCATACCTAAACGGCTTAACAGGTAAAGGGGTTCACGTTGTCACCGTCAACGACTACTTGGCGAAACGTGACGCAGAAAACAACCGTCCATTGTTCGAATTCTTAGGGCTGACAGTCGGTATTAACCTACCGGGTATGCCTGCTGGTCTGAAACGTGAAGCTTACGCTGCTGATATCACTTATGGTACAAACAACGAATTTGGTTTTGACTATTTACGTGACAACATGGCATTTAGTCCTGAAGAGCGTGTTCAACGTAAACTTCACTATGCATTGGTGGATGAGGTCGACTCAATTCTTATCGATGAAGCACGTACTCCTCTGATCATTTCAGGTCCAGCTGAAGACAGCTCTGAGCTGTATAAGAAAGTTGATAAAATCATTCCTAAATTAGAGCGTCAAGAGAAAGAAGATTCAGATACTTTCCAAGGCGAAGGTCACTTCTCTGTTGATGAAAAATCACGTCAAGTCACACTGACTGAACGTGGGCTGGTATTGATTGAAAAACTGCTATCTGATGAAGGCTTAATGGAAGAGGGCGAGTCACTGTATTCACCTTCTAATATCATGTTGATGCACCATGTAATGGCGGGTCTTCGTGCCCATGCACTATTTACCTTGGATGTTGACTATATCGTTAAAGATGGTCAAGTTATCATTGTCGATGAACATACTGGTCGTACAATGGAAGGTCGCCGCTGGTCTGATGGTCTGCATCAGGCAGTTGAAGCGAAAGAAGGCGTTGAAATCCAAAATGAAAACCAAACATTGGCTTCAATCACCTTCCAAAACTATTTCCGCTTATATGAAAAACTAGCGGGTATGACCGGGACGGCTGATACCGAGGCATTTGAGTTTAGTTCTATCTATAAACTGGATACCATTGTTATCCCAACCAACCGTCCAATGGTGCGTAAAGATTTACCTGATTTAGTTTATATGACTGAAGCAGATAAATTTGATGCAATTATTGAAGATATTCGTGAAAGAACGGCGAATGGCCAGCCTGTTTTGGTCGGTACAATTTCAATCGAAAAATCTGAATTAATTTCTAATGCGCTGAAAAAAGCCAAGATTGCCCATAATGTCTTGAACGCAAAATTCCATGCTATGGAAGCAGATATTATCGCAAACGCAGGTCAAGCAAGTGCCGTTACCATTGCAACTAACATGGCGGGTCGTGGTACCGATATCATGTTAGGGGGAAGCTGGCAAACTGAAGTTGCTGCTTTAGAAGAGCCAACCCAAGAACAAATTGATGAAATCAAAGCTCAATGGAAAATTCGCCATGATGCCGTTCTGGCAGCGGGTGGTTTGCATATCATTGGTACAGAGCGTCATGAATCACGTCGTATTGATAACCAGTTACGCGGTCGTGCGGGGCGTCAAGGGGATGCTGGTTCTTCCCGTTTCTACCTATCAATGGAAGATGCGCTAATGCGTATTTTTGCATCAGATCGTGTAACCGGTATGATGCGTAAATTGGGAATGAAACCAGGCGAGGCTATTGAGCACCCATGGGTAACTAAGGCGATTGCAAACGCACAACGTAAAGTTGAAAACCGTAACTTTGATATTCGTAAACAATTACTTGAATACGATGATGTTGCGAGTGACCAACGTCGCGCAATTTACACGCAGCGTAATGAGCTACTTGATGGTGGTGATATTCAAGAAACTGTCGAGAGTATTCGTGAAGATGTATTCACAACAACAATTGATGCATACATTCCGCCACAATCTTTAGAAGAAATGTGGGATATTGAAGGTTTGCAAAAACGTCTAATTAACGACTTTGATTTAGATTTACCAATTAAAGAATGGTTAGATAAAGAGCCTGAATTGCACGAAGAAACGTTACGTGAACGTATTATGGAAAAAGCGGTTGAAGTGTATCAACGCAAAGAGGAAATTGTTGGCGTTGAAATGATGCGTAATTTTGAAAAAGGTGTCATGCTACAAACGTTAGATACCCTGTGGAAAGAACATTTGGCCTCTATGGACTATTTACGCCAAGGTATCCACTTACGTGGTTACGCGCAAAAAGATCCAAAACAAGAGTATAAGCGCGAATCGTTCAATATGTTTGCAAATATGCTGGAATCACTGAAATATGAAGTGATTAGCACGTTATCTAAAGTTCAAGTTCGTTTACCTGAAGAAGTTGAAGCATTAGAGCAACAACGTAAAGAAGAAGCAGAACGTTTAGCGAAAAAACAGCATCTTAGCCATGAAGCAAGTGCTGAATCACTGATGTCTGAAGCTGAAGCGCAAATTGCCACACAAGGCCATAAGATTGGGCGTAACGACCCATGCCCTTGTGGTTCAGGAAAAAAATACAAGCAATGCCACGGTCGCTTAAATTAATTTATTAAATGACTAATAGATAAATCCAAGGCGGGGTAACCCGCCTTTTTAACGAAAAAATTATGGAAAAAAAACACTTATATATCGCTGCTGGGATCATTCGTAATAATGACCAACAGATATTTATTACTGAGCGCCCAAGTGGTACGCATATGGCTGGCTATTGGGAATTTCCCGGTGGAAAGCTCGAAAAAGGCGAACAACCTGAAGACGCGTTGATCCGTGAATTGGAAGAAGAAGTGGGTATTATTGTCACTGAATGTGAGTTATTTCATTGTGTGGAACATGAATTTGATGAGCGCTGTGTGACACTCTATTTTTATATGGTCTCATGTTGGAAAAATGAGCCGTATGGAAAAGAAGGACAGAAGGGACGTTGGGTTGATCAAAAAGATTTAGTTGCTGATGAATTCCCTCCAGCTAATCGAGTGATTGTCGAAATGCTGAAGTAATCTCACTAGCTTTCAATTAGCTTGTGTAGATCCAACTATCTTATGATAAACCTGTGACCTATTTTCAAATGGGTAAAAGCCGATTAAAGAAGATAGGTCACAGCTTTAAAGCTATCCAGAATATACGGTGTTTGTTTCAAGGCATTATCTGCCTACATATACTCTGCAAAGTTTAACGATCCTTGAATAAAGTGAATAGATTGCTAGTTATCTGGCTGTTCGCTCCAATTATCGCTATCTGAAATATCACCTTGACTCGTGATCTTCTTCTCTTCAGATGCCCATTCACCTAGGTCTATGAGCTGACAACGTTTACTGCAAAATGGCCTAAATGGGCTCTCTTCTCCCCAAACCACAACTTTTTGGCATGTAGGGCAATTAACTTCAATTTTTTCGCTCATATATCACTCCCTTTATCAACAGCATGACAATTCAAAATTCATCATTGCGGGTACAATACCATTTTCGCTGTCGATGTGAAGAAAACGAATGGCAAATCGTGTTTTATGACCTGAGATCTGCGGAAAAATGGGTTTATCGGTGGATAATCGTACTCTTAATAACTCTTTATCTTCAACGCTATCTTGATAAAAACCGTTATGACATTCTTTGGCTTCAAAAGAACCCGCTTGGCGAAGTAAATGTAAGATAGTGTCTAAAGTATCTTTTAGCGGCGCTAGGCTTTTAAGCCACTCATTTATTGCACGATCTCTTTGCTCTTGAGGCATATTTAGCCAAAGCTGTAATGTTGGCAAGTCAAAACTACAGCATCCGCCTGGAATACTTAGGCGTTGGCGAACCATGCTGATGATTTTGTCATTTCTTAATTGTTGCCCAAATCTTGGTGCTGAGGTGATATTCGCTGTTTTAATTGAGAGGTCATTAAGTAGTGATGAAATTAATTGATTATCTGCATTAGGTGCATCTGCCCATGTGGCTAAGCGTTTGCGATGTTTTTCCAATTCTTTAATCAGATCGGTACGAACTTCTCCTCTATCAAGGATCTCAATCAACTCTGAAACGGAACGGAAAAATGCAACGCCAGATGTATAGGATGTTATATGGCTAAGTTCATAAACTTGTTGTAACAAAGTCTCAAGGCGAAGCCATGAGCGAATTTTTTCATTTAATGGATACTCATAAGTGACGAAATTGGCTGTGTTGAGCTCACTCATATAGATTTCCTATTTTTCTGTTGCGCTAGCGTCATATACTGTTGATGTAGTACCGCCACTTTATCTGCTAGGTTGGATTCACCATTGTGATTGGTAATGACATCATCAGCATGTAGTAAGCGGTTTTCTCTACTGACCTGTGATTTTAGGATATTCGCTACATGTTCTTCGCTAACATTATCTCTTTGTATTGTGCGTAAAATTTGTTCTTCAGGTGTCACATCAATGACCAGCGTGCGATCTGCTAAATGCGAGAGCTTATTTTCAATCAATAAAGGAACGACCCACAATGCATAAGATGAATTGATTTGCTGTAGTTGCTTTTGAGTCTCTTGATGGATCAGCGGATGAAGTAAGCTATTTAGCCACTGTTTTTCTGCTGTATCTGAAAAGATAATCTCCCGTAGGTGCTGACGATTAAGAGAGCCATCTGATTTAATTATATCTGCGCCATAGCGTGCTTTTATCGCCGTAAGTGCAGGCGTATTAGGTTCAACCACTGTTCTTGCTATGATATCAGCATCAACAAGCGGTACGCCTAGTTTGGCAAATTCATTCGCAACTGTTGTTTTACCGCTGCCGATACCACCTGTAAGTGCGACAATATAAGTCATAATCATGTTCATATATATTGAAAAATATTAGGTTACACGGATTTTATCTGTTTGTCTTCACGGATGAGATAATACGCAATTTAGACTTATTTACTCGTCATAATTCAAGTTACTGAACTTTCGCAATAAGGTCTGATGCCAACGTTCACTTGCTGCCCATTACATAAATTTTACACCCTTAGCGATTCATTCGGTTGTTACCTAGCTACTCATCATTTAATTATGCTACCTGTACAATCTTTTATATCATAAATAGATAAAAGGCTATCCTATAATTAAGCTATCAAATTCCTGTTATAACGTTTCCTAAATTGAATATCGGTAAATACATAGCCACCATAATTCCACCTACAAGAAATGCCATTGAAATAAGCAATATAGGTTCTATTCTTTTGAGTAACGTCTCAGTGCGAAAGATAAAATCCTCTGAAAAATGTGCAAATAAATATTGTACGAAATGAATTAATTGCCCTGATTCCTCTGCGACAGCGATAAGTTGGCATGCCATATTAGGAAAGAAAGATTGCTCGTTCATTGCAGTAGAAAAGGAATCTCCTTTCACAACAGAGTGTTGTATAACTAAACAGGCTTGTTTGTAAAATGGATGAACAATAGTATTAGCTGCGCACTTTAGACATTCTGTTAATGGTAAACCAGCTTGCAATGTAGAAGATAACATTGAAAAGTACAGTGTGAGGTTGTATTCCCGAGTAAGATTTCTAAATGCAGGGATATAATTTAAAAATTTTATAGTACAAATAATAAATTTTTGTTTGTACCTAAAAAGAGAAAAGGATAGCAGAGATATTGCTAATAGTGGGTATATTACATATTCGGATAACCATTTTGAAACATAGATAAGTAAGCTGGTCATAAAGGGTAAGTCATGACCAAAGCTTTGATATATGGTTTCAAATTGAGGCAGCACATAAATTAACATGAGCAATATAAGTACTGCCGACAGTAAGATTAGGACAATAGGATATCTCAATGACTGTAGGATTTTTTTCTTGGTTTGTTGATGGTGTTTTAGCATCTCAGCGATAATTTTAAAATTCTTTTCATATTGCCCTATTTTTTCTGCTACCTCGACCAAACTCACTATTGTAGGCGTAAAAATAGTTGGTGTTCTTTTAAAATTATTGGCTAGCGAGCCACCTTTTTTTAGGTCATCAATGGCTAATTTGATAATCATTTTCCAGAATGGAGGATGATTATTATTCTGAAGAATATATAAACTTTGGAGTATATTAATACCTGATGATGATAATGCACTCAGTTGATGAAAAAAATGTATCCTATAATCAATGTTTTTCCTGTCGAGAAAAAATACAGATTTAAATGTTATTTTTATTGGCGTTTGTTCTAAGTTTAATAACTCGATGAAAGCACAACTTTTACTTTTAGATATAATAACGTCTTTAATTATAGTATTATTTTTAGATAATGCGATATATGAATAAATAAACATTAATTAGCCTCTATATTGCCAACAACAGAATACAGCTCTTGGAGTGTGGTTTCACTGGATCCAACTAGCCGTAACCCATTTTCAAAAAGGCTTTCAAAATTGGATAAATTGGCTTTTCCATGCAGAAAAAACTCGATAAGTGAATCTTGCTCTAAATATTCATAAATAGCTGTTCTGCCGATAAAACCTGCAAAGCAAAGGTCGCAGCCACTTGCAGACCACTCTTGAACTGAGCGATTGTCATTGATTTGAACGCTTTTGGCGCTTTTAGTCTTACAATTGGTACAAAGTTTACGTACTAGTCTTTGTGCAACCACCATTTTTAAGCAAGAGTTTAATTGGGTTCTATCAATACCGAGCTGTTCCATACGCTCAATGGCACTAAAGGTACAGTTAGTATGTAAGGTCGATAAGACTAAATGCCCTGTTTGAGCCGCTCTTGTCGCGATTTGTGCGGTTTCTTCATCCCTAATTTCGCCAATCATAATAATATCTGGATCTTGCCGTAGTAATGCTCTCAAGACATAAGCAAAAGTTAATCCATATTTGTCATTAACCTGTACTTGATTGATCCCTGAAAGAGGAATTTCAATAGGATCTTCTATGGTTGAAATATTACGTGATGATTGATTTAGATATTCAAGCATACTGTATAAAGTGACGGTTTTACCACTTCCGGTAGGGCCAGTGACTAATATCAAACCTTGTGGTTGAAAAAGTGTTTTCTTCAATTTTGTTAGCAAACTTGAATGTAAACCTATTTGATCGATGGAATATCTCAATTGAGTATTAAGTACCCTGAGAACAAGTTTCTCACCATACAGTGTAGGCATTGTTGATAATCTAACACTGTAATTGTGCCCATCAAGATACCAATTCATCTGTCCATCTTGCGGTAAGCGTTTTTCAGCAATATTCAGCTTAGCTAGGATTTTAATACGTGCAATGATTTCATTATTAATTTCAAGTGGTGGGGATGCTATAAAATACAATTTACCATCAACGCGTAAACGTATTTTTAAGCCTTGTTTCGTGGGCTCAAGATGAATATCAGAGGCTCTTTTTCTGATTGCCGTTTTTAACATATCTTCAACGAATTCAACGGCAGGAGATGTCGTATTTAATTGTTCATTTTCATTAGGTTGATACTCAGGTTCTGGCTCTTGTATCTCTGAATATTTTTTATTGAAATAATGATCGATTTTTTCTTTAGGCCAAATATCATAACAAACAGGTACACTCGATATAAATCTAAGCGTCGCTAGTACATTGTCCTCAGGTTTATTAGCTGTAGCAATAGATAATCGTTTATTTGTATAATCAATAATAATTATATAATGTTTATCGCAGAAGAACTTTAATTCTTTAAATATGAAATCTCTTTCCCTGGTCGATGTCATAAATTATCCTATTATTAAAAAATAAATGTGTTTTCACATAGTGTTTTTAATCTATCGTCATCACTTTCACAGACAACTTGCCACTTAAATGGTGAACCATCTGTTGATACGGTAGGTGTTAGTGTTGCGGACAAGCCAGAGAGATTCTTATCAGCTGCAAAGGTAATGATACCTGACTTAGCTTCAATGGTTTTTAGATACTTTCCTTTTATATCATTAGGGATATTTTCATTTCCCGAATGACAACTCGTTAAGGCGCCTTTATTAAAAGCACAGATCTCAATATTATTTTTATATGGAAGAAGAGTTTGTAATACATCGGTTATGGCTGCTTTTTGCATATAACCTTGATAGCCCGGTATCGCGATAGCACTTAATATAGATATTATTGCAATTACAACCATTATTTCAATTAAAGAAAATCCTTTTTGATTCATAAAAACCTCCGATTTAAGTGAGTTTTTATCTTAATGAAAAAAGATTAATAATTAATTTAATAAAAAACCGTTTTCGAGTGTTATCGAAAATTAAATTATAGAAATGTGAACTGTTACATTTTCTTGGGAGCAGGTTCGCAGAGTTTATTTAACTGTAAAATAGCGACTCAAATTAATGCGCGGCATGTGATAAATAGAGATTAGAAATTGAAGAAAAGAGATTGGTACAAACTGTGACGTAGTTTGTACCGAAAGCCGAGTAACAGTACTGCTGTTATTTTTTAGCGCTGAGTTGGTTTTTAAATTTTAGCCAATCGAAGTAGGGGCCGGGATCAGTTTTACGCTCTGGAGCGATATCGCTGTGACCTGTAATGTTGTCTTTTATATCTGGATATTGGCTTATCAGTGCTTTTGTAAGAGAAGTCAATGAATCGTATTGCTCAGTAGTAAAAGGTTCAAAGTCTGTCCCCTCTAGCTCAATGCCAATTGAAAAATCGTTACATTTTTCTTTTCCTTGGTAGATAGATTGTCCTGCATGCCATGCGCGGAGGTTGAAAGGGACATATTGAATAACAGTACCATCACGGCGAATGAGGCAGTGTGCAGAAACACGGAGGTGTTTGATCTCATCAAAAAATGGGTGTTCTTCTGGATTTAGTGTTCCAGTAAATAGTTGGTTGATATAAGGGCCACCAAATTGCCCTGGAGGTAAACTGATATTATGGATCACTAATAGGGAAGGCGGGGTGTTAGTTGGGCGTTCATCATGATGTGGAGATGGAATATGCGTTACATTTTTTAACCAACCATTATGTATTTCCATATTCAGTGCCATTGTGTTCTCTTTGTAGTGTTGTTCGTATTCAAAAACTTTTACTCGAGAGATTAACATATACGCAAAATAATTGAACTCTCTGCGTATTTAATGAAGAGGTATTTATTAGCTTAATTGATTAAAAATGTACTAGAAATTTTATTAAATTCAATTGAATAGTGGCTTGTAAGTAGGTGTAGTGTGAATAACGAAGCTGTCACTTTTTCTGTGATGTGGGATTTTTGTTGCGGATTGTATCGTTGGCATCCCTTAATTCATGTTTTAACTTGGAGTATGATGAATAACAAATCGGTCAAACAGTAAAGTCCCCATACAAACAAGTGAACTGTGCTCAAAGAGCTTATGGTGGGTTTATAATCATTTTATTGGAGTTGATTAATGGCTACAAGGCGTTATGACGAAAACCAACGACGTGAAGTATTGCTTGAAAGGTTACATACAGATATCCCGTTTACGGTAAGCAATGCATTAAAAGAAGATCTTGGTCAGGTAGTCGATTATAAACAAGATATTACAGGGCAGCTTTTATCTCCAAACTCACAAGCCGATGCACGGATTATTACCAGAGAAGATGGCATATTTTGTGGGCAGCAATGGTTAGACGAAGTTTTTAAGCAATTGGGTGGACAAGTAAGTGTGACGTGGCATGTTAACGATGGCGATAAAGTGACAGCGAACCAATTACTGTGTGAAATGTCAGGGCCATCTCAGGTGTTACTTACAGGGGAAAGAACAGCGTTAAACTTTATTCAAACATTGTCTTCAGTATCTACCGTCACCGCAAAGTATGTTGCTGAGCTTGAAGGGACTCGCACTAAGCTTTTAGATACACGTAAAACAATCCCAGGTTTACGAAGCGCATTGAAATATGCAGTCTTAATGGGGGGCGGTTTCAACCATCGTCTTGGATTGTCGGATGCTTATCTTATCAAGGAAAATCATATCATTTCGGCAGGATCTGTCACGCAAGCTGTAAAACTAGCCCGCGAAGCTCATCCTACAGTTCCTATTGAAGTAGAGGTAGAAAGCTTGGATGAATTGCTACAGGCGATTAAAGCTGATGCGGATATTATTATGCTTGATAATTTTACTGTGACTATGATGAAAGAAGCGGTTGTACTTACTGCTGGTAAAGCTGCACTTGAAGTTTCAGGGGATGTGACTTTAGAAACAATCAAAGAATTTGCCGAGACAGGGGTTGATTTCGTTTCTGTTGGCGCTTTGACAAAACATATTAAGGCTATGGATCTTTCTATGCGTTTTATTGAGAAATCATCGTAGGAGATCGATAAAATGAGATATGGCTTAGCCATATCTCAGACTGTTGACAAACATATCATGTTTAGCGGCAGTCGTTAGGGGTTCTGAAATAAACGAGGAAAATCAATTTATCGATTTTCGGCAGGATAACGCAGAACGGAAGGCGTACGCTTTACTCTGTTTCGTCAATATCCAGAGAGATGATTGGATATCTCTAGTTCTTTTACCTTTTTATATGGATGAGGATCCACATATAAATAAAGATATAGTCGTCATACTTCAAGGTAGGGGGACTATGCGGTGCTCACCGAGTTACATAGTTATCTATACCCTTGTCTCTCTTCGTTCGTCGCCTATCTGTATTTCGAATTATTTAGGGTATACACAGTAATAGTTCTATCATGAAATCAAAATAGCGAATGTTAGTTTTTTTAGCTGAGGAATCTCTTCTATTCAGTAGATGTGTTGGACGCTTGGTTTGAGTAAAATAACAAATGAGATGAATATTTAACTATATTGTTAATATTCACTTCTCATAATTTTAATCATTTTCATTTTTGCTAAGCTGCTTTGTTTTTTTAACGGTTAAAATTGAATAATTATTCTGTTTGTTTTCTGCTATATCGTTTCAGTTTAAGTGATTTTTACATATTGATTCGTTCTGATTGTTAAGAATAGGTGCTAACTTCGGACGGATTAGTTATCAAAATATGCTATAATTTAAAAAAATCTGTTAAAATTTGCAGGATTTTATGATTTAGCGCAAGGTCTTTATGGACAGTTAGTGAATACTTTGTTACTTTATTAATCCAAACAGAAATTGGTAATACCAATTAACACTGTGCGATAGCTAATCATTAATTACTCACTATGATCATGGCAGGTTATGGCTTACGGTAAAATTCGCCAACCAAAATTATCCGATGTCATTGAGCAACGTCTCGAGCATCTTATTTTCGAAGGGACATTGCGCCCCGGCGAAAAGCTACCTCCTGAGCGTGAACTGGCCAAACAGTTCGACGTTTCTAGGCCATCAGTGCGTGAAGCAATCCAAACTCTCGAAGCTAAAGGGCTACTATCTCGCCGCCAAGGTGGGGGAACATATGTTCAAAAGCAAATGTGGCAAAGTTTTAGCGATCCCTTAACCGAGCTACTCACTGGTAACCCTGAATCTCAATTTGATCTTCTTGAAACTCGTCATGCCCTTGAGGGTATTGCTGCCTATTATGCGGCGTTACGCGGTACTGATGAGGATTTGGAACGCATTCGTCAAAGTTATGAATTGATTATTAAGGCTCAGCAAAGCGGTGATATTGATGCTGAGTCTGACGCTGTTTTGCAATATCAACTGATTGTCACTGAAGCCGCACATAATGTTGTAATACTGCATTTATTGCGTTGTATGGTGCCAATGCTTGAACAAAATATCCGTCAAAATTTTGAATTTTTGTATACCCGTAAAGAAATGTACAAAGCAGTTAGTGAACATCGTGCTCAAATATTCTCCGCTATAATGGCAAGAGAACCTGAAAAAGCACGAGAGGCTTCCCATCGTCACTTAGCCTTTATTGAAGAGTTACTTTTGGATATCAGCCGTGAACAAACGCGACGTGAACGTTCTTTACGCAGGTTACAGCAACATCCTGAATTAAATTAGTAATATAGATTACTGACTGCTGCGTCTGTATTACTGTAACTACTCTCTTTGGGAGTTCAGCGGCAACAACAGCAGGGCCTATCTTTCCGCTATTTTGTGGAAAAGTAGCAGGAAGATAGGCTCCATTTATTCTCTAAATAATTTGAGTTGCAGTTAGGTGACAAGTCCATGAGTTTCTAGGAGCGTACATAAGTATGTGATGAGCAGCGAGTGAATGAAGTCACTATCCCTTAACGGAAAGCACTACAACTTGAAGTATGACGAGTAAAAACATTAAAAAATAGATAACAGATAAGGAATACACCATGTCAGATATGTTGAAAAATGACGTGGATCCGATTGAAACTCGCGACTGGCTACAGGCGATTGAATCGGTCATCCGTGAAGAAGGTGTTGATCGTGCTCAGTTCATTATCGAACAGGTATTGAGTGAAGCACGTAAAGGCGGCGTAAATATTGCTGCTGGTGCATCTAGTCATTCTGATTATATCAACACTATCGCTGTTGAAGACGAGCCTGCATACCCTGGTAACATGGATTTGGAGCGCCGTATTCGCTCCGCGATTCGTTGGAACGCAGTAATGACTGTTTTGCGTGCTTCTAAGAAAGATTTGGAACTGGGTGGTCATATGGCATCATTCCAGTCTTCTGCGACTTTATATGAAGTATGTTTCAACCATTTCTTCCGCGCTCATAACAACAATGACGGTGGCGATCTGGTCTTCTTCCAAGGGCATATATCTCCAGGGATCTACGCTCGCGCATTCTTAGAAGGTCGTTTGACTGAAGAGCAGATGAATAACTTCCGTCAAGAAATTGGTGGTAAAGGTCTATCTTCTTATCCACACCCTAAATTGATGCCTGATTTCTGGCAATTCCCAACAGTATCAATGGGTCTAGGTCCAATCAATGCGATCTATCAAGCTAAATTCCTGAAATATTTAGAGAATCGTGGTCTGAAAGATACTTCAGCACAACGTGTTTACGCATTCTTAGGTGATGGTGAGATGGATGAGCCAGAATCGAAAGGTGCGATTACTATCGCAACGCGTGACAAGTTAGATAACCTTGTATTTGTTATCAACTGTAACTTACAGCGTTTAGATGGTCCAGTAACAGGTAACGGTAAAATCGTTAATGAACTTGAAGGCATCTTCAGTGGTGCTGGCTGGCAAGTTATCAAAGTTATGTGGGGCGATCGTTGGGATGAACTGCTGCGTAAAGACACCAGCGGTAAACTTGTTCAATTAATGAACGAAACCCTTGATGGCGATTACCAAACATTTAAATCACGTGACGGTGCGTACGTGCGTGAGCATTTCTTCAATCGTTACCCAGAGACTGCTGCATTAGTTAAAGATATGACTGATGATGAAATTTGGGCGCTGAACCGTGGTGGTCACGATCCGAAGAAAGTGTATGCAGCATTCCAAAAAGCGAAAGAAACTAAAGGCAAACCAACTGTTATTTTAGCTCAAACCATCAAAGGTTATGGTATGGGTGAAACAGCAGAAGGTAAAAACATTGCTCACCAAGTGAAAAAAATGAACATGGATGGTGTTCGCCACTTCCGTGATCAGTTCAATGTGCCTGTTGCAGATGATCAAATTGAAAACCTGCCATATATCACTTTTGAAAAAGATTCAGAAGAGTACAAATATCTGCATGAGCGTCGTCAAGCCCTTGGCGGTTACTTGCCAGCTCGTCGTACTCACTTCGATGAAAAATTAGAAATTCCTGCACTGTCAGATTTCAATCAATTACTTGAAGAGCAATCAAAAGAAATTTCAACCACTATCGCATTTGTTCGTGCGTTAAACGTGATGTTGAAAAACAATTCTATTAAAGAACGTTTAGTGCCAATCATCGCTGATGAAGCGCGTACCTTTGGTATGGAAGGTCTGTTCCGTCAAATCGGTATCTACAGCCCTAAAGGCCAGCAGTATACACCACAGGATCGTGAGCAAGTTGCTTACTATAAAGAAGATTCTAAAGGTCAAATTCTGCAAGAAGGTATCAACGAATTGGGCGCAGGCTCATCATGGTTAGCGGCTGCAACCTCATACAGCACCAACAACCTGCCAATGATCCCATTCTATATCTACTACTCAATGTTCGGTTTCCAACGTATTGGTGACCTGATGTGGGCAGCAGGTGACCAGCAGGCTCGTGGCTTCTTAATTGGTGGTACTTCAGGCCGTACAACCTTAAATGGTGAAGGCTTACAACACGAAGATGGTCATAGCCATATTCAGTCACTGACGATTCCTAACTGTATCTCTTATGACCCAGCATTTGCTTATGAAGTGGCTGTGATCATGCAAGATGGTTTGGAGCGTATGTATGGTGAAAAACAAGAGAACGTGTACTACTACATCACGACTCTGAATGAAAACTATCATATGCCAGCAATGCCAGAAGGCGCAGAAGAAGGTATCCGCAAAGGTATCTACAAACTGGCTTCAATTGAAGGTAGTAAAGGTAAAGTTCAGCTGTTAGGTTCTGGTTCAATGATGCGCCATGTCCGTGAAGCTGCGAATGTACTGTCTACTGAATACGGTATTGGCTCTGATGTCTACAGCGTAACTTCATTCACTGAATTGGCGCGTGATGGCCAAGATTGTGAACGTTGGAACATGCTGCACCCATCTCAAGAACCACGTGTGCCATATGTTGCTCAAGTGATGAATGATGCGCCAGCAGTTGCATCTACTGACTACATGAAACTGTTTGCAGAACAAATCCGTACTTATGTACCAGCAAGCGACTATCGCGTATTGGGTACTGATGGTTTCGGTCGTTCTGACAGCCGTGAAAACCTACGTCACCACTTCGAAGTTGATACTTCATATGTGATTGTTGCGGCGTTAGGTGAGTTGGCTAAACGTGGTGAGATTGATGTTAAAGTCGTTGAAGAAGCGATTAAAAAATACAACATCAACCCAGAAAAAGTTAATCCACGTCTGGCATAAGAGGTAATAATCAATGTCTATTGAAATCCAAGTGCCTGATATCGGTGCTGATGAAGTTGAAGTCACCGAAGTGATGGTTAAAGTTGGTGATAAAGTAGAAGCAGAACAATCTTTGATCACGGTTGAAGGTGACAAAGCTTCTATGGAAGTACCCTCTCCTCAAGCAGGTGTGGTAAAAGAAATTAAAATTGCTGTTGGCGATAAAGTGACCACTGGCAAATTAATTATGGTGTTTGAATCAGCAGAAGGTGCAGCAGCAGCTGCGCCAGCTGAAGCTCCAGCAGCTCCGGCAGCAGCACCAGCAGCAGCGGCTTTGAAAGAAGTAGCAGTACCAGATATCGGTGGCGATGAAGTTGAAGTCACTGAAATTATGGTCAAAGTTGGTGATAGCGTTACCGAAGAACAATCTTTGATCACCGTTGAAGGCGATAAAGCTTCAATGGAAGTGCCTGCACCATTTGCGGGTACAGTTAAAGAGATCAAAATTGCCGCTGGCGACAAAGTGAAAACGGGTTCACTGATCATGGTCTTTGAAGTGGCGGGCGCAGCACCGGTAGCGGCTTCTGCTCCAGCAGCAGCTCCGGTGGCACCAGCAGCTGCGGCAATCAAAGATGTTAATGTACCAGACATCGGTGGTGATGAAGTTGAAGTCACTGAAGTGATGGTCAAAGTCGGTGATAGCGTTTCAGCTGAGCAATCAATCATTACTGTTGAAGGTGATAAGGCTTCAATGGAAGTGCCAGCACCATTCGCAGGTACGGTAAAAGAAATTAAGATTGCGACTGGCGATAAAGTGAAAACTGGCTCGCTGATCATGACCTTTGAAGTGGCAGGCGCAGCACCAGCAGCATCAGCCCCTGCTCCAGCGGCATCTGCTCCAGCTCCTGCGGCAGCACCAGCAAAAGCGGCTGACAACAAAAATGAATTTGTTGAGAATGATGCTTATATCCATGCAACACCTGTTATTCGTCGTTTAGCGCGTGAATTTGGTGTTAACTTAGCGAAAGTGAAGGGTACAGGTCGTAAAGGTCGTATTCTGCGTGAAGACGTTCAAGCTTACGTTAAAGATGCGGTTAAGCGTGCAGAATCGCCAGCAGCAGCGGGGGGCGGCTTACCAGGTATGTTGCCGTGGCCGAAAGTGGATTACAGCAAGTTTGGTGAAGTTGAAGAAGTTGAACTTGGCCGCATCCAAAAAATCTCTGGTGCTAACCTGAGCCGTAACTGGGTGATGATCCCTCACGTAACGCTGATGGAAGAGGTTGATACCACTGAAGTTGAAGAGTTCCGTAAGCAACAAAACAAAGAAGCTGAGAAGAAACAGCTGGGTGTGAAAATCACGCCACTGGTCTTTGTGATGAAAGCAGTTGCACGTGCTCTGGAAGAAATGCCACGTTTCAACAGCTCTATTTCAGAAGATGCACAGCGTCTGTTCCTGAAAAAATACATCAACATCGGTATCGCAGTTGATACACCTAATGGCTTAGTTGTTCCTGTTTTCAAAGATGTGAACAAAAAAGGCATTATGGAACTGTCTCGCGAGCTGGGTGAAGTTTCTAAGAAAGCGCGTGCAGGTAAACTGACCGCAGCTGACATGCAAGGCGGTTGCTTCACGATTTCTAGCCTAGGTGGTATCGGTACTACCGGTTTTGCACCTATCGTGAATGCGCCAGAAGTGGCAATTATGGGTCTGTCGCGCTCTGCTATCAAACCAGTTTGGAATGGTAGTGAGTTTGTTCCTCGCCTAATGTTGCCAATGTCTCTGTCATTTGACCACCGTGTGATTGATGGCGCTGATGGTGCGCGTTTCATCACGCTAGTTGGACAATTGATGAGCGATATTCGCCGTCTGGTTATGTAATAAATTAGGCCGGTCAATTGACCGGTCTGTTTTATTTAGGCTGGGGCAGAGTTTTTCGCTGTTGCAGCGAAAGGTTGGGAGTTGCATCACGCATTCAGCCTTTTCAGGATGTTAACAATTCTGTAAACTGCTCGCGGTGTGTATTTTCCTGTGGGATCATTCGTTTTTGGCTGCCCCCGCAGGACAAAACAAAAAGAGGTCATGATGAGTACTGAAATTAAAGCCCAAGTAGTGGTACTTGGTGCAGGCCCTGCAGGGTATTCTGCGGCTTTCCGTTGCGCTGACTTAGGTTTAGAAACTGTATTAGTAGAACGTTACTCAACTCTGGGTGGCGTTTGTTTGAATGTTGGTTGTATCCCTTCTAAAGCACTGTTGCATGTTGCAAAAGTGATTGAAGAAGCAAAAGCACTGGCTGAACACGGTATTGTTTTTGGTGAGCCAAAAACAGACATCTCTAAAGTGCGCCTGTGGAAAGAAAAAGTCATCAATCAGCTGACTGGTGGTCTGGCTGGTATGGCGAAAGGCCGTAAAGTTAACGTAGTTAACGGTCTAGGCAAATTTACTGGTGCTAACACACTGGTTGTTGAAGGCGAAAACGGCAGCACCACTATCAACTTTGATAATGCAATCATTGCTGCGGGCTCACGTCCTATTCAATTGCCATTCATTCCTCATGAAGATCCTCGTATTTGGGATTCTACAGATGCGCTTGAGCTGAAAGAAGTTCCTGAGCGTCTGCTAGTTATGGGTGGTGGTATTATCGGTCTGGAAATGGGTACTGTTTATCATGCTCTGGGTTCACAGATTGATGTGGTTGAAATGTTTGACCAAGTTATCCCTGCTGCGGATAAAGATGTGGTTAAAGTATTCACCAAACAAATCAGCAAAAAATTCAACCTACTATTAGAAACAAAAGTCACTGCTGTTGAAGCGAAAGAAGACGGTATTTATGTTTCTATGGAAGGTAAAAAAGCGTCTGCTGAACCTCAACGTTATGATGCAGTTCTGGTTGCGATTGGTCGCGTACCAAATGGCAAAAACCTAGATGCTGGCAAAGCAGGTGTTGAAGTTGACGATCGTGGCTTCATCCATGTTGATAAGCAAATGCGTACTAACGTACCTCACATCTTTGCTATCGGTGATATCGTGGGTCAACCAATGTTGGCACACAAAGGTGTTCACGAAGGCCATGTTGCAGCGGAAGTTATCTCTGGTCTGAAACATTACTTCGATCCTAAAGTTATTCCTTCAATCGCTTATACTGAACCAGAAGTTGCTTGGGTTGGTTTGACTGAGAAAGAAGCGAAAGAGAAAAACATCAGCTATGAAGTGGCAACTTTCCCATGGGCTGCTTCTGGCCGTGCGATCGCATCTGATTGCTCTGAAGGTATGACTAAGCTGATTTTCGACAAGCAATCTAACCGTGTTATCGGTGGTGCGGTTGTTGGTGTTAATGGTGGCGAGCTGCTAGGTGAAATCGGCTTAGCAATCGAAATGGGTTGTGATGCAGAAGATATCGCATTAACTATTCATGCTCACCCAACACTGTACGAATCAATCGGTATGGCGGCAGAAATCTACGAAGGTAGTATTACTGACTTGCCAAATGCTAAAGCGAAAAAGAAAAAATAATTTCTTAGGTCGCCTTGATAAATAGCCTGTTAAATTGGTTGTTTATTAGGAAAGTATATAAAAGCCAATGTGGAAGCACATTGGCTTTTTTGCTTTTATAGAGAGTTATATTTGGTGGTAGGTTTATTTATACTCGTCATACTTCAAGTTGCAGGGGTGTTGACATCGCTCACTCGCGCCAGTCACATAGTTTTCTATGCTTCTAGCGACTCATTCACTTGTCGCCTACCTGCACCTCGAATTATTTAGAGTATAGATCCAAAGAGGGCTATAAAGTGAAAGATAATAAATTAGAATTATTTTTTTCAAGTCCAATGGAGTATGAAAATTTAACATTGGAAGTTCAATTAAATTGGGAGCGAATTGTAGAAATCAATCAAGAACAAGGCATAGATAATTTAGAAGTTGAACTGTTTGGCTCTGATGTTTCTCGTGGTTTTACGGCTAAAATGCCTTTAGATGATCTAATTTCAATATTAATTGAAGCCAGAGATACATTGAAAAAACAGTGAGTATTTAACTAAATAAGCAATAATGTCAAAGGGCTTCTAGATGCTTTATTAATGATTTCAATGGAAAGGCATTCATTCTAATTTAGATTGCTCATTCTCGGGCTTATTAGACCCAAAAAGGTAGCATGTATGAAAAATGATTTTAGTGTGGATTTTTTTAGTGATTCTCGATATGAAAAATTAACTGCCGAGATATCTTATAAAGGGCAGATACTTTGTCAAATTAATAAAGATAAAGGGCCAAATGAAGTTGAAATTGAATTTTTCAATGATAGTCGGCTATTGGCTGAAGAGGTAGAAATGAAATTTCCTTTAGATGTATTCATCTCTATTTTAAATGAAACAAAATTAGAATTGCTCAATTAATGAAATCTTGAATTACTAAAGCCTTAATAATTAAATGATAAATTATTGAGGCTTTATTGTATAAATACTAGATCATTTATTGAATAACCTTACTCACTATTAGTAATTTCACTGAGTAAATGCAATTATAAATGGTAAAGAGTAAAGTATGAAAATAAAGCTTAATTTATTGGAAGAGGCTGTGATAACAATTTTCAATGAAATGAAAGAACAGGGGATAGATAATATTGACCTAGATTCAGACTTTTATTGGAATGTGCCTTCTGAATCTATTTATGATGTTTATAATGAACCGACTCAATTAGATATCGGGCAGTTAGAGGATGACTATGCCATTTTATATGAGGCTACAGAAAAAGCGCTTTTAGTAAGGCATAACTTAAAGAATATCGCTGCCATTTTACGCTATTTAGCAGAAAAGCATTCAATATAATTTGATAATAGCAAGTGTGTAAGTAGTGGTTGCTTGAACATTGCTTACACACTTATTGGCGGCTCTTCAATTTATAGCTAACCTAACGTATTATCAGTATAAATTAACTCCTATATCTTATATCAATAAGCAAATCTCATGAAGCTGATACCTACTGCAATTTTAATTCATGTACCTGATGTTCCCGTAGGTTTGGCTTGGTATCAACGGGCCTTTCCACAAGCAATTGCTGAATACCTCCCCGAGTTTGATTTCACGCTATTACATGTAGGAGATTTCACCATTGAAATTGTCCAAGCAGATGAAAAAGTCAGAGAAGGTAAACGAGGAACGGTACTTTACTGGCAAACTGAATCTTTAGATGCGGCAATGAAGCATCTGATAACTTTAGGCGCGAAATTGTATCGTGGGCCAATGTTAATCGATAGTAACAAGCGAATGTGTCAGTTCGAAGATCCATTTGGTAATTTGATCGGATTAAAAGGGCAATAAAATCAATTAAAACCGTTAAAAAAGTTAAAACCAATCGCAATGATTTTCCTTATCAATTAGATGTATAAATAAAATCACGATAAAAAAGATAATTTGTGATAGCTGATGAAAAAGGACGCAAAATAGGGTGCGTTAACGGTATAAATGTATTATAAAAAGTAAGGCTATACACTCTTATTTCAAGCTGTAACGCTTTTTATTAAGGTATCACATGCGTTACCGTGCTTTATGCTGTTAGTGGTTGATTCACTTATCACTTAGCTACATCTTGAATTATCTAGAGTTTATATCTGCTTTTTGTGACTGATTATAGGATCTTAAACTAAAAACAACCTGTAATTGATGATTAGGGCCTAAAGTAAGTAGAAGAATGTTGCTTTCTTGTGAATGAATTAACATTCTATTTAAACTCTGCTATGCTGAACGCCCGAAGCTGGGCATAATTTTACCGCCATTGAGATTATGCGAGCAAATTCCTCTGACCTGGCACCGGATGATAATTTTTGTCAGGATGGTGCAGACAGCCGGGTATATAAATTACAATGAAGCGAGGAGAACGTCGTGCTAGAAGATTACCGTAAGCACGTGGCCGAGCGTGCCGCTCAAGGGATCGTCCCTAAGCCGTTAGATGCTGCACAAGTAGCTGCACTGGTAGAACTACTGAAAAATCCACCTAAAGGTGAAGAAGATTTCCTGTTAGACCTGCTGACCAACCGTGTACCCCCTGGTGTTGATGAAGCAGCCTATGTCAAAGCTGGCTTTTTAGCCGCTATCGCGAAAGGTGAAACCGCCTCTCCTCTTATCTCCCCTGAAAAAGCAGTCGAACTACTCGGCACTATGCAGGGTGGATACAATATCCATGCGCTTATCGAAGCTTTAGACGATGCAAAACTTGCACCTATTGCGGCTAAAGCACTTTCACATACCTTATTAATGTTCGATAACTTCTATGATGTGGAAGAAAAAGCGAAAGCAGGTAATGAGTATGCTAAGCAAGTTATCGAGTCATGGGCTGATGCCAAATGGTTCTTAGAGCGCCCAGAACTGGCTGAAAAACTGACAGTAACAGTATTCAAAGTCACTGGTGAAACTAACACTGATGATCTATCACCAGCGCCAGATGCATGGTCACGTCCTGATATTCCGTTACACGCACTCGCGATGCTGAAAAATGCCCGCGACGGTATCGTACCTGATGATGCAGGTAACGTAGGACCAATCAAGCAAATTGATGAATTAAATAAGAAAGGTTTCCCATTAGCTTATGTGGGTGATGTTGTCGGTACGGGGTCTTCTCGTAAATCAGCAACTAACTCAGTACTGTGGTTTATGGGTGATGATATTCCATTTGTCCCTAACAAACGCGGCGGTGGTGTTGTGCTTGGTGGCAAAATTGCCCCAATCTTCTTTAACACCATGGAAGATGCGGGAGCACTACCTATTGAGGTGGATGTTTCTAAACTGAATATGGGCGATGTCATTGATATTTATCCATATAAAGGTGAAGTTCGTAACCACGAAACGGGCGAGCTGCTAGAAACATTTGAACTCAAAACAGATGTATTGATTGATGAAGTACGTGCGGGTGGTCGTATTCCTCTGATCATCGGTCGCGGCTTAACTTCAAAAGCGCGTGAATCATTAGGTTTAGAGCCAACTAACGTTTTCCGTCATGCCAAATCTGTTGCACAAAGTAACCGTGGTTTTTCTTTAGCACAAAAAATGGTAGGCCGTGCATGTGGTCGCCCAGGTATTCGCCCCGGTGAATATTGTGAACCTAAAATGACCTCTGTAGGCTCTCAAGATACGACAGGGCCAATGACACGTGACGAATTGAAAGATTTAGCGTGCTTAGGTTTCTCCGCAGATCTCGTGATGCAGTCATTCTGTCATACTGCGGCTTACCCAAAACCTGTTGACGTGACGACTCACCATACACTGCCTGATTTTATTATGAACCGCGGTGGGGTTTCTTTACGTCCGGGTGACGGTATTATCCACTCATGGTTAAACCGTATGCTACTGCCTGATACTGTCGGTACAGGTGGTGACTCACATACTCGTTTCCCTATTGGTATCTCTTTCCCTGCGGGTTCAGGTCTGGTTGCATTTGCAGCAGCAACAGGGGTTATGCCTCTTGATATGCCTGAGTCTGTGCTGGTTCGCTTTAAAGGTGAAATGCAACCGGGTATCACATTACGTGATCTGGTACATGCAATCCCATTATATGCGATTAAAGAGGGTTTACTGACTGTTGAGAAGAAAGGTAAGAAAAACATTTTCTCTGGCCGTATTTTGGAAATTGAAGGCTTACCTGAGCTGAAAGTTGAGCAAGCATTTGAACTTGCTGATGCTTCAGCCGAGCGTTCTGCGGCGGGTTGTACGATTAAATTAGATAAAGCGCCAATTATTGAATATTTACAGTCTAACATTACCCTCTTGAAGTGGATGATTGCCGAAGGGTATGGTGATCGTCGTACGATTGAGCGTCGTATCAAAGGGATGGAAAGCTGGTTAGCCGATCCGCAACTGCTTGAAGGTGATGCCGATGCGGAATATACCGCAGTGATTGAAATTGATTTGAATGAAATCAAAGAACCCATTCTGTGTGCACCTAATGACCCTGATGATGCTCGTTTATTATCAGCAGTACAGAACGAGAAAATCGATGAAGTCTTTATCGGTTCTTGTATGACAAATATTGGTCACTTCCGTGCGGCAGGTAAACTGCTTGATCAGCACAAAGGTCAACTACCAACGCGTTTATGGGTTGCTCCACCAACTAAGATGGATGCAGCGCAATTAACCGAAGAAGGTTATTACAGCGTATTTGGTAAGAGTGGGGCACGTATTGAAGTCCCAGGTTGTTCATTATGTATGGGTAACCAAGCTCGTGTTGCTGATGGTGCAACGGTTGTTTCAACTTCTACACGTAACTTCCCTAACCGCTTAGGTACTGGGGCAAATGTATTCCTAGCATCAGCTGAACTTGCTGCTGTTTCTTCTTTGTTAGGTCGTCTACCGACACCTGCGGAATACTTACAGTTTATGGATAAGGTTGATGAAACCGCAGCAGATACCTATCGTTATCTAAACTTTGATCAGTTAGAACAATACACTGAAAAAGCAGATGGCGTTATTTTCCAAACTGCCGTTTAACCATTAAGTTATATTATTTAAAGGCTCTGAAATGTTCAGAGCCTTTTTTATTACTATTGTAATAGTGTGGGTTATGATTGAGTAATTAATTATCAAAATGAGCAATCAACAATAGTTTGATATTTCAATTAGGTTCAAATCGGGATCTCGAATATAAATGGATAAAATATCCCCCATTGCGCCTGTGCGTTTGATGGGGCCATCAATAATAGTCATTTTTTGATTTTGAATATGTTCAATAACCTGTTCTAGCGGTATGTCACTGATAAAGCATAAATCAAGTGAGCCAGGGACAGGCAAGTGAGCTTTAGGCTCAAATTCTTGACCGTACTGGTGAATGTTTATTTTTTGTTGACCAAATTGTATTGCATAGCGCTGTTCACCAAATGTGACTAAATTCATTTTCAAAACACGGGTGTAGAAATCAATACATAAATTTTGATTCGTGGTCGTTAACACTAAATGGTCGATATGGTTAATCATAAGCCAGTCATCCCTCCAAATATTCTTTATAATTTACTTAGCTTAATTACTTTGCAATTACTCCCATTTCTTACCTCATTCATTTTAGTTTAATACTTAGATGTGTTGGCGATTTCTGTGCGCTTTATGGCATAACAATATTATTTTTATACCAACAATAATACGTAACTAAGGGTATAATTAAGCGTAATAACGTCTGGTAGAGGTGAGTTATGGATTACCAATTTTTTCAAGATATTACAGGCGAGATATCAGCAAAATTTTCGATGGATCATGAGGCGATTGGTTATTGGCTTAATGAAGAGGTAAAAGGCGACTTAAACTTACTCGAAGATATTGAACAAAGTTACGAGTCAGTTAAAGGTAGCGAAAAACAGTGGGAGTTGATTGGTCACGAATATACACTGTTTTTGGATGAAGAAGAGGTGATGATCAAAGCGAATCAGCTCGCTTTCGAAACGGATGGATTGGAAGAAGGAATGAGTTATTATGATAATGAAAGCATCGCATTTTGTGGCATTGATGACTTTCTTAGTATGCTTAATGAATATAGACGATTTGTCTTAGAAAATAAAAGGCAATAAACTTTTGTTTTGATATGTTGTCAGATTTTAGCAATTACAGTTATTATTCGACAGTGATACCACATGATTAGCCTGTCAGAAGGTTAAGTTTTGGGAGAGTGTGGTTATTTTATTCACAATATTGTTCAATTTAAAAACTCGAGGGCTTTATGAATACTGATGATGTTACAGGAGCGTTGAATAACGCAACCAGTTGGTTTGCGGCAAATCAGGATCTGTTAGTTCAGTATGTGGTGAATATTGTTTCTGCCATTATCATCTTAATTGTCGGTATGATGGTTGCGAAATGGGCAGGTCGTGGTTTACACCGTATCATGACTCTTCGCGGCATTGATGCGACAGTGAGTGATTTCTTATCTGCCATTGCGCGTTATACTATTATTGCCTTCACATTTATTGCCGTACTTGGCAAAATTGGTGTTCAAACGGCATCGGTGATAGCCGTAATGGGTGCCGCAGGTTTAGCAGTTGGTTTAGCGTTACAAAATTCATTGGGTAACTTTGCTGCGGGCGTTTTATTGGTGGTATTTAGACCATTACGTGCGGGTGAATATGTGAAGATTGGTGCAGTTGAAGGTACAGTACAAAATGTACAAATCTTCTCTACGACACTGAGAACCGCGGATGACCGTATTATTGTCATCCCTAACGGTAAAATTATTGCAGATAGTATTATTAACGTCTCACGTGAGCCAAATCGTCGTACTGATATTACAGTTGGCGTTGCTTATGATTCAGACATCGATGTAGTGAAAAAAGTGTTGGGTGATATTGTTGCGGCTGATAGCCGTATCCAACATGATAAAGGTGTGACCATTCGTTTGAATGAAATGGCACCATCATCATTGAATTACTTGGTTCGTTTTTGGACTACGAATGGTGATGCATGGCCTGTTTATTGGGATCTGATGGAAAACTTTAAACGCGCTCTTGATGAGCACAAAATTGGTATTCCTTTCCCGCAAATGGATGTCTATTTGCACCAACAATCACAAACTGTCGTCAAAAATCAATCTGCTGAATAATCGTGGACTGAGTGTCATAACAGGGTAGCGTATGTTGAATACGTTACCCTGTTTTCATTTCTTTCTTTCTTATCATTTTTATACCTCATCACGAAAGTAGTTTTGCTAATGTTCTATAAGAATTAATAATTTTCACTAATAATTTTTTATCGATAGAATTGTCGCATAAACAGTGAATAATTATTTGGAATGAGTGCATGTTTACTATTTATCTACAGGGCGCTTTACTTGGGGCAGCGATGATCCTTCCATTAGGACCACAAAATGCCTTCGTATTACAGCAGGGCAGTCGAAAGCAATATCATATTATGAGTGCATTTTTATGCTCTTTAAGTGATACGTTATTAATCGTTGCAGGGGTATTTGGTGGTAGCGCTTTACTTAGCCAATCTGAAATATTGATGCAGCTGATTACATGGGCTGGTGTTGGATTTTTAACATGGTATGGGTATGGTGCTTTTCGTAGCGCATTTAGTCGCGATGATATGGTGTTAAGCGCAGAGCATCAAATCGCTAGTCGTTGGCGAGTAATCATAACGTTGTTTGCCGTGACATGGCTTAATCCACATGTTTACTTAGATACTTTCGTGGTGTTGGGGAGTGTCGGCGGTCAATTAGAAAGCCAACTACGCCCTTGGTTTACAGCGGGAGCGTTGACGGCTTCATTTGTTTGGTTTTTTGCATTAGCGATGTTAGCGGCATGGTTTTCACCTGTGTTAAATAAACCGTTATCGCAACGTATTATTAATGTATTTGTTGGCACAGTAATGTGGTTTATTGCTATTCAATTAGCAAAACAAGGATTAGGGTATTAAGGATAATTGTAATTTCTTATTAATCTGAAACGAACTTTACATTGTATGTGCTAAGGTTTATGTAGGTTGCTAGTGAGTGATAATATCACGGCAACTTTCTTGTTATTATTTCTTAGGAGGTCCTGTGAAGTTAAAGTCTTTAGTTCTTGCCGCCATGATGGCGGGTATTGCGGTTCCAGCTATTGCACAAGCCAATCCACTTCCTGAAGGCCCACATATTACGACATCAGGTAATGCAGTTATTAAGGCATCACCCGATATGGCAACATTAAATATTAATGTTGAAGTTACTGAGAAAGATGCAGCAGCCGCTAAAACAGGTGTTGATAAACGTGTTGCTGAGTATTTTGAGTTTTTAAAACAAAACGGCATTGAAAAGAAAGATATCAATGCTGCTAATGTGCGTACTCAGCCTAAATATGAGTATGACAAAGAATCACAAAAATCATCAATTGTGGGTTATACGGCGGTTCGCTCTGTTGAAGTTAAAGTCACTAAATTAGATCAGCTTAATACACTGCTGGATGGGGCTTTGAAAGCAGGACTAAATGAAATTAATTCTGTTCAGTTTGGTGTGAATAATCCACAACAGTATCGTGATGAAGCACGTGAAAAAGCAATTAAAAATGCGATTGAGCAAGCTAACGCATTGGCCAAAGGTTTTAGTGTTCAGTTAGGGCCGGTATACAGTATCAATTATCGTGCTCCTGATGCGGTTCCATACCCAGCGCCAGTGATGAACTATCGTGCTAAAGCTGTACTTGCTGCTGCTCCTGAACGTGATGTTAATGAAACTTATGAGCAGCAGAGTATTGATTTTAATGACCAAGTTGATGTGGTTTTTGAGTTAAAACGTTAAATCTCTTCTTGTTTCAACATTAGGCGCCCTGTTTTGAGTAGGGCGTCTGTCACTTTCTTCATCGTGCGGCTTTCTGGTGCAAAACGATGCCAGTAAAGCATACGACGTTGATATAGCCCCGGTGTTAAATCTACTAACTCACCATTTTTTAATTCATTCGCTATCTGCAAATGTGGGATCATACAACAGGTTGACCCTTGTTTGGCTAATTGTACAAATGCTTCTGATGAATTCACGATATGGCAAGGAACACTCCCCGGCGATAAACCGAAGTTTTGCTGAACAAAAGCTTGATGCATATCATCAAGATGGTCGAATGCGACAGCCGGCGCTTTAAGCAGCGATGAGCGCGTGACGCCATCAGGGAAATAAGTTGCGGCAAAGTCTGGTGACGCAACAAAAAGGTAATCCAAAGCCCCTAGTTTGTCGACAAGGCACCCCGGTAGGGCTTGTGGTTGAATACTGATCGCACCAACGACTTCACCGCGTCTTAAACGCTCTTGGGTACGCGTTTCATCTTCCACTTGGATATTTAAGCGTATTGGGCTATTACGTAACACAGGGTTGAGGGCCGGTAACAGCCATGTTGCTAAGCTATCAGCGTTGACCGCAAGCGAAAGCAGTAGTGGCGTTGAACCACCATTTTCATCACCAAGCCATTGTTCTTCCAATAATTCTACTTGATGCAACAATGCTAGTAACTTTTGCCCTTGCTCAGTGGGATGCGGTGGCACTGTCCGGACAAGTAGCGGCTGGCCAAATAGGTTTTCTAATTGCTTGATCCGTTGTGAAACAGCTGACTGCGTAATACACAGTTTTTGAGCTGCGCGCTCAAATCCTCTTTCACGAATGACAGCATCCAGTGCTTGCAACGCGCGGTAATCAGGGCGCTTCATTGGGGATATTCTCCTTGTCGTTATTCTATGGGTTAATATGCCATAATTTATTGCAGAACACTTGAAATATTAATGACATTGTATAAATCACAGAATATAGCGAACAAAGCTGAACTTGTTGGGTGTCCAGTATATACTACTAACACTAACTTCATTGATATTTTAAATAGCAAAAGGCATGGGCATGACTCAGGACGAATTAAAAAAAGCAGTAGGTTGGGCAGCATTAGATTACGTAAAACCTGGCACGATTGTTGGCGTGGGAACGGGTTCTACCGCTTCTCATTTTATTGATGCACTTGCCACAATGAAAGGTCAGATAGAAGGTGCAGTTTCGAGTTCAGAAGCGTCTACTGCAAAACTTAAGGCGTTAGGCATTCCTGTTTTAGATTGTAATGATGTTGATTCATTAGATGTTTATGTCGATGGTGCCGATGAAATTGATCATCACATGAATATGATCAAAGGCGGTGGCGCTGCGCTAACTCGTGAAAAAATTGTTGCTGCCATTTCTAAAACATTTGTTTGTATTGTCGATCAATCAAAGCAAGTTGATGTATTGGGTAAATTCCCACTTCCTGTTGAAGTGATCCCAATGGCTCGCAGCTACGTGGCGCGTGAGTTAGTAAAATTGGGTGGAACACCTGAATATCGCCAAAATGTCGTTACCGATAATGGTAATGTGATTTTAGATGTTCATAATTTAAGCATTGTTGATCCTGTTGCCCTTGAAAATAAAATTAATGGTATTGCAGGTGTGGTCACTGTTGGCCTGTTTGCGAATCGCGGGGCAGATGTTGTATTGATGGGTACCTCTGAAGGGGTTAAAACCATTAAATAGCGTTTAAATGTACCTCAGATGGACATAAACCAGTGATTATTTCACTGGTTTATTTTTTTTATGAGTAGATGGATATTTTTAATATTGATTTTTCTGGTATTAACTATTAGTAAAAAAATTCACAATTTTTTATTTATCACTATTTTGGTGATATATCTCACACTAATGCTTATAACATAGGCAAAATCCTTATTTTGTGTTACCGCCCCTGATTTTCTTCCGTATAACTTCTTTTTCTTCGCGCTAGATAGTTAGGGCTAGGCAAACGATTGTATTGATACTGTGCCATTTTTTGCTATGTTGGTAGCCGGAGATTCATCTGTTACGAATTTTAAGCATGATAGGGTAGGGTAAATGGTCAAGGTATCTTTGGAAAAAGACAAAATTAAGTTTTTATTATTGGAAGGTGTTCATCACAGCGCGGTGGATAACCTAAAAGCAGCAGGTTATACCAATATTGAATATCACAAAAGTGCACTGTCGGATGAAGAATTAAAAGAAGCCATTAAAGATGCACGTTTTGTCGGTATTCGCTCCCGTACTCATTTGACCGAAGAAGTTTTTGCTGCGGCTGAAAAACTGGTCGCGGTAGGTTGTTTCTGTATTGGGACTAACCAAGTCGATTTAGATGCTGCGGCTAAACGTGGGATCCCTGTATTTAATGCGCCTTTCTCGAATACTCGTTCCGTTGCAGAGATGGTACTTGGCCAATTACTATTATTACTGCGTCGTATCCCTGAAGCAAACATGAAAGCCCACCGCGGTATTTGGGAAAAACAAGCAAAAGGTTGTTTTGAAGCACGTGGTAAACGTTTAGGTATTGTAGGCTATGGTCATATCGGTACTCAGCTGGGGATCTTAGCTGAAGGTATTGGTATGGATGTTTACTTCTATGATATCGAAAACAAATTACCTTTGGGGAATGCAACACAAGTTCGTTCAATGGCTGAGCTATTAAATATGAGCGATGTGGTGAGCTTACATGTACCTGAAACACCAAGTACTAAAAACATGTTTGCTAAACCGCAATTTGAATTGATGAAGCCAGGGGCCATTTTTATCAATGCTTCACGCGGAACAGTGGTAGATATTCCTGCTTTAGCGGATGCATTAGAAAGCAAGCATTTATCAGGTGCTGCGGTAGATGTGTTCCCAACAGAGCCTGCCGGTAACAATGATCCGAATGACCCATTCGTCAGTGAATTAATTAAATTCGATAATGTGATATTGACTCCACATATCGGTGGTTCGACGGAAGAAGCTCAAGAAAATATCGGGTTAGAAGTTGCGAGCAAATTAGCCAAATACTCTGATAATGGTTCTACATTATCTGCGGTCAACTTCCCAGAGGTTTCTCTACCGGTACATACTGAAGATACTAACCGTCTATTGCATATTCATGAAAACCGTCCAGGCATAATGAATAGCATTAACCAAGTATTCACAGAGAACAACATTAACGTTGTTGGTCAGTATTTGCGCACTACAGGTAATGTGGGCTATGTAGTGATCGATATCATTACTCAGCAGCCTGACCAAGCGGATGATATTTTGGTGAAATTAAAAGAACTACCGGGCACTATTCGCGCTCGTTTATTGTTCTAATTAATCAATTGTTGTCTGCTTGTCATCTGATGGCACTGGTTACCAGTGCCATATTTTTTGAGGGGTGATAATTTCTGGCAGTGGAATATCCCAGTGTGCGGCAGGCAGTGACTTCACATATTGGCAGTCATGCGCTAACCCTATAGGATAAAAACCTTTGTGTTGCCAATTTGCCAATGTTCTATCATAAAATCCTCCCCCCATACCTAAGCGTTGGCCTTGTTCATCAAAAGCGACCAGAGGGATCATCATAATATCGAGCTGGTTTGGTGGAAGCACTTGAGTGACATCGAGTGGTGGTTCTTCAATATTAAAACGGTTTTTAACTAAGTTGGTTTCAGAGGTATAACGCAAAAATAATAGATTGTTTCGATTGAAAGGGTGTAAAACAGGGAGATAAACGTTTTTATTTTGTTGCCATAATGCGTTAATTAGCGGCTGTGTATCGATTTCCCCATCAAAGGCGAGAAATAATGCAATATTGTTAGCTTGGCTGACTTTCGAGTGCAATAAAGCATGTTGCATGATTTTTTGTGCGGCAGTTTGCTGTTCAATAGCGTTCAGTTGTTGGCGTTTTTTTCGAGTAGACTGACGAATTTGTTGACGGGTAGCTGATAGTTGATCTTCCATGGTTTCATATACCTCAGAAATAATCGAATAAATTACCGCAAGTATAACGTAATAATAGAAACAAAGGTAAAGACAACACGAAGGGAAAAATGGGGGGTCTCCAAGATGCCGTTGTAGGCTGTAACCCTTGAACCCTTGGTTCAAGGTGAACGTAGTTTAGCTAACCTTTAGGCTTCCTGAGCGGATCAGGCGTGCTCACCAGCGCAATAACCACATTCTATTTTTTTGAAATATCGGCTCAGGGGACTCACCCACTGACGCGCATCTCAGAGAAATTCTGTTGAGTACTTGTTGCTACTCTATGGACTTCATTGTATGAAATTGGGATGAAAATGCAACCCCATTTTCATATATTTTTTTATACTAATGTATGATTTTTAAGCAAATTTAGCCAATAGGCAAAACCTGTCTCTCAGTAATTTTTACCTGATCGTGTAATGCTTGCTCGATCGTCTGTTGCAGCATTTTTATCTTCTCTTCCATATTATATGCATAATCACGCGTTTTTGTCTTTTCTTGTGTTAATTCGTGACATACGTTCAATGCAACAATAAAAATAAGCTGCTCTGTATTTGTTACACCGCTTCTATCTTTAAGATCTTGTAAGCGCTGTTCAAGCTCTTGAGCGGATGCAATTAATGCTTCTTTTTGTTCAATAGGGCAGTTGACTCTCATTGAGCGCCCAAATATTTGAATGTCAACCGGCTGTGCGGACATGATCCCTCCATACGAATAATACTCGCCGACAAATCTGTGTTCGGCGTCAAAAAAATATACTCGTCATACTTCGAGTTGCGGGGCTTTGCGTTAAGGTATAGTGAGTACGTACGCTTAACTCGTTGGGTCATAGTGTTCATCTATGCTCCTTGCCTACCTGCAATTCGAATTATTTCGAGTATACACCCGTTATAACCCAAGTTGCAGTACTGATAGCAACCGTTCAAATTATTCAGAGTCTGGAAATTTCGCTAGATAAAGCGCTTGATTAATAATACAGATCACAAAAGCTTACTGGTATAGCGACTACCCTTGATGGTAGCATATCATGAATGATTAGCTAACATGACGAATTCAGATGTCTATACAAAAATCTTTACCAAACTATGAAACGTTGGACACTCTTCTCCAACAAAATTCCATTGCGCTTACAGCCGCAGAAATTCACGGACTGATTACTGGACTTATTTGTGGTGGAAGCCGTGACCAAGGTTGGCAGACATTAGTTCATGATCTGGCTAATGATGGACTGGCTTTTTCTCAAGTGATTGCTCAGCCATTACGTGATCTCTATGACACCACCTATGAAGCATTAGATGACAGTGATTTTGCCTTTTCTATGTTATTTCCTGATGAGAATGCATCAGTGTTTGATCACGCTGATGCCTTAGCTGGATGGGTGAATCATTTTCTATTAGGACTTGGGGTCGCTCAGCCTAAACTTGCAGAGAAAAAAGAAGTTAGTGAGGTGATTACTGATTTACGTAACATTGGCATGCTGGGTTACGATGAAGATGAAGATCAAGAAGAGCTTGAGCAGGCGCTAGAAGAAGTGGTTGAGTATGTCAGAGTGGCAGTACAGCTTTGCTATATCACTTTTACTGAAGGTAAAAAAGCACCAACGGATGTTGAAAACAACAAACCAACGCTCCATTAAACGCCATCAACGTAAGATCTATTGTATTCAAGATGTAGCCGATAATGCTACATCTTGTTTGATGGGGAGTATATTTGCTTATTTGAGCTAAATAGCGGTTTATTCAGTAAAATTAATACAGGTTAAGTGACGGCCGTTATATGCTTTAGCATTAGCTACAAGGGCATACTATTAATTCAACAATCTAAATAATAAGGCAGAAACGGTATGAATAAGCAGGAATTTATTTCTCGTCGTAACGCATTATTGGCTCAGATGGAGCCAGCAAGCGCCGCTATTATTTTCTCAGCACCTAGCGCACAACGCAATGCGGATAGTGAATACCCCTATCGTCAGCACAGTGATTTCCTGTATTTGACAGGGTTTAGTGAGCCAGAAGCCGTATTGTTACTAATCAAAAGCGATGAAAAACATAGTCATACCGTACTTTTTAACCGTATACGTGACCTTACTGCTGAAATTTGGTTTGGTCGTCGTTTAGGCCAAGAGGCTGCTCCAGAAAAACTGGGTATTAGTAAAGCATTGCCTTTTGACGAAATAGAAGAACAGTTATATCAATTATTGAATGGCCTTGATGTTATTTACCATGCTCAAGGTGAATTCGAGTATGCAGATAAATTAGTGTTTGATGCATTAGAGACCTTACGTAAAGGTAGCCGTCGTAATTTACGTGCACCGTCAACGATGATTGATTGGCGTCCACTCGTGCATGAAATGCGTTTGTTTAAATCTGAAGCAGAGATAGCCACGTTACGTAAAGCGGGTGAAATTTCAGCATTGGCGCACATTCGTGCCATGAAAACTTGTAAGCCAAACATGTTTGAATACCAGTTATGCGGTGAAGTAGAATATGAATTTACTCGCCATGGTGCACGTTTCCCATCTTATAACACCATTGTTGGTAGTGGTGAAAACGCCTGCATTTTGCATTACACAGAAAATGAATGCGAAATGAAAGACGGTGAAGTGGTCTTAATTGATGCAGGGGCTGAATTTGATGGCTATGCAGGCGATATCACACGTACATTCCCTGTAAACGGTAAATTTACCAAGCCGCAACGTGAGCTGTATGAAATTGTGCTCAAGGCACTAAATACCGCTTTAGAATTGTATCGCCCTGGTACAAGTATCCATGAAGTCACACAAAAAATTGTGCGTATCAAAGTTGAAGGGCTAGTTGAGCTAGGTATTTTACATGGCGACGTAGATCAATTGATCGAGAACAAAGCACTATTTCCATTCTTTATGCATGGTTTAAGTCACTGGTTGGGATTAGATGTGCATGATGTTGGTTTCTATGGCGCCGACCGTGACCGTATTTTAGAGCCGGGTATGGTATTGACGGTGGAGCCTGGGCTGTATATCGCACCAGATGCAGATGTACCTCCTGAGTATCGTGGCATTGGTATCCGTATTGAAGATGACATTGTGATCACTGAAAACGGCAATGAAAACTTGACTGATTTAGTCGTCAAAGATCCTGATGAAATAGAAGCATTGATGGCAAGCGCTCATTAAGCTTAAGAGAGTAGTAAAAGGTAATTAACACAACATGAATGTGATTATTGTGGGTGGTGGAATGGCGGGTGCAACCTTGGCACTGGCCATTTCTGCGTTAAGCCAAGGGAAGTTATCAGTTTCGCTGGTTGAAGCTTCTTTGCCAGAAGGCGAGCATCCGGGGTTTGATGCCCGAGCGATCGCACTTGCCCATGGAACCTGTCAGCGGTTAGCTAAAATTGACATCTGGGAAGCGCTTGCTGATTGCGTTACACCAATAACCCATGTTCACGTTTCCGATCGCGGTCATGCAGGGTTTGTTAATATCAATGCACAGGATTACCATATTCCTGAATTAGGTAATGTCATTGAATTGCATGATGCAGGAACTCGATTATTCGAGTTATTAGGTAAAGCGGCAGGTGTTACATTATATTGCCCAGCAAAAGTAGAAACTATCCAGCGGCATAGCGATTATGTTGAGGTCACTTTAGATAGTGGCGAAATACTCACCGGCGCATTGCTGGTAGCGGCCGATGGTAGCCATTCGGCAGTAGGGCAGGCTTGTCATATGCAATGGCAGCAAACTGATTATGGTCAAGTGGCGATTATTGCCAATGTGAAAACGTCGATTGATCCTCAAGGTAGAGCTTTTGAGCGTTTTACTGAGTTTGGTCCGTTAGCGCTGTTACCGATGTCTCAAGGGCGCAGTTCACTGGTTTGGTGTCATCAACAAGAACAAGCTGACACCATCAAAATGTGGGATGATAAAACGTTTATTAATAAGCTTCAGCAAGCGTTTGGCTGGCGTCTTGGCAAAATCACTCAGGCGGGAACACGTTTTTGTTATCCGCTATCATTACGTAAGGCTTTAAACCCAATTAGTCATCGTACTGTTTTGGTCGGTAATGCCGCACAAACACTGCACCCAATCGCAGGACAAGGTTTCAACCTTGGTATTCGTGATGTGATGCAATTGGCCGAGTTAGTGGTTAAAGCCTATCAGAAAAATCAAGATATTGGCGCATATGCACTGTTGAATACGTATCAGCAAGCCAGAAGCATTGATAGAGAAAAAACCGTGACCATGACGGATGGATTAGTGAGAGTTTTTGCCAACCGTTGTTTACCTTTAGTGGTTGGACGCAATTTAGGTTTAATGGCAATGGAAATGTTGCCATCAGTACGCGATGCACTAGCTCGCCAAACACTTGGCTGGGTAGCGGAACAATAACCACAGAATTAATAGGAGAAAGTATGCAATCATTTGATGTGGTTATAGCCGGTGGTGGTATGGTCGGCTTAGCGCTAGCTTGTGGACTAGAAGGTACAGGGTTACGTGTTGCGGTCATTGAGAATCATCCCGCCAAAAATACATTTTCAGAGAATGACCCGTATGCGCTGAGGGTATCAGCAATTAATGCTGCAAGTGAGAAACTGCTAACTTACTTAGACGTTTGGTCATCAATAAAATCGATGAGAGCTTCCGCCTATAAAGGAATGGAAGTATGGGATAAGGACAGTTTTGGTCGTATCCAATTTTCCGCACAAGAGCAAAATTTATCTCATTTAGGCCATATTGTTGAAAACAACGTGATCCGTGATGCATTGTGGCAAAAAGCAGCGGCTATGCGTAATGTCACATTATTAGCACCTGCAACCATTCAAAAAGTGGTATGGGGGGAAAACGATGTCTTCATTACATTGGCCGATGACTCTATGCTTACAGCTAGGCTTATTGTCGGTGCAGATGGTGCAAATTCATGGTTACGTGGTCATGCGGATATCCCGCTCACATTTTGGGATTATGAACATACAGCGTTGGTTGCAACGATTCGTACCGAGAAGCCCCATGATTCAATTGCTCGTCAATCCTTTGATGGAAAAGGCATATTAGCTTTTTTACCATTGAGTGATCCTCATTTGTGTTCAATAGTATGGTCTCAGCCAGCGATTGATGCCGCTAGACGCCAACAAATGGATAAAGTTAATTTTGAAAAAGAATTAGCCGTTACTTTTGATACTCGTTTGGGTTTGTGCCAACTAGAAAGTGAACGATTAACGATCCCATTGACGGGGCGTTATGCAAGGCAGTTTGCAGCGCAGCGTTTGGCATTATTAGGTGATGCTGCTCATACCATTCATCCACTGGCTGGGCAGGGCGTGAATTTAGGCTTTATGGATGTTGCAATGCTGTTAGGTGAAATCAAACGTCTTCATCGTGAAGGTAAAGATTTCGGTCAATATCTCTATTTACGCAGTTTTGAGCGCCACCGTAAACACAGTGCGGCAATGATGCTTGCTGGCATGCAAGGCTTCCGTGAACTCTTTGATGGTAATAATCCAGCCAAGAAACTCTTGCGTGATGTCGGCTTAATTTTAGCGGGTACTCTACCGGGGGTAAAACCGCAATTGCTCAATCATGCAATGGGTCTATTTGATATGCCTGAGTGGTTGAAAAAGGCTGAGCCTGATCTCTCTAACTAAACTTACCGATTAATTATTGGCAGAAAATCAACGTTGAACGACGTAGATCTGCCAATATTTCCTCGCCTTATCCGCCTATACGCGTCAGTAGGGCTTTTCATTGAGATATCATTGACCACGTTACATTTGTCGAGCCATATCGTTTATCTATTCCTTCTGATTATCTTTTGCTTATTACCTATCTGAATTTCGAATTCATTAAAGAATAACCATATTTTATGACCGATGGAGGGCCATGAAAGATCAACCTATCACTGTTATTTTTGTTATTAATGATTGAGAAATTCTAATCACAATCGATTTTCGCATTAGTTTTACTAATTTTATGGTTCAGTGCTAACATTGATTTTTAGTTAAGAACACTGTGGATATGATGATTTACTCTACTGTTTTGTATTAAACATAGTGTTATTGAGTGATCATTCTCAATTTTTTAACAAATTTCGCTGGATTATCTTCTCTGTAATCAGTAATACAGAGAGCTGGTAGCCCTATTTTTTTTAATGGTTTCTTGCTAAAAACAGTGGTAGTTTTTAATAAGATGTTATCGTTTGCGTAGCGTTACTGGCTGTGTAGTGATGATCCTCTTTACTGCACAGAATGGTAGCGCTCACCCTATCATATTCAAAAATGTAAAGAGGGTATTCATGGCAAAGCAAACCCCGTTATATGATGAGCATATAGCTTGTGGTGCAAAAATGGTGGACTTTCATGGTTGGATGATGCCACTGCATTACGGTTCACAGATCAATGAACATAATATCGTCAGAACCGATGCTGGGATGTTTGATGTTTCCCATATGACCATAGTCGATTTACATGGCGAAGGTTGTCGTGACTTTCTTCGCTATTTGTTAGCAAATGACATCGCCAAGTTGACAGAGAAAGGTAAAGCACTTTATACGGGGATGCTAAACGCCTCTGGAGGCGTGATTGATGATCTGATTGTTTATTACCTAGATGACCATTTTTATCGTCTAGTGGTGAACTCCGCAACGCGCGATAAAGATATCGCATGGATTGAACAGCACGTAAAATCCTACGTCGTTTCTATTGAAGTGCGTGATGACCTCGCTCTACTGGCCGTTCAAGGCCCTACTGCACAACAAAAAGTCCATTCTTTACTATCCGAGTCTCAGTGTGCACTGATTGCTGATATGAAACCTTTTTACGGTGTGCAAGCTGGCGACTTATTCATAGCCACAACAGGTTATACCGGTGAAAAAGGGTATGAAATTGCGCTTCCTAAACAGCAAGTCGTCGATTTTTGGCGTCAACTGATTAAAGCAGGTGTCCATCCAGCCGGTTTAGGTGCAAGAGATACGCTACGCCTTGAGGCTGGTATGAATCTCTATGGACAAGATATGGATGAAACTATTTCTCCATTAGCCGCTAATATGGGATGGACGATTGCTTGGAAGCCTGAAGAACGCCAATTTATTGGTCGTGAAGCATTAGAAAAATTAAAAGAGCAAGGCACTGAAAAATTGGTCGGTATCGTTATGCATGAAAAAGGCATTTTACGTGCAGGGCAAACAGTGCGCTTTACTGATGACTTAGGTAAGTTACAAGAGGGCGTGATTACTAGCGGTTCTTTCTCTCCGACACTTGGATTTAGTATTGCTTTGGCGCGTGTGCCAAAAGAAATACAAGACAGTGCGATTGTTGAAATTCGTAATCGAGAGATGCCAGTTCAGGTCGTAAAACCGGGATTTGTACGAGAAGGGAAAGCCCTCGTTTAGTTGTCGCTATTGATTAATATTTGACGTTAAAAATTCGAACATAAGAGTGAGGTTAATGATGAGTAATGTTCCTGCTGAGCTGAAATATACCCGTGAACATGAGTGGGTACGTCATGAAGGTGATGGGGTATATACCGTAGGTATTACTGAACATGCCCAAGAGCTATTAGGCGATATGGTTTTCGTCGATCTACCCGAAGTGGGTAGTGCGGTGGATATTGGCAGTGATTGTGCGGTGGTTGAATCCGTAAAAGCCGCTTCTGATATTTATGTACCACTGACGGGGGAAATTGTTGAAGTCAATGAGGCGCTGAATGATTCGCCTGAATTAGTCAACGAGCAACCTTATCAAGAAGGCTGGATCTTCAAAATTAAAATCTCTGATGAATCAGAGTTGACAGACCTGCTAGACGCTGATGCTTACTCAGCATTACTTGCGGAAGAAGAATAAACCGTTAAGCGCCCCGTAATGAAGACATTATGGGGCGCTTTTCTTTTATACCTGCCATATTTCAAGTTGCAGCGCTTTTTGAAGATAGGGGGATGAGACTCTTTTTGTATGGGGTCGCTCTATTTTCTATGCTTCTAGCGACTCATTCGTTTTGTCGCTTAGCTACAGCTCGAATTATTTAGAGTATAAGCTTACCCTTTTTGCAGCAGATATAGGAATGGGAATACAGATATGACGATGTCTCTGAGTCAATTAGAAAACCGTTCAGAATTTATTCAACGCCACATTGGTTCATCAGAAGAACAAGTTAAAACCATGTTGGACACAGTTGGTTCGGCATCTCTTGATGCTCTGACGGGCAATATTGTACCGAAAGCGATTTTACTTGCTGAACCACCAAGAGTGGGGAGCGGTGCGACAGAACAAGAAGCGCTTGCAGAACTTAAAACGATTGCGAGTTTAAATAAAAGGTATAAAAGCTATATTGGTATGGGATATGCCCCATCAATATTACCGCCAGTGATTTTACGTAATCTACTTGAAAATCCAGGTTGGTATACCGCTTATACCCCTTATCAGCCTGAAGTATCCCAAGGACGTTTAGAATCGCTGTTAAATTTCCAGCAAGTCACCATTGATTTGACTGGCTTAGAATTAGCCTCAGCATCATTGTTGGATGAAGCCACTGCGGCGGCAGAAGCGATGGCGATGGCAAAACGTATCAGTAAGCTTAAAGATGCTGAACGTTTCTTTGTTGCCGATGATATCCATCCACAAACACTTGATGTTGTTCGTACTCGCGCTGGTACATTTGGTTTTGAAGTGATTGTCGATAAAGCAGAAAAAGTACTGGATCATGAAGGTATTTTTGGTGCGTTATTACAACAAGTTGGCACGACAGGCGAAGTACACGATTACACTGAGCTGTTTGCTAAGCTAAAAGAACGCAAAATCGTGAGTTGTGTTGCCGCAGAGATGATGGCACTGGTGTTGCTAACAGCTCCGGGTAAACAGGGCGCTGATATTGTTTTCGGTTCTGCGCAACGCTTTGGCGTGCCAATGGGCTATGGTGGCCCACACGCGGCATTTTTTGCTTGTCGTGATGAATTTAAACGCGCGATGCCGGGACGTATTATTGGTGTATCACGTGATGCGGCAGGCCATACTGCGTTTCGGATGGCAATGCAAACCCGCGAACAGCATATTCGCCGTGAAAAAGCCAACTCCAATATTTGTACATCGCAAGTATTACTTGCCAATATTGCTGCAATGTATGCCGTTTATCATGGCCCGCAAGGTTTAAGATTGATTGCTGAGCGCATTCATCGTTTTACATCGATTTTTGCTCAGGCGATACAAGAAGCAGGGTTAACCCTGCGCCACAATAGTTGGTTTGATACTTTAACCATCGAAGTTGCTGATAAAGCAGCGGTATTGGCTCGTGCAGAAAAAGCGCAAGTCAATCTTCGAACAGATGTTCATGGTGCGGTTGGCGTTACATTTAATGAAACAACCATTCGCCAAGATTTAAATGATTTATTTGCTGTGATCACAGGTAGCGAGCAAAAATTAGATTTTGAAAAACTGGATAAACAGGTTGCTGCTCAGGAACAAGCGATTTCACCGGCGATGAAGCGTAATGATGCTATTTTATCTCATCCAAACTTTAATCGTTATCACAGTGAAACCGAAATGATGCGCTATATGCATAGTTTAGAGCGCAAAGATTTGGCATTGAACCAAGCTATGATCCCGTTAGGCTCATGTACGATGAAGTTGAATGCCGCAGCAGAAATGTTACCTATTACTTGGCCTGAGTTTGGCGAAATGCATCCGTTTTGCCCACCAGAGCAAGCTCAAGGCTATCATCAAATGATCGAGCAGCTATCCCACTGGTTAGTGCAGCTCACTGGCTATGATGCCGTGTGCATGCAACCTAACTCAGGTGCTCAAGGGGAGTATGCTGGATTATTAGCGATCCGCCGTTACCATGAAAGCCGTAATGAAGGGCATCGTAATATTTGTCTGATCCCCGCATCAGCACATGGTACCAACCCTGCATCAGCTCATATGGCAGGTATGGAAGTGGTCGTGGTACGTTGTGATGACGAAGGTAACATTGACCTTGCTGATCTACGTCAACAAGCGGAGAAACACAGCGCCGATCTTTCTTGTGTGATGGTAACTTATCCATCAACTCATGGTGTGTATGAAGAAAGCATCAAAGAAGTTTGTGAAATCATCCATCAGTTTGGCGGCCAAGTGTATCTTGATGGCGCTAATATGAACGCACAAGTGGGCTTGACGACACCTGGCTATATTGGTGCAGATGTTTCCCACTTAAACTTACATAAAACTTTCTGTATTCCACATGGCGGTGGCGGTCCGGGTATGGGGCCAATTGGTGTTAAAAAACATTTAGCACCATTTGTTCCGGGACACTCAGTCGTTGAGCAAGAGATGGTGACAGACCAAGGCGCGGTTTCAGCCGCACCATTTGGTAGCGCATCAATCCTGCCAATTAGCTGGATGTATATTCGCATGATGGGCTCGTATGGTTTAAGAAGAGCTAGCCAAGTGGCGATTTTAAATGCGAACTATATTGCTAAGCGTCTGCAAGGTCACTATGACATTTTGTATACTGGTCGTGATGGTTATGTCGCTCATGAATGTATTGTTGATTTACGTCCAATCAAGAAAGACACAGGTATCAGTGAACTGGATATTGCGAAACGGTTGATTGATTATGGTTTCCATGCACCAACCATGTCATTCCCTGTTGCTGGAACATTAATGATTGAACCTACAGAGTCCGAAAGTCTAGTTGAAATTGATCGTTTCATTGATGCAATGCTGTCTATTCGTAGTGAAATAGATAGGGTTGTTAAAGGTGAATGGACACTTGAGGACAACCCTTTGGTTAATTCACCTCATGTGCAAACTGAGCTTGCAGGGGAATGGGATCATGCATATAGCCGTGAACTTGCGGTATTCCCTACAGAAGCGACTAAAGCGAATAAATATTGGCCAGCAGTAAAACGCTTGGATGATGTGTATGGCGACCGCCATCTGCATTGTTCCTGCGTACCAATTGAAGACTACGTTTAATTGATACTGATTTAAATCAATGTGGTAAGTTAGCTCCCCGATAGCGATGTTATCGGGGAGCTTTGTTTTTTAACGCTCAGAAAATTATTCTTTAAAATAACGTTGTCGTATTTTTAGGCAAAACACCCGATGATTTCACCGGGTGGCTGACAAAAATACTGAAACTTCTTACAACAACCAGCCTTTTTGTTGAGCGGCTTCTAATTGTGGCAATAGCTCTTCCCAAAACTCAGGGAAAACTTCCTCAATAAATTCATTTCGAGCAATAACTTGCTCTAAACGAATATTATTTTCTACCCAACTTTGGCCTTGATTGTGTAAATTCAATAGCATTGGAATGGTTCTATCGATCACATTAGCAAATTTTGCATCTAATGTTTCAGCGGCATCATACTCATTCCATAAGGCTAAAAATTGTTCGTTTTGTGGGAAAGGCAGTAAGCCAAAAATACGCACAGCGGCTTTAATTTCTTGTTCACGGATAGCATCACGTGCAGCAATGTCATAAACCAACACATCACCTGCATCGATTTCAACAATGTCATGTACTAGGGCCAGTTTGATGGCATGGTCGACATTTACACCTTTAACATAAGGGGCAAAGCTCATGGCTGCCATTGCGAATTGCCAGCTGTGCTCAGCCGTATTTTCTTGTCTTTCGTTGTTCAACAGCTTATTTTTGCGATAAACACTTTTTAGTTTATCTAATTCCATTAAAAACTGAACAACTTCGGTAAACCCGCCAAAATTCATGACTTCAACTGGCTTATTACCATTTACAGATGACATAAAAACCTCAATTATTTTTCTTCTTCCAAAGAGTAGGGCAACGGTTGAATGGTTAGATGGCTTTGTTCATCACCCGTAACGCGATATACGCTGTCTGCTTCCATATCATTATTCATAATGATTTGAATATTAATTTCACCATTGGCTAATTTAACGGCTGCAAGTACGTTACCTGTGCGACGCCATTTGTCGCCAAGCTGCCATTCTACACCATCGCCAACCGCAGGTACCGACTCTGCTGTGCCTTTTAGCCAATACATAGCACGTTTATTCGCACCACGGAATTTAGCCCTAGCAACCATTTCTTGCCCTGTATAGCAGCCTTTTTTAAAGCTGATCCCATAAGGTAGAGCTTGTAAGTTAGTTGCTTGTGGTAAGTGTTGGGCACTACTTTCCTGATCGATAACCGCATAACCCGCTTCAATTTCGAGTGAGAGCCATTGCTGATCATCCGTTGTGGTTTTGATAGCATCTGCTAATTTTTGTGCAGTAGCTTCATCTGTAACGATCAAGAAGCGCTCATTCGGCAAAGAGAAATGTAATAGGGTAGAATTACCATCAACAACCACTTGGCTCTCATCATCTGGGAGTGTGCTAAAGAGTGTTGATAACGTTTCGCGGGCACCTTTTCCTGCCACAGCGAGTAATTTCAATTCGCTTTTTTGCTCAAAAGTGATTTTTGAAAATACGGCATATTTTTTCAGTTCAGCCAATTGACTTTCAATGACGCTACTTCTTTCTATGTAAGAGAAGCCGTCAAGGTGATGGAATAGGCGTAAATCACTCCACATTTTTCCTTTAGGGTCGCAATGTGCGGTTAAAGTATGTTGTGTTGATGTCAGCGCATCAACATCAGCAGTAACTTGGCCTTGTAGATATTTTTGAGCGTCAAGTCCATGTAAATGAACGAGTCCCCAGTTTTCCAGTGAAATCAATATAAGTGGTAAAGACTGAGAATCGAGAGGGAATGAGGGTAAGTGAGTAACGTCAGTAGTCATGATTTCACCTGTATTCTTTCATTTCAGAAGGGGGTTAATGGTAAAATAGCTGGATAACATTGCAAGTAATTATTATGATGCACTATCAATTATTTAATATTTTTAATCGGTATTCTTGGATAAAAACGCGATAGTATGATGGAAATTGGTAACATTGTATTCTACATCATGTTTTCTTGAGTAATAATCTGTTAGAGTATTAAAAATAACCAATCTTATCAGTTAACTGCAACAAAATAAGGCCGTAGTGGAATGGATATAGAGAACAAAGCAAGAATTCATTGGGCTTGTCGTCGCGGAATGCGCGAGTTAGATATTTCCATCATGCCATTTTTTGAGTATGAGTTTGATAGCCTTTCTAACAAAGATAAACACACTTTTGTTCGTTTACTTGAATGTACTGATCCCGATTTATTTAATTGGCTCATGAATCACGGTCGTCCAGAGGATGAAGAGCTGTTTAGTATGGTTAAACTGATCCAGGAAAGAAATAAAAATCGTGGTCCTGTGGAAATCTAATCTCTCCATTTCATGGAAAACTCAATTTTTTTCAACCTGTATTCATGGGATAGTCGGCTTCATCTTATTAGTTGCACCATGGGCTCCGGGTAACTCAATGGTATGGTTACCCTTGCTGGTGATTGTGATCGCAAGTTGGGCAAAAAGCCAAAAAAACATCAGTAAAATTAAAGGGGTTGCAGTCCTCGTTAATGGTAACAAAGTACAATGGAAAAAGAATGAGTGGAGTATTGTCAAACAGCCGTGGTGTACTCGAGTTGGCACATTACTCACGTTAAGTGCGCTACAAGGGAAGCCACAAAAAATCCATTTATGGGTGGCGAGAGATTCGTTATCAGAAGAGAATTGGCGTAATTTAAACCAACTGTTACTGCAATATCCAGATATTTAAAGCATATTGCAGTAATCGGCAAAAATTTCGGCCATGATCACAGTAATTCTTCGAGCTCAGTTAGCACCTGCATACACCATTGGGCGATACGTTCATCTGTTTCATCAAATTGATTGACATCATCCAGTGCTAAGCCGACAAACTGGCTGCCATCTTCCGTCAGTGGTTTAGGGCTTTCAAATTCATAGCCTTCTAGTGGCCAAAAACCAATAAATTTGACACCAGTAGGCTTCAATTGATGGTAAAGCATCCCTAGTGCATCAAGGAACCACTCACTGTAGTCAATTTGATCACCCATGCCGTACATAGCAACAATTTTGCCGCTAAGTTTAAGATTGGGAAGCGCGTCCCAAATTGCTAGCCAGTCTTCTTGTATTTCACCGAAATCCCACGTAGGGATACCCAAAATGAGAACGTCATACTGTTCCATTAGCTCAGGTGGTGTATCGTTAACATTATGTAATGTGACTAAGTTATCACCAAGGATATCGCGTATTTTCTCTGCGACGATTTCGGTATAACAAGTGCTAGAACCGTAAAAGAGACCTATTTTCATGTTAATGTAACTAGTTTTCATTGCAGTAGAGAGGTATTGTAACAGAATGAAGCGAATTCAGGCATAATGATTGTGTGATCGCGAAGAGGAAGATAGGGCAAGTGGAAACAAAACAACTTAATCCATTGATTGAACAATTTCTTGATACTATTTGGTTAGAGCAAGATCTTGCTGAAAATACATTGGCATCTTACCGTTTAGATTTACAATTATTAGATAAATGGTTAGAAGCAAATAAATTAAATTTAGAAAATGTTCAATCAATAGATTTACAATCCTTTTTAGCTGAACGAATTGATGGTGGTTATAAAGCAGCCAGTTCGGCGCGGTTATTGAGTGCGATGCGCAGGCTATTTCAGTATTTTTATCGTGAAAAAATACGCTTAGATGACCCTTCAGCTGTGATTGCTGCACCTAAAATACCTCAGCGGCTACCAAAAGATTTAAGTGAACAACAGGTCGATGATCTACTTAATGCACCCGCAACGGAAGATCCTTTGGAGCTACGTGATAAAGCCATGTTGGAAGTTTTGTATGCTTGTGGCTTGCGTGTATCAGAGCTGGTGGGCTTAACCTTTTCTGATATCAGTTTACGCCAAGGGGTGATCCGTGTTGTGGGTAAAGGTGATAAAGAAAGATTGATCCCATTAGGGGAAGAAGCTATTTATTGGGTTGAAAAATATATCCAAGAAGGGCGAGCCGATCTTTTAGGTAGTAAAACCAGTGATGTGCTGTTTCCAAGTAAGCGTGGCACGAAGATGACTCGGCAGACCTTTTGGCACCGTATTAAGCATTATGCGGTGATCGCGAATATTGATTCCGAAGCGCTTTCCCCTCATGTTCTGCGGCATGCTTTTGCCACACATCTATTGAACCATGGAGCGGACTTACGTGTTGTACAGATGTTGTTAGGTCATAGTGATCTTTCAACTACCCAGATTTATACGCATGTCGCAACTGAACGCTTGCGCATGTTACATGAGCAGCATCATCCTAGGGGGTGATGTGCATGATAAGGATAATTATGAAACGTAAATTATTATTATGGGCAGCTTGTTTCGCAGCATTCTCTGTGTCAGCCCATGCGGCCACTGATGATAAAATTATCGAAGAAAAACTCGCTAAATATAATTTAGTGGTGGAGTCGATTAAACCATCACCGATTGTGGGTCTGAATACTGTTGATACATCAGATGGCATTATTTATGTAACTGATGATGGTAAATACTTGGTACAAGGCCCTATTTATGATCTTAGTGGTAAGGTACCTGCGAATATTTCCAATCAATCATTGATGAAAAAAATTGAAGCGCTAAAAGATCAAATGATTATTTTTAAAGCGCCAAAAGAAAAGTATGTAGTGACAGTCTTTACTGATATTACCTGTGGTTACTGTAAAAAACTGCATGAATCCGTTGGTGAGTTAAATGAAAAAGGGATTACCGTACGTTATCTTGCATACCCTCGTCAGGGGTTAAATCACCAATCAGCAAAACAGATGGCTTCTATTTGGTGTAATGCTTTACCACAAAATGCGCTCACTAAAGCATTTAAAGGCGATGAAATTGCTATGATTGATGACTGTAAAATTGATCTAAGTAAACACGTTAATTTAGGCCGTCAATTTAAAATGACAGGAACACCCGCAATCGTATTACCCGATGGGCAGCTACTATCAGGCTATTTAGCACCTGATGATCTTTTAAAGATACTTGAACAAAAATAGTTAATTACTGTGAATGTAGAAACCTTTTTGCGTCAGCGCACATTAACCGATGATATCAAAGCACTGTCAGGCTTCCCCGAGATCCTCCAACGTGTATACGCTCATCGAGGCATTACTGATCTTGCACAGTTAGAGCGTAAAGCCTCTAATTTATTAGATTATCGTGCATTATCAGGGGTAGAGAGTGCGCTATCATTACTGTATAGCACATTAGAAAACCAAGGACGTATCACCATCGTGGGTGACTTTGATGCTGATGGTGCAACCAGTACCGCATTAGCTATCCGAGCACTCACCAAAATGGGGTATGTAAACTTAAATTATATCGTTCCTAACCGTTTTGAAAATGGTTATGGGTTAACGCCATTGGTGGTAGAAGAAGCCTATAAACGAGGCACAGATCTTATTGTCACGGTGGATAATGGTATCTCATCCCATGAAGGGGTTGAGGAAGCGCATCGTCTTGGTATTAAAGTTATTGTGACTGACCACCATTTACCGGGAGAACTATTACCTAACGCAGATGCCATTATTAACCCTAATTTAGTCGGTTGCCAGTTTGCTTCAAAGTCGCTTGCAGGGGTCGGTGTTACATTCTATTTAATGTCGGCATTACGAGCCAAACTTCGCCAAGAAGGCTGGTTTGCCCAGCAAGGGCTTAGTGAACCCAATTTAGCCGAATATCTGGATCTTGTTGCATTAGGTACCGTTGCGGATGTGGTTCCACTGGATACCAATAACCGAATTTTAGTGCATCAAGGGCTAAATCGAGTAAGAGCAGGTCGTTGCTGTGCGGGGATCAAGGCATTAATTGAGGTTTCAAAACGTGAATGCTCTCGTTTAGTGGCTAATGACTTTGGTTTTGCCTTGGGGCCTCGTTTGAATGCGGCGGGTCGTTTGGATGATATGTCAGTGAGTATTGAGTTATTACTGACTGATGATATGGCTTATGCACGAGAGCTGGCTAATGAATTGGATGGTTTAAACCAAGCACGGCGAGAAATCGAAGCGGGTATGCAGCAAGAAGCCTCAGTTTTGTTTAACCAAATCGAGTATGGCGATAGCCAATTACCGAATGGGTTAGCGATTTATCACCCTGAATGGCATCAAGGGGTTGTTGGTATCTTAGCGTCGAGGATCAAAGAGCAATACCATCGGCCTGTGATTGCTTTTGCACCAGCGGGTGATGGAACATTAAAAGGATCTGGGCGCTCAGTCCAAGGTGTGCATATGCGTGATGCTTTAGAGCGCTTGAACACGCTACAGCCGGGGTTGATGCAAAAGTTTGGTGGCCATGCCATGGCGGCAGGTTTAAGCCTTGAAGAAACAAAGTTTGAGTTGTTTAAACATCATTTTGAATTATTGATGGGTGAATTAATTCAACCTGAGCAATTAGCAGGGATAGTGTGGAGTGATGGTGAATTAGCACGCAGTGAGTTCACCTTAGAAACCGCCGAGCTTCTGCGTGAAAGTGGTCCGTGGGGACAATCATTCCCTGAGCCAGTATTTGATGGTCACTTCCAATTGCTACAGCAACGTTTAGTCGGTGAACGTCACCTTAAACTAATATTAGAGCCTGTAAATGGAGGGCCAATGTTGGATGCCATCATGTTTAATATTGATGTGCGCCGTTGGCCGGATAACAGTGTTAAACGCGCTAAAATAGCCTTTAAATTGGATGTTAATGAGTTTAGAGGCCAAAAGAGTGTTCAATTGATGGTGGAACATATTTGGCCTGAATAATTCTCCTTGTTTACTGACTATGATTTATTCCGCTATTAGGTTTTTATGGCGCTATAAATTGCGGGGGAATTCCGATATAATTGACAGTTTGTGAAGAATTCATTCTATTAAATGACCCAACATAAGACATTGAAAAATGACGTTTGAAATTAACCCAGTAAAAAGTAAGATTCAGGACTTGTCTGACCGGACGGTGGTTCTTAGGGGGTATCTTTGACTATGATGCCAAGAAAGAGCGCTTAGAAGAAGTTAACGCGGAGCTAGAACAACCTGATGTTTGGAACGAACCTGAAAGAGCGCAAGCCTTAGGTAAAGAACGTTCCTCACTTGAGGCGATCGTCGATACCATTGATCAGCTCACTCAAGGCATTGAGGATGTTGAAGGTTTACTTGAACTCGCTGTTGAAGCAGATGATGAAGACACCTTTAATGAAGCGGGCGAAGAGTTAGAACAGCTACAACTGAAATTAGAACAATTAGAGTTTCGTCGGATGTTTTCAGGTGAATACGACAGTGCTGATTGTTATATTGATTTGCAGGCTGGTTCCGGTGGTACTGAAGCCCAAGACTGGGCAAGTATGTTAATGCGTATGTATCTGCGTTGGGCAGAATCGAAAGGCTTCAAAACAGAAATTATTGAAGAGTCAGACGGTGATGTGGCGGGTTTAAAATCTGCAACAATTAAAATTATTGGCGATTACGCATATGGTTGGTTGAGAACAGAGACCGGTGTGCATCGTTTAGTGCGTAAAAGCCCATTCGACTCAGGTGGCCGTCGTCATACATCGTTTAGTTCTGCTTTTATATATCCTGAAGTTGATGACGATATTGATATTGAAATCAACCCAGCGGATTTACGGATTGACGTTTACCGCGCCTCTGGTGCTGGTGGTCAGCACGTAAACAAAACTGAGTCAGCGGTACGTATCACCCATATACCGACTAACATTGTGACTCAGTGTCAGAATGACCGTTCGCAACATAAAAATAAAGATCAAGCTATGCGCCAGTTAAAAGCCAAGCTTTATGAACTGGAAATGCAGAAAAAGAATGCAGATAAACAAGCGATGGAAGAGAACAAATCGGATATTGGCTGGGGCAGTCAAATTCGTTCTTATGTTCTTGATGATTCGCGTATTAAAGATTTACGTACTGGTGTGGAAACGCGTAACACGCAAGCCGTACTGGATGGTGATTTGGATAAATTCATTGAAGCTAGTCTAAAAGCTGGCCTGTGAGGAAAAAATGTCTCAGCAGCAACAACAGGGTGCAGAACAAGCTCCCGATTTGAATAACGAATTAAAGACCCGTAAAGAGAAACTGGTTACTTTACGTGAAAAAGGGATCGCGTTCCCAAATGACTTCCGTCGTGAAATCACTTCTGAGAAGATCCACGCACAATATGATGAGAAATCAGCAGAAGAGCTGGAAGATCTTAATATTGAAGTTTCAATTGCAGGGCGCATGATGACTCGTCGTATTATGGGTAAGGCATCATTTGCAACCTTGCAAGATATGGGTGGTCGTATTCAAATTTATGTTTCTCGTGATGATTTAGCGGAAGGCATTTATAACGAACAATTTAAAAAGTGGGACTTAGGTGACATCCTAGGTGCTAAAGGCCGCTTATTTAAAACCAAAACGGGTGAGCTGACCGTTCATTGTCATGAAGTTCGTTTATTGACAAAAGCACTGCGCCCATTACCTGACAAATTTCATGGCTTAGCGGATCAAGAAACGCGTTACCGTCAGCGTTACCTTGACTTGATCGCAAATGATGAATCACGCCACACCTTTATGGTGCGTTCTAAAATCCTATCTGAATTACGTAATTTTATGGTAGGTAAAGGTTTCATGGAAGTTGAAACACCAATGATGCAGGTGATCCCTGGCGGTGCATCAGCACGTCCATTTGTGACACACCACAATGCACTAGATATTGATATGTATCTGCGTATTGCGCCTGAACTGTATCTAAAACGTTTAGTTGTTGGTGGTTTTGAGCGTGTGTTTGAAATTAACCGTAACTTCCGTAATGAAGGTTTATCACCTCGCCATAACCCTGAGTTCACCATGATGGAACTCTATATGGCCTATGCTGATTACCGTGATTTGATTGATTTGACAGAAGAACTGTTCCGTACTTTAGCGCAAGAAGTCTTAGGGACTACCGTTGTCAAATATGGTGAGCAAGAATTTGATTTTGGTAAACCATTCACTAAATTGACAATGAAAGAAGCAATTTGTAAATATCGCCCAGAAACCAATGTCGCGGATCTGGATGATATGGATAAAGCCGTTGCGATTGCTCAATCTCTTGGTATTAAAATTGAAAATAGCTGGGGATTAGGTCGAGTTCAATGTGAAATTTTTGAAGAAGTTGCCGAAAGCCACTTAATTCAACCAACTTTCATTATTGAATATCCAGCTGAAGTTTCTCCGTTAGCACGCCGTAATGATGATAATCCATTCATTACTGACCGCTTCGAGTTTTTCATTGGTGGTCGTGAAATTGGTAATGGTTTCTCTGAGTTAAATGATGCTGAAGATCAGGCAGAACGTTTCGCTGAGCAGGTTCGTCATAAAGATGAAGGTGATGATGAAGCGATGTTCTATGATGAAGATTATGTTACTGCATTAGAACATGGCCTACCGCCAACAGCGGGCTTAGGTATTGGGATTGACCGTATGGTGATGTTGTTTACTGACAGCCATACGATCCGTGATGTTATTTTATTCCCTGCATTGCGCCCATCTAAAGCTTAATAAGTTTAAAACTTATTATTTCTCAATGAATGCCCAGTTAACATACTGGGCATTATTCTATTTGATCCCCATCAAATTGATTAATTAATAAATCAATACAATTAGTAATTGTTAAATTATTACTTAAATAAAACTATCTGGATAAATGCCTAAAGTGAACGATAGGTGAGCGATGATTAACTATCCATCGATATAGGTAAAAATACTAGGCAAAATAAACTGCTATATATGAACATATAATGTGTATCTTCACTAATGTATCTAATGAAGCAAGATGAATAGATAAAACACATAAATTTATTTTTTTGTTAGAAATTATTTCTGAACTGAAATATTTGAGTTATCTGGATAATCAAGCTGTTATCATTATCCTGAACGTAATATGGATTGTTTATTAAATAAAAGTTTCAAATAAGTTTGTTAGATGGTAGTTTTTTGCTATAGCTATTTATAAAACTCAAAATAAGAGTTTTTGAGTTATTTTGTTACATGAAAAAATAGTGTGGTGGATTCCAATTTAGTGCTAAGATTAAAATAATTAACCTAAATTTATGAGATGTCTCTATTTCTAGATTGGGGCTTATAGAAAATAGCTAGGTTTTAGCTTACACTAGGTTTCTTGGATGTCATTATAATAGCGAAGAAAAAGTGCTGGTAAGGTAACCATATGTTCTCAAACAATAAATTTTTTGTTGCGTCCTTGCTTTTAGCTGGGACTGCGATGCTCTCTGGCTGTTCTTTGGGCTATAACACGAACAATACAGAAAAAACTCAAGTTACAACTCCAACTACACCCGTTACTGCGCCTGTAGCTGCACCTGCACCTAAACAGTAGCAAATGGATTACGCTTATGCTGATTCGCAAGCAGTTTTAAATACAGCAATCAGTAACAAGCCTATGGAAACAGCGGCAACCAGTTTAAATGATACTGGAAATGGAAAAGAGTCATTTCAACATTTAAATACTTGTATTAAAGAACTTAATGCACTGAAAACTTTGTCACCTAAAGATTACAACCGCTTAGTTGGCTCATTTAAAGAAGTCAGTGAAATTAATCAACTTTATAAACAAGTATCCTCAACGGCGAGCCCAGATACGATTGAATTATTACAAATGGCAATAGAAGCTAAAACAAAAGTGCTTTGTGCCAAAGTGCGTTATAACTCAGTTCTATCAACCGAATCAACTTTGGAAAAAATTAGTGGATTATGAGAATTAACCTAAGACTTTGTGTCTCTTTGGCCATTTTTTCGGCTGCTTTTAGCCAGTTTGCTAAGTCGGATAGCTTTAATAATGTCATTGATGACTTCGATATATACCTGCAATTAGAGCAGGAGGGACAAGTCCCACAAAAGCCATTGAATACTCAAGGTCAAGGTTATGATTCATTTTTATCTTTACCGCTCGCTCCTGAGCCAAAAGAAAAATCAAAATCTGCGGTAAGTAAAAAAAATACAGGGCAAGCAAAAGGCTCTGTACGTACGCCATCGAATACGCAGAGAGTCGTGAATAAGCAGGTTCAGCCAAAAGTTACGACGCCAAACACCACTACGCCAAAAGAAGTGGCAATGGTGTCTTTGTCTGAATGTCCTATGCCAGAAAACACAGTAGCGCAACAAACGGGGTCAGCACGCCAGTCTTTGCTATTGTCATCTTATCCATATTTATTTGATTCTAAGCAATGGCATCCGCAGTATTTATCACGTGATTTTGCTAAATACCAAATCGTATTAGATCCTTTAGGGCTCTATTCCTCTCGGTTCTCGGCATCATCATTAGCCGACAACGACGCTTATTTGCAACAGCTAGCTGACCTACTTGCTCAGCAGCAAGCAACTCATTTATTTAAATTTGGTGCTGCTCAGGGAGCAGGCCAGTTAATTGCTTATCATCAGCTATTAACAGATAGGCAGTTAGTTGAAAAACTGATTGCACACAATAAGACGGTCGCAGAGTTAAGCCATGCTATTGCTGAAAAACAATTTGAAATAGAACGTATTAATAGCGAGCTAACTGAAAATAAAAATCAAATTGCTTTATTGCAAGAACAATTAAAAGCGACAGATGATAAAGAAACTATCGTATTACTGACTGATGAATTATCGTTAGCCAAAAATACCATCACTGAAAAACAAAATAATTTAGACCTTCTAACTTTACAAAACGAGCAAGCTCAACAAGTCATTAAACAACTTGAGTTAAAACTCGGTGAAAGTGTTAAAGCACAAGCTGTCGCTGAAAGTCAATTAGCAGAAAAAGATAAACAACTTGAACAAGCAAAATTAGAGTTTGAGAATACCCAAAAACAAGTTGAACAATTGACTGCACAAATTACTCAGTTAGAGGCTGATGCAAAAGAGCAAGCTGAGCGCTTAAATAAAAACAGTGATGAACAAGTTAAATTAGTGACTGCTTCACTAAATAAACAACAAGAACTACTGAAGCAAAAAGAAGAAGCTCTGCAATTAGCTGAGAAGCAGAAAAATGACCTCCAAGCAGAATTAATTAAACAGCAAGATGCTTCTAAAACGTTTGAAAATGATCTAAAAACAGCTCAACAGCAATTACAAACGCAAAAAATAGATCAAGAAGCTTTAGTTAAACAGTATGAAGGGAGCCAACGAGCTCAACAACAGCTGCAAGAAAAGCTGACGCAAAGTGAACTGAATTACACTGAAGCACAGGCACAACTGAAACAAGCTACTGCTGATGTTGCACAGTTGCAAAATGAGATTGAAAAGCAGAAACAATTGATGACACAAGCTAGTGATGAGCAAGTGAAATCATTGACTGCGGAACTTAATCAGCAAGTTGCCTTATTAAAACAGCAGCAAGATGTTGCGCAAAAAATGGCAGCAGAGAGCCAATCAGCTCGCGATGAGCTTATAAAACAGCAAGAAGCAGCAAAACAGTTAGAAGATAAATTAAAAATTGCTCAACAGCAGCTTCAAACGCAAAAAGCTGAACAAGAGACGCTGACAAAACAGTATGGCGACAGCCAGCAGGCGCAACAACAGCTGCAAGCCAAACTGGCCGAGAACGAAAACGCGTTTAGCGCGGCACAAGCGCAACTGAAGCAAGCCAATAGCGATGTGGCACAGCTGCAAAAAGAGATCGAGAAACAGAAGCAGTTGATGACGCAAGCCACTGATCAGCAGATAAAAGCCTTGAGTGCTGATCTGGATCAGCAAGTGGCTCAGTTGAAGCAAAAAGAAGCGGCGTTGCAAAAAGCGGAAGCGGAGAGCCAAGCGACCCGAGAGGCACTGGCGAAGCAAGATGCGGCGGCAAAACAGCTGACACAGCAAAACCAACAGCTGTTGGCTCAGTTAAAAGAGCATGAGCAGCAGGCCAGCAAGCTACAAACTGCTTTGGCGACACAAACAGCGCAAGCCGAGCAGAAGAAAAATGTGGAAGCCGAGCTGAAGGCACTGCAACAGCAGTTACAGACGCAAAAAGCGGCGCAGGAAGCGCTGACAAAACAGTATGGCGACAGCCAGCAGGCGCAACAACAGCTGCAAGCCAAACTGGCCGAGAACGAAAACGCGTTTAGCGCGGCACAAGCGCAACTGAAGCAAGCCAATAGCGATGTGGCACAGCTGCAAAAAGAGATCGAGAAACAGAAGCAGTTGATGACGCAAGCCTCCGATCAGCAAATAAAAGCCTTGAGTGCCGATCTGGATCAGCAAGTGGCCCAATTGAAGCAAAAAGAAGCGGCGTTGCAAAAAGCGGAAGCGGAGAGCCAAGCGACCCGAGAGGCACTGGCGAAGCAAGATGCGGCGGCAAAACAGCTGGCACAGCAAAACCAACAACTGTTGGCTCAGCTAAAAGACAATGAGCAGCAGGCCAGCAAGCTACAAACTGCTTTGGCGACACAAACAGCGCAAGCTGAGCAGAAGAAAAATGTGGAAGCCGAGCTGAAGGCACTGCAACAGCAGTTACAGACGCAAAAAGCGGCGCAAGAAGCCGTGACAAAACAGTATGGCGACAGCCAGCAGGCGCAACAACAGCTGCAAGCCAAACTGGCCGAGAACGAAAACGCGTTTAGCGCGGCACAAGCGCAACTGAAGCAAGCCAATAGCGATGTGGCGCAGCTGCAAAAAGAGATCGAGAAGCAGAAACAGTTGATGACGCAAGCCGCCGATCAGCAGATAAAAGCCTTGAGTGCCGATCTGGATCAGCAAGTGGCCCAATTGAAGCAAAAAGAAGCCGCGTTGCAAAAAGCGGAAGCGGAGAGCCAAGCGACCCGAGAGGCACTGGCGAAGCAAGATGCGGCGGCAAAACAGCTGGCACAGCAAAACCAACAACTGTTGGCTCAGCTAAAAGACAATGAGCAGCAGGCCAGCAAACTACAAACTGCTTTGGCGACACAAACAGCGCAAGCTGAGCAGAAGAAAAATGTGGAAGCCGAGCTGAAGGCACTGCAACAGCAGTTACAGACGCAAAAAGCGGCGCAGGAAGCGCTGACAAAACAGTATGGCGACAGCCAGCAGGCGCAACAACAGCTGCAAGCCAAACTGACCGAGAATGAAAAAGCGTTTAGCGCGGCACAAGCGCAGCTGAAGCAAGCCAATAGCGATGTGGCGCAGCTGCAAAAAGAGATCGAGAAGCAGAAACAGTTGATGACGCAAGCCGCCGATCAGCAGATAAAAGCCTTGAGTGCCGATCTGGATCAGCAAGTGGCTCAGTTGAAGCAAAAAGAAGCGGCGTTGCAAAAAGCGGAAGCGGAGAGCCAAGCGACCCGAGAGGCACTGGCGAAGCAAGATGCAGCGGCAAAACAGCTGACACAGCAAAACCAACAGCTGTTGGCTCAGTTAAAAGAGCATGAGCAGCAGGCCAGCAAGCTACAAACTGCTTTGGCGACACAAACAGCGCAAGCTGAGCAGAAGAAAAATGTGGAAGCCGAGCTGAAGGCACTGCAACAGCAGTTACAGACGCAAAAAGCGGCGCAGGAAGCGCTGACAAAACAGTATGGCGACAGCCAGCAGGCGCAACAACAGCTGCAAGCCAAACTGACCGAGAACGAAAAAGCGTTTAGCGCGGCACAAGCGCAGCTGAAGCAAGCCAATAGCGATGTGGCGCAGCTGCAAAAAGAGATCGAAAAACAGAAGCAGTTGATGACGCAAGCTTCGGATCAGCAGATAAAAGCCTTGAGTGCCGATCTGGATCAGCAAGTGACCCAATTGAAGCAAAAAGAAGCGGCATTGCAAAAAGCGGAAGCGGAGAGCCAAGCGACCCGAGAGGCACTGGCGAAGCAAGATGCAGCGGCAAAACAGCTGACACAGCAAAATCAGCAGTTGCAAGAGAAGTTAAAGAACAATGAATTGCAAGCAATTAAGCTTCAGGCATCACTAGTTGCACAAACCGCACAAGTGGAGCAGAAGAAAGCGTTAGAGTCTGAACTGAAAGAAGTACAGCAACAGTTACAAGCTCAAAAAGCTGAAATCGAAAAGCAAAATAAAGAACGCGAGCAGCAAGTTAAGCGTCTTGAAAGCGATGTAGCTAATAAAGCGAAACAAAGCGCTGAATCTGATAAGCAATTAGCTGAGGCGAATAAACTGATCAGTGCATTGAAACTTGATGCTGATAAATTAACCTCAGTCAATGCGCAATATAAAGCTCAGAGTGCTGAGTTGGAGCAACTGAAAAAGCAGCTCGAAGATAAGACTAAGTTACAGCAAGAGTTGACGACTGCGAAAGAACAGTTGAAAAAGCTTCAGTCTGAGCTGGAAAAACAAAAGTCTGTTATACCTGATGAAGCATTGAAATCGCAGATTATGGATCTCAATAAAAAGGTTATGCAGTTGCAAGATGAGAATGACAAATTAAAAGCGAAGTCAGCGACTTCTTCGGGTAGCCCGATTTCAGTTAAGCCTGTAGCGAAACAACCAACAGAGAAAGAACTGACTGCAATAGCTCAAGAGAACGATAAACGTAATCAGAAGATAATTGCTGAGATCACCCAGCAAAAATATAGCAAGTTGGATAGCTTTACTTACTATAAGATCTTACAAAAAGGTAAGCCTATTGCGAATGTGAAAAATAAAAATATCACATTTATTATGAGAGAGCAGCTAACAGATGGAACGGTAACTGTAATGTATACCGACAAAAACCCTGTTACATTACCTTATAGCGAATTACCTGTACCACTTAACTCATTTATTGAAAAAGCGGGTGAGGGTGGTGTGGTTAAAGTTTATATTAAACCTGAAGGTGGTTATGGTGTGAAAGGTATACCAGGGCAAATACCACCTAATTCAATGTCAATTATTGACCTGAGAATTATCAGTGCAAAATAATTAATGGCATCAAAAAGGTTGTTTACTGAATTAAGTAAGCAGCCTTTTTTTTCGTCTATATGATCACAGATTGTTGTGCTTAGGGCTGGTTTAAGCTTGTTTAAGAGGCGTTTTTGTATAAGAAGAGTACTGTAGAGAGGGGAGGGATATTTGCCTTTCTGCCAGTATATAGAAGTCTACAACTGACAGGGCATGTGTCGCTTGAGTGAATTATATATTAACTCATTATTGAGATGGCGTGCGCGATTTGCTCGGCGTGTAACCAAAACGTTTACGATAGCTTTGTGTAAAATAAGATTGGCTTGAAAAACCTGCTTCCATTGAAATCTCGACAATGCTCATCTGAGTATTTACCAATAATTGATGTGCATACATAATTCTTTTCTCGCTGATCCATGAACGTGGTGAAGTGGCATAAACGTTATTAAATAATTCTTTAAAAGTCGTTAACCCCATACCGAATGATTTTGCAAACTCAGTCAGTTTCCATTCTTTTAAAAAATTATTCTCCATAAAATTTTGCAAACGTTCTGCTTGACGATTACTTAGTTGCCTTAAACTAGACAATAGCTGTGAACCTTGTTCGCTATAAGACAGCAATAACAAAAATTCAGAGATTCGCAATGTTACCATTAGGCGTGGATATTCTTTATTAACAATCGCCTTAAAACTATTTTTTAACTCATCAATAATGGTAGATGTTGTAAACCTAATCACATCATGACTCGTGTTATCGGTACGTTCAATTTCACTCAAATGACTGCCATAGAGATTAATAAATTCACGTAAAAACTGATCCTCTAATGAAACCCACAGAAACTCACATTCAGATTCATTATCAGGGATCTGTAATGCATAAGAGCCCTGTTTATGATAGAGAATATCCCCAGTATTCAATGTTTCTATTGCCGTAGGGCTTTCCCATACTAGCGTGCCTCGTTCAATAATTATCAGCCCTTTGGTTGGTTGTTCAATAATTGAATGTGGGTTCCCTTTATTAATAATTATCCTTTTTATACGTCGATTAGTTACATTGTAATCATTTTGCATAATATATCCCAAATGTTAATTTCATTGCTCAGGTGTTAAATTTTTTGGATAAAGGTTAATTTTAAATACTGAATAGATTTGAATATATGAAATATAAATTCAGTATTATCTGATTGATTGAAATTATATAAAGCGACTTTTTTTGTGTCACAGATTAATTCTAAATATTAATAAATGTTTCCAAAACCCAGTTATTAGCATTAATAGCTATTATTTGCATGTTTAATGAGCTATTCATTTGGTTTTTATTTTTTATAAACTAAAAATAAGACTTAATTAAGTGTAAAATTCTAATGGGTGTTCTGTGGGAATATAAAATAGGTATGAGTAAAATTTCGCTAATAGGGGGTTTTTTGATCTAAACACAGTAATTGACCATTTTCGCTATATTGGAAGAAATTTTAGGTATGGATTTTATTGTGATTAATATCGGGAAAACTACCACTTATTAAAAATATTAATATTTTTAACTGTTAGCTATGGTAGTAATTAAAAATATCTATCATTATAATAAAATAAATTAATCAAAGTGGCGATAAATGCTAAATTATGAGAGATATATCTTATTTATTGAACCTATTTACTTTGATTATCATTTTTAAAGAATAAATATACATAGATTTTAATTATTAGTTATTGAGGGGTACTATTTTTTAGAAAAACGTCATTCATGATTGAGTTAGCCCATGCAAGAGAATGAACTCATGACAAATATCATATATACACAAGATTTTCTTTGACTAAAAATGATAAATATATATAGAGAAATCAATACTATCTGAGCAATATAGTAAATGAATATTTTAAATATTACTTAATGGTTAATTATCAATCAGCATAATGATTATGTGCATTTGTTTGCATAGTGTTATGAGATAAATAAACTGAATTTAAGAATTAATAGTACAGAATACATGGTTAATTTTTCTTCGATGATGATTTTATTTTTTGTTGTTTTTGTGGAAGCTCAGGGAGCGGCCTCCTATCATCTAATAAATGGCGTATTGCTAATATTGGATGGCGAAGTAACATTTTTGGACCAGACCAGCGCATCACCACTTTCATTTGCTCACGCATTTTAGGCTGATAACAATGTATAGGGCATTGTTTACACGCAGGTTTATTCTCTCCATAACGGCATTTTTCAAGGCGATTAATGGCGTATTTATACAATTGTTGATATTGGTCAGGGAAGTCTATTGTTGCAGGATGTGACTTCTCATAGATAAGGATCATTTTTTCGATTGTTTTAATTTCTCTTTGTATTCGTTTGCCGGCCATTTTGCTATCCGATAAAGAGATATATAAGATACATTTAATATACAACTTATTTGGAAGGATAGAAAGCGTTGATTTATTCGTATCAAATGTAAAATGGCATAAGTGGAGACTTATGCCATGATAACTAACGCTATTAATCTAGGTAAAATACTCTGACATAATATATGTGAGTTTTATGTTACAAATAAACCAATCATGCAACAAATGAATTATGTAACCAGATGATTACCTAGTAAATGGATTGCTAACCTTTACTTGCTGATTGCATTATTTTTTGCATTTCGTCTTTTAGATGCAATTTTTCTTTTTTCAGTTTAACAACTTGCTCATTATAGCCAGCGCCTGAAGGGCCTTCTAGCTTACTGATTTCTTTATCGAGCTGATGGTGTTTTTCATAAAGGTTTTGAAAACGGGGATGTGTTGATACTAACTTTGAAACTAAATCTTGATCTGTAGATAACATACTACCTCCTCAGAATGTATTAAGCCTCAATGTCAGTATAAGCCCTGCACATAATTTGTGCATTAGAACGAAATGGAATTTACATATTTTTTATCTGATTTATGATCACTATACTAAAATTAGTTATGATGACTTAACTTCAAATAGTTTTTTTGAGTGTTTTTACGTAATTTTGAAATTAAGAATTATCTATGATGTAAAAAGCAGTATTTTTAACTTATTCTATAGGAAGTTATTTATTTTTCTGATTAACTTTGTTGCACTTAATAGGATTTTATAATGAAAAGAGCGATTTTGTCTGTAATGGCTGTAGCATTAGTTTCTTCTTGCGCAATGGCAACTGGGGAATTGGAAAAGATCGCACCTTATCCTAAAGCAGATAAAGGCATGACTCGTCATGTGATCCAATTGGCTGAAAAGCCGAATGAAAACAATTTTCAAGTTGAATTGGTGATTGGTAAAACAATCAAAGCAGACTGTAACCATCAATGGTTTATGGGTGAGTTAGAAGAAAAAACCTTAGAAGGTTGGGGTTACAACTACTATAAGCTAGAAGATGTTAAAGGACCTGCTTCAACCATGATGGGGTGTTCCGAACCTGCGAAAGATCGTTTTGTAACGACCCAATTAGGTGATGATGCATTTGTTCGTTATAACAGCAAATTACCAATCGTCGTTTATGCCCCAAAAGATATGGATGTTAAATACCGTATTTGGTCAACTGACGATCAGCTACAGAATTCTGTAACAAAATAATTGAACTAGAAGTGCCACTTTGTGTGGCACTTTTTAATATTTAATTATCTGATCACCAATACAGATGTTTTAGCGTGACGCACAATTGTTGAAGCCGTTGAACCTAATAAATAGGTTGAAGTGCTTGGTCGATGTGAGCCGATCACAATTAAACTTGCATCAATATCTTCAGCATAGCTGAGGATTTCATCTTTTGCTGAACCAATTCCCACTTTGCAGACAATCTTATCGTCTGGAACTTTAATGTCTTTGATCACTTCTTCTAAAGCTCTCAGTGCCAATGTTGAACGTTCTGCTGAATTTTTATGGCTTTCTGGCAGGATTGTAACTTCAATACCAAAAAAGAGTTCTGCACTTGGAATGACAGATAGAAAATGAATTTCAGGGGAACCCAATTTTGCTAGTTCTTCAACATGTTTGATGATTTGTGGATTAAGAGTGTCTTCTAATAGGTCAATAGGGACTAAAATTTTATTATGCATAACCACCTCATTAATATACTCGCTATACATCAAATTACAGCATCTTGCGTTAAAGTATGTGCACGAGTTACAGCGTTTTCTATGTTGCAAGTGACTCAGTCGTTGTTTACTTAGCTGTAACTTGAATTATTTAGAGTACATGTGAATTTGCCTCAGTATATCAGCTATAAGTGAATTTAGTATATACTCGTCATCCTTCAAGTTGCAGGGCTTTTGTTAAGGTATAAGTGACTACACTCAGCTAGCTGAGACATATAGTCTATCTATGCTCCCCGACTATCTTCGCTTGTCGCTTACCTGCAACTCGAATTATTTAGAGTATAGGTGTTTACTATTTTGAAACGCGTCTAATCAAAATAAGAATTAATCTTTTTTTGTTATTCTAATCTATATCAAAATATAAGAAATAATCATTATCAGTTAACATAATAATCTACAATTAAATAACAAGACTTTTCTTTTATATTATGACATCATTTACTTTGTTTTTATAATTCATTGATTTTTAAAGTCTATTTGAATGATAATTGTTTTGTTTTTCATTAAGAATATATATTATGGATAAAAATAACCTATCAAATACAACAAGTAATGAGCTTAGCCTGCAAGAAGAAAAGTTTCATGCTGCCAAAAAAAGCACTTTAATTAGCGTGATTGTTAATTTACTCCTTTCAATATGGCAGATTATTATTGGGGTCATTTCACACTCTCAAGGCTTAATTGCCGATGGTATTCATACATTATCTGATCTTATTGCTGATTTTGTTGTTTTAATTGCTAACAAAAAAAGTCATAAAAAACCCGATGAAGATCACCCTTATGGTCATTTTCGTTATGAGAATGGTGCATCGTTGATCTTGGGAATTATTTTATTAATTGTCGGTGTTGGCATGGTTTGGTCTGCAATCCAAAAAATGCTTAATCCTGAATTAATTCAGGAGGTTCATTTTATTGCTCTAGTGGCGGCATTAATTGCATTGGCTGCTAAGGAAGGGCTGTTCCGTTATATGTTGCGGGTGGCAAATAGAGTTAACTCAAGCATGCTAGTAGCTAATGCATGGCATGCACGTTCTGATGCTGCATCCTCATTGGTGGTTGCCATTGGTATTATTGGTAGTTTATGTGGATTTAAGATATTTGACCCGATTGCTGCACTCATTGTAGGGACATTTGTTTTTCGGATGGGTTATAAATTTACCAATCAGTCAATGCAAGATCTGATGGATAAAGGGGCCGATGAAGAAACCTTACAAGAAATTCGTAATGTGCTAGAAAATATTGAAGATATAAAAGGTTTTCATGATTTGAAAACACGCAAATCAGGTGATTTTTATTTAGTTGATGTACATCTTGAAGTCGATGGTGATATGTCCATTATGATGGGACATGATATTGCTGTGAATGTTCGAGATAAGTTGATGGAAAATCCACAAATCCTCAATGTGATGACCCATTTAGATCCATACGATGAAGAGTGCACGCATTAAAGCCATTTCCTTTCAATAATAGCGGCTAGAAATTTTTTGATTTCTGGTCGCTGTACTTATTTTCCAATTTTTACTGAATTTATTCTCAATCGATGTGTTTATGGAGTTTTGTGTAAACGTTTACACTAACGCGAGATCGATCACAGATTGTTATGTTGTCTGATTGCTATACTCCCTAAAATCGATTTAGCCACTCAAATTGACTCAGGGGTAAATAATGCAACAAACAAAAGTGTTGGTAACAGGCGGCATGGGATACATTGGTAGTCATACCTGCGTACAAATGATCCATGCAGGATTTACCCCAATCATTATTGATAATCTCTGTAATGCTAAAACAGAAGTACTTAACCGTATTGAGAAGCTAACGGGCTATCGACCTGTATTTTATCAAGGTGATGTGCGTGATGAAGCATTTGTTAATCGCATTTTTGCTGAACATAAAATCAACGCAGTGATCCATTTTGCGGGTTTAAAAGCGGTAGGTGAATCAGTTGAAAAACCCATTGAATATTATGATGTTAATGTCAATGGTACACTAGTTTTGGCTAGGTGTATGCAACAGGCGGGGGTTACTCGAATTATTTTTAGTTCATCTGCCACTGTTTATGGTGAACCCAATTCTGTACCTATCACCGAAAGCTTCCCTACAGGTAATACGCAAAGCCCCTATGGTACAAGTAAGTACATGGTTGAGCGTTGTTTATCTGATTTATTCACTTCACAACCTAACTGGTCAGTGACATTGTTACGCTACTTTAACCCAGTCGGAGCCCACCCATCAGGCACTATGGGGGAAGATCCTCAAGGTATACCAAACAATTTAACTCCTTATATTGCGCAAGTTGCTGTTGGTCGTCGTGAAAAACTATCTATTTATGGAAACGATTACCCTACCGTAGATGGTACTGGTGTACGTGATTATATTCATGTGATGGATTTAGCAGATGGTCACGTTGCTGCTCTTAAATCAGTTAGCCCGCAAGCAGGGTTGCATATCTATAACCTTGGTACAGGTAAAGGAACCAGTGTGTTTGAAGTCCTAGAGGCTTTTGAAAAGGCTGCTGGAAGGGCGATCCCGTATCAAATAATGCCCCGTCGGTCAGGGGATATTGCAGAATATTGGTCAACGTCAGAGAAAGCACAACGTGAATTAGGCTGGCGGGCGAGCCGCACGATTGATGATATGGCGATTGATGTATGGCGCTGGCAGTCCAATAACCCTAATGGTTATGAAACACGATAATAGGGAATAACATCATGGATAAACTTCAATTTAACCCTTCAGATTGTCCTCATCGTCGCTATAACCCTTTAACAGGGCAATGGGTACTCGTATCGCCCCATCGTGCTAAACGCCCTTGGAGTGGGCAAGATGAAAAAACAGAGATTAAACAGCTTCCTAGCTATGATGAACACTGTTTTCTTTGTCCTACTAACCATCGAGTTTCAGGTGATAGTAATCCCGATTATCAGGGAACCTATGTTTTTCAAAATGATTACTCTGCATTATTACCTGACGCATGTGGGCAACCGGCAAAACAATCGGCATTATTTCAAGCTCAATCGGTCAGTGGTCTCAGCCGTGTGATCTGTTTTTCGCCTGACCACAGCAAAACATTACCTGAATTATCGGCGGAGCAAATTGGATTGGTTATTGAAACTTGGCAGCAACAAATTGATGAACTCAGTCAGCGTTTTCTTTGGGTACAGGTTTTTGAAAATAAAGGTGAGGTGATGGGGTGTTCGCAGCCTCATCCACATGGACAAATTTGGGCGAGTGATTTTTTACCAAATGAAATTGCCCGTAAAGACCAACATTTACGCCAATACTATCAGCAACACGCAAGTAATTTGCTGTTGGATTATGCACAGGCAGAATTGAATGATGGTGCTAGAACGGTAGTTGAAACTGAACATTGGCTTGCCGTGGTCCCTTATTGGGCGGCTTGGCCTTTTGAAACCATGTTGATGCCAAAAGAGCCTATCAGGCGCATGGGGGAGATGAATGAGGCAGTTTGTGCCGATCTTAGTATTGCATTGAAAAAGTTAACTTGTCGCTACGACAATTTATTTAATTGTGCATTTCCTTATTCAATGGGCTGGCACTTTGCACCATTTTTTGCTGACGAACAAAATATTGATCATTGGCAGCTTCATGCATTGTTTTATCCACCGCTACTGCGCTCAGCAACCGTCAAAAAGTTTATGGTTGGCTATGAGATGCTAGCGGAAACTCAACGTGATCTCACACCTGAACAGGCTGCTGAAAAGCTACGGGCAGTCAGTGATATTCACTATAAGCATATGAGCAAATAAGTTTATTTTTACTAAGAGGCTGTTTTTATGAACAATAGTGAACTTCTTCAACACAAAGTGACCGATGCTTTTATTAAAGGTTTTAATGATCAACCTGAGCTTTATGTGCAAGCACCGGGGCGCGTCAATATCATTGGTGAACATACTGATTATAACGATGGCTTTGTTTTACCCTGTGCAATTGATTATCAAACGATAACAGCAGCAAAAAAAAGAAATGACCAATTAATTCGAGTTGTGGCTGCTGATTATGACAATGATATTGATGAATTTAGCCTCGACAGCGAAATTCCATTTTTACCGGGGAAAATGTGGGCAAATTATGTTCGCGGTGTGGTGAAATTTTTATTGGCGAGGGGGTATCACTTCTCTGGATGTGACATTGCGGTTAGCGGTAATGTTCCCCAAGGTGCTGGCCTGAGTTCTTCTGCGTCGTTAGAAGTGGTTATTGGTCAAACGATTAAAGAGCTGTATCAATTAGAGATTAGTCAGCAAGAGATTGCTTTAAATGGACAACAAGCGGAAAACCAATTTGTTGGCTGTAATTGCGGTATTATGGATCAGTTAATTTCAGCTTGTGGTGATGAAGGACATGCCTTATTAATTGACTGTCGCAGCTTAGAGCTGGCATCAATCCCTATTCCTGATGATCTTGTTGTTATGATCATCAATTCAAATAAACAGCGTGGATTAGTTGATAGTGAGTATAATATTCGCCGCCAGCAATGTGAAAGTGCAGCTCAACAATTTGGGGTTAAAGCGCTACGTGATGTCACGATGTCTCAGTTTGAACAAAAACAACACCAGTTGGAACCTGTAGTCGCTAAGCGCGCTAAACATGTTATCAGTGAAAATGAGCGAACACTTGCGGCAGCGCAAGCATTAACAGAAAATAATTTGCCACGACTCAGTGCACTAATGGAGCAATCTCATATTTCTATGCGTGATGATTTTGAAATCACAGTAAAAGAGATTGATACTTTGGTTGATATTGTAAAATCAGTACTCGGTGCACAAGGTGGTGTCCGCATGACAGGCGGTGGCTTTGGTGGCTGTATTGTTGCGCTTATGCAGCAGCAAATTGTTGGAGCGGTAGTCAATGCGGTTGAGCAACAATATTCAGCCTTAACAGGTTTAAAAGCCGATATTTATGTTTGCCAGCCAAGTGATGGGGCTGGTGTAATTAACAAGACATCCAAGTAGAGAGATAAATATGCAGTTATCAAAAGACCCGGGGTATGTAGCACGCGCTTCAAAAGTGATCGCGCTTACCAACAGCAATGGAATGAAAATTTTGCTGTCGACCTTGGGGGCTAGCTGGATTAGCTGCATACTGCCTATGCCGAATGGGAAACGCGATGTTCTACTTGGTTCGCCAAATATGGCAGCACAGATGGTTCAGGGCGTTTATCTCGGCGCAACGGTGGGCCGAGTCGCAAACCGTATCGCTAATGGTCGCTTTAGCCTAGATGGCCGCCAATATACATTGACGACTAATCAAGGTGAGCACTGTTTGCATGGCGGTGAGGATAACTTTAGTTATCGTGTTTGGCGAGTGACTCAAGTTAATCAACAAGAGGCTATTTTTTCATTGACCTCTGATGATGGTGACCAAGGTTTCCCTGGAGAACTGCAAGCTGAAGTTCGCTATATTCTCACCGATGAAAACAAAGTCATTATTGATTACCGTACCCAAGTCAGCAAACGGTGTCCTGTAAATCTAACAAATCACGCCTATTTTAATTTAGCGGGTGAAGATTCGGTTAAAACCGCACTAGAGCACGATTTACAGCTGGCTGCGACACACTATTTACCGACCGACAAGAATGGGATCCCAACAGGGGAATGGCGTGACGTAACGGACACTTTTTTTGATTTTCGGCGTAAAAAACGTATTGGTTATGATTTTTTGCAAGATGATGACCAAAAAGCAGCAGGCGGTTACGACCATGCGATGATATTCGATCCTGAACTCACTGATGGTGAAAAAATCGTGGTATCCGTTTTTTCTCCGGATGGTGATGTCAGGATGGATATTGCGACAACCATGCCATCAATGCAGATTTATACAGGGAACTATTTGATTTCGGTTCCGGGAAAATCGCGTTATTACACCCCATTTTCCGGCATTGCTCTTGAAACTCAATTTCCTCCCGATGCTGTCAATCACCCTGAATGGGGGGAACAGTACAATGGTGTATCTCAGCCAAACCAAGTTTATCATCAGAAAACCAGTTACCAATTTAGTTTTTGACCGTAATTGGTTGTTGAATGTGCTTGTTGGATGTATGTAGAGGAAACGGATGGCGACAATTAAAGATGTAGCGAGAGAAGCGGGGGTATCTGTAGCGACAGTCTCCCGAGTGATCAACCAATCACCTAAGGCGAGCAAAGCGTCAATTGCTTGCGTTAAGAGTGCTATGGATAAACTCGGTTATCGTCCAAATGCTGCGGCACGTGCATTGGTGAGCCAGAGCTCTGATACCATTGGGGTACTTGTGAATGATGTTTCCGATCCTTTTTTTGGCACCATGGTCAAAGCGGTTGATGCTGTTGCCCATAAAAATGGTAAACACATATTAATTTGTAATGGTTATCATACGGCACAGGAAGAACGCCAATCCATTGAACTCTTGATTAATAATCGCTGCGATGGTTTGGTGATCCACTCGAAAGCATTATCTGATGACGAGCTGATTGAATTTGCGGAAGAAGTCCCTTGTATGGTGTTGATCAATCGACATATTGATGCAATTGCTGGCAGATGTATTTCGTTGAATAACTATAAAGGTGCTTATATTGCCACTGAGCATTTAATTCGCCATGGACATACTAAAATCGCTTATATTTCATCAAATCATAATATTGAAGATGTTGAGCAGCGGTTACAAGGGTACCGTGATGCACTCAAGCAGCATGCGATCACACTGTCCGATAGCTATATTGAATATGGCGTACCTTATGGGGAAGGGGGGGAGCAGGCAATGACCAATCTACTCACTAAATCGTTAGAAATCACTGCGGTAGTTAGCTATAACGATTTTATGGCTGCGGGGGCGCTCGCTGTTCTTGATGAAAATAATATTCTGTCGCCAGAACAGATTTCAGTCATTGGCTTTGATGATGTGTTAATTGCCCGCTATATTCACCCTCGTTTAACGACTATCCGCTATCCTATTCAAATGATGGCTGAAACCGCGACTGAGTTATCCTTATCGTTAGCACGCCAAGCGCCAATGAAGGCGAGTGGCTTAGTATACTCACCAACATTGGTTCAACGTCATTCAGTACGCTCACTGAAATAGTGGTTGAGTTGTTTTGGGAGTCGTTTGACTCCCAAAAGCGATTAAATCACCCATAAATCAATAAATTCACTGACAGGCATAGCTTCAAGCAATGGTTTATCTAATGAAGCTGAAAGAATGCGCAATTGCTGGGTTTGTGGAAATTGACGAGCAAGATTGGTGCGGTATTTTTTGAGTAACAGTGGAATTCCTTCTTTGCGGCGACGTTTATGGCCGACAGGATATTCGATCAGCACTTCATCAAGCACCGTGCCATCTTTTAATTTAATGGTTAACCCATTGGCAATTGAGCGTTTTTCTGGGTCGTGATAATCCTGAGTAAAACTTGTTTCCTCACGGCAAACAATTTTGTCACGCAATAGGTCAATACGTGGGTCATTGGCGATATTGTCTTCATAATCAGCAGCGGTTAAGCGACCAAAAATTAATGGCACAGCAACCATGTATTGAATGCAGTGATCGCGATCGGCAGGGTTATTAAGAGGCCCTTGTTTATCGATAATACGCACACAAGCTTCGTGAGTACGAATGGAAACACTTTCAATATCATCGGCACTTTTATCTAATGATTTTAATTTTTCATGCAATTGTAACGCAGCTTCTACGGCTGTTTGTGCATGGAACTCCGCAGGAAATGAAATTTTAAATAACACATTTTCCATGACATAAGAGCCATAAGCGCGCTGGAAACGAAATTCTTGGCCATTAAATAAGCTATCGTAAAAGCCCCATGTTTTTGCGGTTAATACCGTTGGATAGCCCATTTCGCCTTTTTGCGCCATTAAGGCTAATCGTACTGCTCTTGATGTAGCATCCCCAGCAGCCCATGACTTACGAGAACCTGTATTTGGTGCGTGTCGATAAGTGCGTAAACTGTGTCCATCAACCCAAGCCAGTGAGACAGCATTTAAAATTTCTTCACGATTAAGACCGAGCAGCTGTGCAACAACGGCGGTTGAAGCGACTTTCACTAAGATCACATGGTCGAGTCCGACTTTATTGAAGGCATTTTCTAATGCAATACAGCCTTGGATTTCATGCGCTTTGATCATCGCGGTAAGCACATGTTTTATGGTTATCGGTGTTTTGCCCTTTGCGATAGCGTCTCGTGATAGCCAATCTGCAACGGCTAAAATACCCCCTAGGTTATCCGAAGGGTGCCCCCATTCAGCAGCAAGCCATGTGTCATTGAAATCTAGCCAACGGATCATCGTACCAATATTGAACGCAGCCTGAACAGGGTCAAGCTGGAAATGCGTTCCAGGTACTTTCGCGCCATTGGGAACAACGGTTCCTTGGATAATAGGCCCTAATAGTTTTTTACATGCGGGGTATTCAAGTGATTCCATACCGCAGCCAAGGGTATCTAAGAAGCAGTAATAGGCAGTCTCATAAGCCAAGTCAGAAATAATCGGGTATTCAGTGACGTAATCGACGATATCACTAATCACTTTATCAAATTCTTGAGGTACAGGGGTAATTGTGGTCATTGATATTATCCTTATAAACGCTGTTCCATGCGGGTAAATAGTTTATTTTCTGGGCCCACATAATTGGCAGATGGGCGAATGATTTTATTATCTTGACGTTGTTCAATGATATGCGCAGACCAGCCAGCTGTACGCGCCATAACAAACAGCGGGGTAAACATGGCGGTTGGGACGCCCATCAAATGATAAGTTACTGCTGAAAACCAATCTAAATTAGGAAACATATTTTTTTCACGTTTCATGACCAATTCTAAATGGTGAGCAATATCATATAATTGGCGGTTTAAACACTGTTCTGATAATTGCAGAGCAACGGATTTAATGATGGGATGGCGTGGATCGGCAATCGTGTATACGGGGTGACCAAATCCAATGATCACTTCAGACTTTTCAAGGCGCTGAATAATATCTTGTTCAGCTTCTTCAGTGGTGAGATAACGCTGTTGAATTTCCAGTGAAACCTCATTCGCACCACCATGTTTAGGACCACGTAAGGCAGCAATTGCCCCAGTAATTGCAGAATAAAAATCTGTACCAGTACCCGCAATCACGCGAGCAGCAAAGGTGGATGCATTAAATTCATGCTCCGCATATAAAATTGAAGCGATATGCATGAAACGTTCCCACTGTGCTGGTGGCTTTTTACCATGCAGTAAATGTAAAAAGTGGGCGCCAATAGAATCATCATCTGTTTCCGTTTCAATGCGGCGACCATGATGACTGAAATGATACCAATACAGCAGCATTGAACCTAAGCATGCTAACAATCTATCTGCAATTTCTTTTGCTCCCGCTAAAGTATGAGACTCTTTTTCAGGAAGCACACAGCCCATGACTGACACGCCTGTTCTCATGACATCCATAGGGTGAGCATTCGCGGGGATCGACTCTAAGGTTTGTTTAACGCTAGCAGGAAGACCCCTTAATGCCTTGAGTTTGTCTTTATAGGCGACGAGTTCTGATTTAGTCGGTAATTTTTCGTGGATCAGTAGGTAGGCTACTTCTTCAAATTCACATTGGGTGGCGAGATCGTGGATATCATAACCGCGATAGTGCAAGTCATTACCGTTTTTGCCAACGGTACAAAGTGCGGTATTACCTGCGGTGATACCCGATAAAGCAACGGATTTTTTAGGTTTAAATTGGGTCGTATCGGTATTAGTAAGTTGTTCATTCATCGGATTATCCTTTGTAGGGGGACAACTTGAATTATTTAGAATATAAGTATTATTTTTGTTGTGAAAATAGTGCGTCTAATTTTTGTTCATAGTCATAGTAATTAATGCTTTGATAAAGTTCGTCACGAGTTTGCATCAGTGGAACGACATTTTTTTGTGTGCCTTCTTTGCGTAGTGTGGTGTAAACCTGCTCAGCGGCTTTGTTCATCGCTCTAAAGGCGGAGAGAGGGTAAAGGGCAATCGCAATACCAACACTGCGTAACTCATCAAGGGTAAATAAAGGGGTTTGACCAAATTCGGTAAGATTGGCAAGAACTGGCACTTTAGTTTGCTCTACAAATTGTTGGTACATGTTCAGTTGCGTGATGGCTTCAGGAAATAACATATCTGCCCCCGCCTCAATATAAGCATGCGCTCTGTCTAACGCGGCTTCTAACCCTTCAACAGCCAACGCATCGGTACGTGCCATGATCACAAAGTTTTCATCAACGCGTGCATCAACCGCGGCTTTGATCCGATCAACCATCTCTTGTGTTGAAACAATTTCTTTATTGGGACGATGACCACAACGTTTAGCACCAACTTGATCTTCCAAATGTAAACCAGCAGCACCGGCTTTTTCGATAGATTTAACGGTACGTGCGACATTAAATGCAGAAGGACCAAAGCCGATATCTGCATCCACCATTAAGGGTAGTTCACAAACATCGGTAATGCGTCGAATATCAATCAAAACATCTTCTAAGGTTGAAATACCGAGGTCGGGTAAACCTAATGAGCCAGCTGCGACACCACCACCTGATAAATAGATAGCTTTATAGCCAGCACGTTGTGCAAGTAAGGCGTGGTTAGCATTAATAGTGCCAACTAACTGCAAAGGTGTTTCACTACTTAGTGCTTGACGAAATGCTTGGCCAGCAGAAATAGATGACATAGTAACCTCTTATGATTGTTATTAAATTGCGACTATATTCGTCATACTTCAAAATGCAGGGTTGTTGACTGCGCTATACTCGCCGAGTCACATAGTTCATCTACGCTCCCCGTCTATCTTCGTCTGTCGCCTACCTGCATCTCGAATTATTTAGAGTATAAAATGTAGCCTCTATTGATAAAATTATTCTTAGCAAGTGCTGTGCCATAAATACAAAATAGCGTATAAATAATTAAAATTATTTAAAATCATTAGGATATGATTGTTTTTACTTTTGTGACCGAGTAAAGGGTTTTCAATCAAAGCAGATGAATGTTTCATTGAAATGGTGTTAATGTTTCTTGGTGTTTCATTTGAAACGTCATGGTTAAATAAGGATCACTTATGCAAAAACCCATTATTTGGACGGTATCAGTATCACGATTGTTTACACTATTTCGCGATATTAGCCCTGAATTTAGTGCTCAGGCAGATATCACGCCACTAAATATTGGTTTTGAGCAAGCCGCAACAGAAGTTCGTGAAAGGCTGAAAACGGGTCATTGTGATGCGATCATTAGTGCAGGCTCGAATGGCGCTTATTTAAAAAGCCATGTTTCAGTACCTGTGATTATTGTTAAAGTCAGCGGTTTTGATATTATGCAAGCTCTTGCTCAAGCAAGAGAAATTAGCCATAAAGTAGGTATTATTAATTACCAGAAAATTATTCCTTCACTCGATGAATTTCAAAAAAACTTTGGCTTACGTATAGAGCAGCGTAGTTACATTACCGCAGAAGATGCGCGAGCACAGTTGAAATCACTGAAAGCAATGGGGATCAACGTTGTTGTCGGGGCTGGACTCATTATGGATTTAGCCCAAGAGCTAGGGATGACGGGGATCTTTATTTATTCAACTGAAACCATCCGTCAGGCGTTTTATGATGCCATTGAGCTGAGCCGTATTTCATACGATCAGAAAACAACGCCTATTGGTTATTTACCTGAAAATAGTACTAAGATCCGCCATACCATTAATGACCTTATTGGCGCCTCACCACTGATGGAATCTGTGCGTCAAAATATAATGTTATATGCGCGCTCAGAGGCGACAGTGCTGATCCAAGGCGAAAGTGGTACAGGTAAAGAGATGGTCGCTCAAGCGATACATCATGAGTATTGCTTATTTAATCAGCATAAAAGAAATAAAGCCCCCATGCCATTCGTGGCCGTCAATTGTGGAGCAATCCCTGAAAACTTACTGGAAGCAGAGTTGTTCGGTTATGAAGAAGGCGCTTTTACAGGCTCGCGGCGTGGCGGACGAGCCGGTTTGTTCGAGATGGCAAATGGCGGAACCCTATTTTTAGATGAAATCGGTGAAATGCCCTTAGTATTGCAAACTCGCTTATTAAGAGTATTAGAGGAAATGACGGTCGTACGTATTGGTGGCTATCGACCATTGCAGGTCAATGTGCGTGTCATTTGTGCAACCCATTGTGATTTAGATAGCTGGGTTAAAGAAGGACGCTTTCGAGCAGATTTATTTTATCGGCTAGGTGTGTTACGTATGCAAGTTCCTTCATTGCATCAACGGGGAGATGATATATTTATGTTAGCGGAAAGGCTGTTAAAACTCGCTTTCGCGGGGCTACAGCAATCCCTACCGGCTTTTCGGGTTCAGCAATTATTTAGCTGTCATGGATTTTTCAGGCAATATTCATGGCCGGGTAATGTTAGGGAATTACGTAACTTAATGGAGCGAGTCGCATTATTCTGTAGTGCTTACCCAGAAAAATCTATCACTCAAGAATTATTAGAAAATTTATCACCTGAACGTAAAACGACAACCCATGACGTTATGCAAATCAATCCTCTTGATGCCTCTTTAACAGAAGTGATGGATTATTTTAAAGGTGATAGACAAGCTGCGGCTCAGTATTTAGGTATTAGTCGTACCACATTATGGCGTCGTTTAAAGCAGCAAAAGAGTAAAAATTAATTTTCAGCCATTTAATTAAAAATAAATGATATTCAATTTAAAAAATGAACGAAAGGGAATATTTATCCTAATAACTTGTACAGCAGAACCAAGGTAATAGCAGAATATTGTAAGAAACTATTTATTAGCACACTTCTAATAAAGAATGGATGTTAGTGATGTTTAAAAAATATTCAAACGATTGCTGCGGTAGTGTTTTTTAACGAATTGTTTTTTAAACGCTTTTCTTGTTCTTTCTATCATTCTAAAAAATAGCACATTACTAAAAAACAGTGATTTTTCTCACATAAATATTTTTACTAGTGAGCATTAGTTTTTCTCATTTTAATTTAGCCAATTAAAGTTCTATATTGCCGGCAAATTAGTCCTATCGTTTATTTTTATATCTGCACTAGTCGCCGGACTGAGTTGCTGTTTTTCAGCTCAGTGTTGCCGCACAGCCCCCCGATGAAGATGCAGCGCATTTAATTTTTTTATTAGCGGGAGAGTAGGTCGTGAAACAGGCCTCTACAATAATGCGCAAACAAGACAGTACTTTTGTACCTGTCGCTGGTTTAACTATTTTTGCAATCGCTTCGGGGTATTTGATGAGCCTGATCCCATTATCAATGGGTGGCTTTAATATCGATACCAGCTACGCAGGATGGCTTGCAAGTGCTTACTATATTGGCTTATTAATTGGCTCAATGATGATTGAGCCTGTGATCGCTAAAATAGGGCACCGCCTTTCATTTATTGTCTTTTTATTAATGCTTGCAGCAACAGTCGTGGTGTTGCCGTGGGCAGCAACAATAGCTGCTTGGCTACCAAATCGTTTAATTGCCGGTATTGCGGTTGCAGGGATTTTTGTTGTTGTTGAATCATGGTTATTGATTGGTGATAACGCTAAAGAAAGAGCAAAACGTCTTAGCTTTTATATGACATCACTGTATGGCGGTACCACCCTCGGGCAATTAGCCATCGGAGCAATTGGTACTCAAGGCGTTTACCCATTTATGGTGGTATTAGGTTTATTATTACTGGCCGTTTTACCGCCGTTGCTGCTTCGTCAAGGTCAGCCTGCTTGTGATTCTCACAAAAAGTTGTCTTTGAAAAAGATTGCCCGTTTAAGTAAGCCAGCCATGATTGGTTGTATGACTTCAGGGATTTTGATGGGAACCATTTATGGTTTAATGCCGTTATCGCTTAAAAATGGCCCATTTACCACTCAGCAAGTCGGTGTATTGATGGCATCGATTATTTTGGGTGGTATGTTGATTCAGCCTGTGATCAGCAAGCTATCCGTTATGATGAGCAAAACTCTGTTATTGGCCATGGTTTCATTGTTGGGGGTATTTGCGATGGGGATTGTCTATATCTCTGAAGATTACCTTGTGATGATAATTGCTTTGGCGCTGTTAGGGATGTCATCTTTTGCATTGTACCCAATTGCGATCACCTTAGCTTGTGATAGCCTTGAATCATCGTATATTGTTGCGGCGACACAAGTAATGCTATTTAGCTATAGTATCGGTTCTGCGGTTGGTCCGTTGGTGGCGGGAACATTCTTAGAGCAACACAATGGTTTAATTAACTTCTTCTTTATCGTATTGACAGTCACCACGATTTATATGTTGATTGCGAGTGTACGTCGTAAAGCAGGCGTATTAGCTAATTAGTTATTTGTAGTTAAAGAACATGCCGTGTTACTTCATATTTATTGGGTAAACACGGCATGTTTATTTCTATATCCATCAAGCTTGAAACTGTAGCGTTTTATGTTGAGGAACTAGGCTTGCTGGTTCTTAGCGCTTGAATTATTGAACATATAGGCTATTTTTTCTTGCTAGTAAACGATGCAGTGGCGAATACTCCCTCTATTTCAATATTATCCGTTAAACCAGTGATACGTTGCTCCCACATTTCACCTAATCTGAAATCCCACGATAACGGCTGAATAGGGAAACGTCCTGCATTTGGTGTGAAAGTCATTTCACTAAAATAGAGTGTGTTATCGGTCATTAAAAAATCAGCTCGGCAATAGTCAAATGGACTAGTGAGTTTTTGTGCAAGCCGTAACATTTCTTGAAACAAATTTGGTTCGGCAACGTCTTTAGGTGTGTTTGGAAAATCAACCACAATAGGTTGTAGTAACCAATCAGTATCATAAATATTGGCGTACATATTTCCCTTTGTATCGATGAAATTAATTTCAGCATACATAGGTTTGCCTGAAAAGCAGTGAATGCGGCAGGTTTCTATGGCTAATTGTTTATCTCTATGTGTTGATAAATCGATATATTCTTCGCAAATTATTTTTGCTTTAATATCTTTATAATGACGTTCACGGGTGATGTAATACAAATTTCTCGTCATGTGGCGTGAAAGTTTATGTTTGGCTTTTTGTAAATCAAATGTTGTTTTATTTGTACAAATAATACTACTACCACTGTCATGATTACACTTTAATACAAAGCGCTCGGGTAGTTTATCAATATTGATCTCATTAACATTGTTATAGGCGGCTAAAATTGGTACTAAATATTGTTCGCCTATTTTTCGTGTCACATATTCACGAGCCGTGAGTTTATCAGCAAGCTGTGTATATAGCGGATTTTTATCATATATCATACGGTGATTCACTTTCTCATTAAAACTTTTAGGTACTTCAATATTAGGGGTGTAACCTAGTTTTTTCCTAAATTTATTAGTGAGATAGAGTTTATCGCTGATGACTAAAGTGCGTAGTTTTTTGAGTAAATATTCGACTTTTTTCATATGAGTCGCCTAACCATTCTTTATGTTATTATTTAATAAAATTTTAAAAACTTAAAATTGCTCAGGAATTATATTTAGGTAAACATAAATAGATATTAAATATGGAGGGTATTGTTAAATTGTCTGATTTTTTATTTTTCTATATTTTCTATCTTAAGTGATATTTTTATTAAACAGATAATAAACAACCTTTATATTAGCAGGGTAATTAAATCCTATATTTGTTTGTTTTTATATCAATATTCGTCAGTTTATTTTATAAATGTGCACAAGGATGCCAAGACTATCTGATAGTAACAGTCGAACGCTAAGTTAACCTTAAGGAATTATTTAATTTTTAGATCATTAGTTAGCTAACTAATAGCCACTCATCTATATTTATTGATGTAAAGTTAATCAAATGTATGATGAGGTATATGTAGTGAACGATAACCCACTGTCCCAACCTTACTTGTTACTGCTTGATATCCATAGCCCCGCCATTGTTGAATATCACAAATCTACAGGCCAAATACATAACCTTCTTGAAGGGCTTGGTGGCACGCCTGATGGGATTACCGTTGATCCTGAAAACCGTTTAATTTATTGGAGCAACATGGGGGAAGATTTTGAAGCCGATGATGGCTCTATCAATGTGATCAACTTTAATGGTACTAATCGAAAAGTATTAGTCAGTCACGGGAGAATTCGTACACCAAAACAATTACAACTTGATCGAATTAACCAACGATTATATTGGTGCGATAGAGAAGGCGGAAAAGTTTCATCATGTAATGTTGATGGTAGTGATTTACAGACACATGTTGAGCGGCCTAGGGATCCTCAAGGTAAAGTCGACATACTCGACCAGTGTGTTGGTATTACCGTGGATATTGAGAACAATTGGCTATACTGGACACAAAAAGGCATGTCAAAAGGCAATCAAGGTCGTTTGTTTAGAGCGCCACTACGACCAACAGTGAATACTGAACCTACTCATCGACAGGATATTGAGCTACTACTCGACAAATTACCTGAACCTATTGATTTGTTACTGGATGGGGAAGAACATATTCTCTATTGGACAGATCGCGGTGGCGAACCGAATGGTAATAGCTTGAATAAAGCAGATATTACTGAAAACGGTTTGAGCAATCATCAGGTGATTTGTCGCGGTTTCAATGAAGCGATCGGTTTAACTTATGATAAGTCCGCTCAGGTAATGTATGTTACTGATCTACTCGGTGGAGTATATCAAATCGCCTTGAGTACAGGAGAGGTTAAGACGTTGTATCAAGGCAACGGATATACAGGGATAACGCAATATTCAGCATAAAATCAGTGAGATGTACTATTTCGGCACTTCACCCATTTTACGTAAAAAGCGGATTTGAGCATCCAGTAATTGCCGGTAGCTAATACAACGATAAGGCAGATCATATTGTTTGGCTAACCGAGCAATAATGGCGGCTAACGCGGGGTAATGGCGATGGTGCCAACCGGGAAATAAATGGTGGGTAAGATGGTAGTTTAGCCCACCAGTCAAGCGCCATAACCATTTGGGTGAGGGCAACCAATCACAAGCAGTCACAAAATTGTGATAATACCAACCATGAGGCATTTGCTGGTTATTCGGTGCCTCAAAAAACGCCGTTTCAGCCCAATGTGTACCAAGCAATAAATAAACGACAAATAAAGAAGCGACCATTTGACTCGCTAGGTAAGTGAGTAAGATAGTCATGATGTCTATACCATGGAGGTGTGCAACCCATAAAGGTAGCCCAAGCATCAGTAACAGATGGCATATTTTACTACCTAAAAATAATGCCCAACCCAATTTACCTTCTAGTACTTTCCGCGATTTAAGTGGCGTTTTTCCCGTTCTATCAGACCAATCAAATACTAATGCAATCCATGTAAGCGAGAACGATGCGACGATTGGCCAATAAACATGTTGATACTTCATCATTGGACGCCAGTTTTGAAAGGGTGTTTGCCTAAAAATACCATTTTCCTCGGTATCTAAATCGTAATGTTCAATATTGGCATAGCGGTGATGAAAATAGACATGGCGGACTCGCCAAAACTCAGGCTCTAGCCCTAGTGGCAGCGTGACTAAACGGCCAAAAATACGATTTAGCCACGTTTGCTTAAACAAAGTATTGTGACAAGCATCGTGCTGGCCTAATACATTCAACAGCATGATGAGTAACACAAAGCCAACATAGCCAGCAATATACACAACCGTTGAAGATGTTAGCAATGTAGGAATATAACAGATGATAGCAAGGACTATCATGCTGATAATCAGAAAAATATCTTTCTTGCTTGCATATACATGATCGTTTTTACTATTGAGATAGTTATGGCTCGCTTGTTTTAATGCATCATGAAAAGCGTGCTCATTAGCGTGTGTAAAATGCAATTCGTTCAGTTGTGTGCTCATCGTTTTATATTTTTTTGATAAAATGCGTCATTTATTATGCCTCAATCAATCCTTGCAACAAAGGATCTACTTTTTCTAATCGCATCAATTCATCATCTTATAATGTTAAGACATTGATAAAGGTCATCTTCTGGTTTCTCAACGTCCCGATACATGGCGGTCATCTCTAATGTACAGGTATATCTAAACAGGCCAATGTCAAAACGCATTGCATTGCTTAATTTTATAGTTCCGATAGGGAGAAGCAGCGCTAGCTAAGTTAGTACTTGCTTCAAAAATTTTTCTGTTTCTAGAAGTGGTTCGCTGAAATACGATAACAGTCTTTCAATTTCGAATGCTAAGTCGCTCGCAATAGATGCTCAAATAACATTTCAGCAGGCATAATAGTATTTTTTAGCCTAACAAACTGATTCTTTTTAACTGCTGCTAATAATGATGAAAATAGCCATTGAACACCTGCGCTAAATACAACATAAGGGCGGAAATATGTTTATTCATTATTTTGCTTATTTGAAAAGCATTTAACTGAAAGCCTAGTTCTGGTTAATATTTGTGGTGAATTATTGTCATTAATAAATATATTCAATTATTCAAGAATATTATTAATGCCTTTAAGATAGTAGTGCTTATACTCGTCATACTTCAAGTTAGAGCGTTGTTGACTATGTTCATTCGTGACTCATTACATACTTATGTATGCTCCTAGCTGCATCTTGAATTATTTAGAGTAGATATTCTCATTAATGATTTAAAAACATTGAGTTAAATATATCGCTTCACAGATAAAGGAAACACGACAGATAAGGTTAATCATAGTAGTAAATATTATGTTTTTTTTATAGTGGTGACTTGGTGTTTTTATGGCTTTATTCTATTATTTCTAATAAGTCATCTTTTTATGATGTGTTTGTTTTTAGCTAGCTCGTTTTCTAGCTTTTACTAACATTTAAGGCTGTTAACTCAACTTATACTTATTATTGATATTAATTCAATTAAGTGTCAGTGGGATGGGGGCTCACTTATGTTAAACAAATCGTTAGTAACTTATTGTGTACTATCGCTATTATTGGTTTTTAGCGTAAATATCGCTTTTGCTGTAACCGTTAATGGTGGAGCCATACATTTTTCTGGTTCAATCGTGAATGCAGGTTGTGCTGTGAGTGCATCGTCGAATAATCAAAATGTGGATATGGGAGAATATCGCTCGGCATTGTTTACAGCTGTGGGGGTTCGCTCAAACTCTGTCCTTTTTAATATCGAGTTAGAAGATTGTGATAGTACAGTATCGACTCAAGTATCAACTGCATTTAGTGGTACCGTCGACAGCGTCGATCCTACGGTATTAGCAATCAGTAATACTGCCGGTGGTGCTTCTGGTTCTGCTTCGGGTATTGGAATTGAAATCTCAGATAAGACAGGAACTGTTATCAAGCCCAATGGTACTCAGTTTTCCACAGCTCAAACATTGATTAATGGAACTAACATCTTGAGTTTTTCCGCTCGCTATAAAGCAACAGCGGCGAGTGTTACTCCTGGTGGCGCCGATGCCGATGTAACTTTTAGTTTGCAGTATAACTAACGATAGGATGTTATAGGGAAAACGTTGATGGTTTTAAGAGCAATGTACTTCATCTTTCATTGAATTATTTATTCCTAAGTTGGCGATATAGATAAAGTTTTCATTGCTGTACTAGAAATGCTGCTACTTTAATCATTGAATAAAATAACTATATTATTTTTAAATAAAAATAAAAGGGAGTCGTGAATATGCGATTTAAGCAAGGCTTGTTTGGATTACTTGCCAGCACAGCCCTATTTATCCCATTATTATCTCATGCTGGCGGAATTGCATTGGGGGCAACTCGTATTATTTATCTAGCCAGTGCTAAACAAGTCTCGTTTTCAATTAATAACAGTGATAAAAATAATCTATTTCTTGTGCAAACATGGATCGAAAATAGTGAAGGGAAAAAAACAGATGACTTTATTGTCACTCCCCCTTTATTTGTCAGTAAACCACAGAGTGAAAATACATTACGGATTATATACAGTAATGGAATGTTACCTAATGATAGAGAAACACTTTATTGGTTAAACAGTAAAGCAATCCCTTCCATAGATAAAAATAAAATTGAAGGCAAGAACATATTGCAAATCGCGGTGTTAGCCCGTATTAAGCTATTTGTTCGCCCTGATGCACTGCTTGAAAAATCAGCAGATTCAGCTTCGATACTTAAATTCAAGCGCAGCGGTAATACTCTGCATATTCATAATCCTTCCCCTTTTTATGTCACATTAATCAATATGACAATAGGAGGGGAGCCTTTAAGTATCAAAAATATTATGGTAGCTCCAAAATCGAGCTCAGAAGTGTCGTTACTTAATCGCTCAGCAGGACTATTTACCTACCAGACCATAAATGACTATGGAGGCAGTACGCCTGTAGTGAGCGTCGAGGTGAATTAATTCAATTGATAGCAAGATGAAGGCAAACTAAAGCTGTATTGCAATCATTACTTACGGATATTCAGTGAAAATACTGACCTCGGAGTAAGTTATGCAATATTTTAAGCAGCAAATATCGGCTAAGAAAAATTATCTTTGGATGAAATTGTCGAGTTTGTTTCATTTTACGGTTATGAGTAGTCTATTGTTAGGCTCAGAGGAACTGTTTGCTGATGTCTATTTCAACCCAAGTTTTTTATCTGGCAATGTTGCTAGTGTGGCAGATCTCTCCCGTTTTGAAAAAGGAGAACAACCAGCGGGCATCTATCGTGTCGAGATTTATCTTAATAATGAATATATAGCAACGCAAGATATTCGTTTTAATATAGCCAATATTCACCATTCGCCCAATATGGATAGCACAGGATTGGTTCCTTGTTTAAACCAAAAATGGTTAGAACAACAAAATATAAAGGTTGAGGTTATTTCAAATATAAAAACATTAGCAAAAGGTCAATGCATCGATTTAACGGCTACGTTAAATAAAGTCGAAACGCGCTTTGATTTTGAACGTCAAAAACTGTATATGAGTATTCCCCAAGCGGCCTTTAAAAACAATATTCGAGGTTATATTCCACCAGAGCAATGGGATGATGGAATTAATGCGCTGTTGTTGGATTATAATCTTTCTGCAAGTCACCGATTAGGCTCTCAGCTTGGTGTTGGGAGAAATAGTTATTATCTTAATATGAATAATCGTGTGAATATTGGAGCTTGGCGTTTTCATCATCGCAGTTCATGGAATCAAAGTGATGGGGGAAGTGAGTGGAGTAATACCAGCACCTATGCGCAGCGCACAATTATTGCATTGAGAAGTTCATTAATATTGGGTGATAATTTTACGAGTAGTGATGTTTTTGACAGTGTTGGCTTTCGTGGGGCTCAGCTATCCAGTGACGATAGCATGTTGCCTGATAGTCTACGAGGCTTTGCGCCATCAATACACAGTTTTGCCAACCGTAGTGCTCAAGTAACTATCAGACAAAATGGTTATGTTATCTATCAAACACATGTTCCTCCCGGTGCTTTTGAAATAGGTGATCTTTATCCGATATCGACCAGCGGTGAATTTCAAGTGACAGTGAAAGAAGATAATGGTGTCACTCAACAGTTTATGGTGCCATATTCATCATTGCCAATTTTACAGCGCGATGGGCGATTCAAATATTCACTGACTGCTGGACAATTTCGTTCAGCGTCCGAATTGCAAAATGAAAATAACTTCTTACAAGGGATATTAATGTGGGGGCTGCCCAGTGGTATGACTTTATTTGGTGGCACACAATTATCAAATCGCTATCAAGCGCTTGCTCTGGGTATCGGACAAAATATAGGTGTGTGGGGGGCTTTGTCGATAGATGTGACTCAGGCAAAAAGCTTCTTAGCGGATGATAGCCATCGCCGAGGTGAGTCCTTACGCCTTCTTTATACGAAGTCACTAAATAATCTAGGCATGAATATTCAATTACAGGGCACCTATTATTTAACTCAAGGATTCTATACGTTGAGTGAAGCCAGTTATAAGGATATGCAAGGCTACAATCTTGAGGTTCCACAAAATACGATGATATTAGAGCCTGAAATTTCTAATTACCATAATTTGTACTACAGCAAAAAACAGCGAGTTCAAGCTAATATTAATCAACAGATTGGTACATATGGTTCATTGTATTTGGCAGGAAGTTGGCAAACTTATTGGCAAACAGAAGACAGTGAGCAATTCTATCAAATTGGTTATAACGGTAATTGGAATAACCTAAGCTATGGTGTCTATTGGTCTTTTAATCAAAGTACAGGGCAGCAAAAAGCAGATAAACGTTTTATGTTTACCGTATCGTTTCCATTGAGCACGTGGTTGAGTAGCAGTAATAGGGTAACAGATATTGGCTATTCAAAAAATTCTGCGCATGCGATTTATTCAATTACCAGAGATGCTAAGGGCAAAAGTACTCAATTGACTGGGATCCACGGCACGTTACTGAATGACAATAATTTAAGCTATAACATTCAGCAAGGGTACAGTAATCAAAATGAAGGGGCGTTTGGCTCTGCCAATCTTAGTTATCAAGGCTCGTATAATAATAGCAGTGTGGGATACAACTATAGTCAAGATTGGCAGCAAGTTAATTACGGTTTTAGTGGAGCAATGGTTATTCATGCAGATGGTCTCACATTAAGTCGGCCTTTGGGAGAGACTAATGCTTTGGTCAAAGCCGAGGGTGCAGATGATGTGGTAGTACAAAATAGCGTTGGAATTCGTACTAATGACCGAGGATATGCGATTGTGCCACATATGACAGCTTATCGTAGCAACCGTATAGCATTGGATGCAGCGACATTCAAAGACAATGTAGAGCTTGGTAATACCGTACTCAATGTGATCCCGACTCAAGGCGCTTTGGTTATGGCTACTTTTGATACCCATATTGGAATAAGAGCTCGATTTAGGTTAACGAGGCCAAATGGGCTTTCGGTACCATTTGGTTCTCTGGCGAGTGACGATATGGGAAATCTTGGAATTGTTGATGAAAATGGATTGGTTTTTATGTCTGGTTTAGCTCCGCAGGGGAATTTAAAGATCAGTTGGGGAAAAGATATCTCACAGCAGTGCATCGCAGCATATTTTTTAAGAAAAGAAACTGAAAAACGGGGTATTTGGTATACAAAAGCACAGTGCCAATGAGGGGAGGAGGATTTTTTCCTTGTTGTATCTTCACGGGTACCTTTAATTGAGGCCTGTTGGGGTAATTATGCGAAAACTGATTATTACATTGTTAGTTATTTTATTTTCAATAGAAATACAGGCAGTGACATGTCTATCAGGATGTAATGATGTTACCGCGACATTAACGACATCGTTAAAAGCAGGGGAAAATAAAGTTGGGGCAATTTACTCAAGTAGTCCTGTGAAATTAAATGCTTATACAATGACTGTTAATCAAAATAATGAGGGGGGGTATTTAAATATATGGTTTGTTTTTGCAGGGGGAGCGGTGCCTGTGTCAGGAACAAAACCGCAGAGTTGGGTATTTCATCCAATTAATGATTATATTTCAGTTGGAATAAAGTTTAGTGATGGTTGTTCTATCGCATATGTTCCTTTTAATATTCAAAATTTATATCCAGGTTCATGTGTTATTTACAGTTATAGTCCAAATACTTTTACATGGTGGCCTGAAACAACCTATGATACGGCGATCCGTATAGATAAACCTTTGGTTGGGGGAACTTATCGGACGAATATTTTAGTTGGTGAAAGAGGGGTTTGTTCATCAAACACACAAACTTGTCAGGCGAAAACACTGACATTGTTCCACCTATATTTAAATTTGAATATTACGGTAGTTGAATCTTGTAGTTTTAATGGTGGGCAGGTTATTGATGTAGATTTTGGGAATATTTCCAGTTCAGAGTTTAAGAACGCAGGCGAAAAACCGAATGGAGTCAATGAAATTGTGCGTACGATTAATATTCAATGTGACAATGTTGGCGCTGGCAGCGCAATGACGCTTCGCCTGCAAGCAGATAATGTTTCTGGTAATGCGGTTGTTTCAAATAATAGTGATGTGGGATTTGTTGTAGCAAATTCTGATGGTAATCCATTGATCCCCAATAATACATCGAGTTATATACCATTTACGCTCGACAGCGCTCAGAGCGCGATAGCAACTTTACGCATTTACCCTATTAGTATCACAGGGAAACAGCCAGTGGAAGGAACGGTGACATCTCAAGCTTATATACGTGTAGATTTTCCTTAATCCAAATAAGGTGATGATATGGGGATGATAACACTCTATTTAATCCGTTTTATAAAAGTGAGTTGCAAAATAAGGCAAATGTTAATGTTAGGAGTAGTCTACATTCCGCTGTCTCGGGGGGATGTTGGGATCACAAACTTATATATGCGTGCCACAATCGTCTCCAGCACCTGTACTGTGAGTATTGGAACTTTGAATCAAACAGTTAATTTAGGTTCATGGACGATAAAGCAATTTACAGCAACAGCGGAGCCTGCTACTTCAGCGGTTCGCTTTACTTTTAATTTAGAAGATTGTGGTTCGATCGCTTCAGGAGTGAAAGTGACTTTCAATGGCACTGTAGACAGTAATAATAGTAGTTTATTTAAATTGGATCCTACGAGTACTGCATCACATGTGGGCGTAGCTATTTTGGATCGGAATAAGACTCGCATTTCGCCAGGAACGGCGAGTATTGCCTATCCCCTTGAGGCTGGCCAGAAAAGTGCAACGCTTGTTTTTTATGCACAATATGTTTCTACGAGGGGAACAATTGTCGCAGGTTCTGCTAATACCGATGTGACTTTTAGTATGGAATATTTGTAATTTATTGACATGCTATTTTTAGTTTGCGGAAATGAGTTAAGTTAGAGAATAATGAAGCGATTATTGGATTAGCAGTATCTAGAAAAAGTTATGTATTACTCGTTAAATGCCGTTTAAAGTAGCCCCTATTATGGGGCATTAATATTACAATTAGTCTTTTTGTTTTGGGTCATCACCAAACTTGTTAGGTCCTACATCGCCTTTAAAGAACATAGCAAAAACAAGAATGAATCCTAAATATGGAATAAATTGAATTAATACTAACTATCCAGAATAACCGATGTCATGCAGTCGTCTAACTGTAAGTACTGTTGTATATGTAGCACCAAAAATTAAATAAGCAAATGCGAGGATAATTAGAGTATCATCGAATAATTCACCCCGAGGAAAGTGAAATCTACCCGTATAATTTAAAATATAGATGCTTAGGTTGATTAGAGGAATGTTGAATATTTGAAAAGACCAATAATCCCATCTAGTAGCTCGACCTTTAAGGCTAAATGATGTTTTCAGAAAATGAAGGATTGTAGTAAGCATAGAGCCTCATAGATATAAAAATATAAGTTAATTTTATAAAATAGACCGACTAGAAAAATTAATATAAATGATGGTTTTATAATAAGACTAGAAAAAAATAATCATGCAAAAAAGTAAACAATATTATTGGGATTTTCATTAGTATCATTAATAAAACTCATCCTAATCAGAGAGTAGGTGATAAAATTTATCGAGTATAACGTCTAATATTATTTGTATCTAGCTTTTATAAAAGTGAGTATGGCTATTTTCAATAATATCCAAATACTTATTTATACGTTAGTTTTTAATTGAAAAAGTTAGATGAGGAAGTATATAGATTGGATAATGATATGTAAATTATAGTAATGTAAGATTTTATTAAAGTGAATATGATAGGGCTGGTAATTATATTGGAATATGAAAGTCTGAAATGTACTTTCAATTTTCAATAGTCATTATTTTCTTTTGAGGAGGCGATAGTTATTGACAAAGATAAATAATATACCTGAGGTTTTACTCTGTTAGTGATGATGCTGTTTGTCTACTTTAAAAGCAAGTTATTATAACAAAATCAGTTGGATTAAAATCCAAATAGTGAGTATTTTGAAATTTACCGATTCAGGTGTGAAAGGCGAAAACATTTGTTGTCAAAATGGCCTAAGCGATATTACTTAGGATGGTTAGGATATTTAAATATAGTGCTCCTGTAGTTAAACTAATCATATCAGAACTTGTCATTAAATTTTTGACACTTTAAAAAGGAAGGGGATATACGTATGCCAGATAAATTAGAGTGATGGGCGTAAATTTTACACGGTTTGTAATTTGAGATAGTCATGCACTGTCTTTTGATATTATAGCGAATACCAAACATCCTGATTTATGGAGATATACTGATACTGCTAGCAGACAATTTTGACTAATTGGTGAAGTGCAACATAAATAACAAGTCTACTATCTAGATAGGTGATTAAAGATAACTAAAAATTCCATTTAAATTGGATATATATAATGACATTGACTGTATTTGAGATAGTTCCGGTATTCAAATTGGTCAAAAAATGATGATATAAGGTAAATTTAAAGCAGAGGATATTTTTTTAGGTAGAATATACTATGAAAATTAAAATACTGGTTACATCATTATTGCTGTTTTTTTTACCATTATCTTCTTTGGCGGGCACCAAAGCCTATAAATGCGATAAGAAAATATATAATCTTGAAAAACAATTAAAATATGCCAAGGACTACGGTAATACATATAGAGTACAAGCTCTGGAACGTGCGATATCAAACGTAAAATCTAATTGTTATGATCATTATTCGGGAGCAACTGGGCCAACGAGATTGTATGACCATTACTCGGGAGCAACTGGGCCAACTAGGTTGTATGATAATAACTCAAGGGAGAGATTACTTGAATTGGAGTTAAAAGAATTGAAGGAAATTATTGAAGAGCTAAAAAATATTGACTAGTTTTAGTGTTCAATAGGCGTTAGATTTTATGTATGAAAGTTTATATTATGGTAACCGTTTCTGGCAGTGAATATTATTGATGAAGGAACGCGTGAGTGCTTGGCAATTGAAGTCGATACTTCGTTGCCTGCAAACCGAATTATCAATGTGCTCTACATAAAACGATTTTTGAACAAATGATGAAAAAAATATTCCTATCACTTGTTATATTATTTGCATTTTCTTGTATCCCTAACGTCAGTATTGCTGATGCAGATCTGGATATAGAGGAAGGTATAAAAATTGAAACAATCCCACAGCCATACTCTGAAAGTGACTTGTATGGTTATTGGATTGATGTAAATAATACACAAGAAATAAAAATTCTCAAAATGATGAGTTTGGCTCCAAATGGTACTGCTGTTGATTCATTGCGGATCCAAGTTGGTGATAATGTAGAAGAAATAAAGCAAGACTCTACGTGGAAATTTGACGTAAAATCCAGCATATTAATGCAAAAAATCACTAAGATTACCTACAAAATTAATGGGAAAATAGAGCCAAAAAATTTCGGTGATATAGAGCCTGTAAAAGTATCAGTTATAATTCAGAAAAGAGGTAAGGATATCTTTATGGGGCTTGCTCGTGATGATGGAACATTAGAGATTTACCAAAAAATCACAGCTGAAATACGAGACGAAATTCACAAGAAAGCACAAGAAAATACTCAGAAATGAAATTCCATATTACTCTCTAGTTGTATCAGCCAGCTAATATGCATAATTAGTATCATCTAAATTATCACTACATCAAAATAACCATTTTCATATGTGGTAGTGTCCACTTTCCCTAAAATAAGATAGTTATAATTAGACTTTCTGCACTGGCGGGAGTTGAACCCGAGTCCGTAATTTTTTAATTTATTGATTATAAAATATTTTTTTATTTCACCTCAATCATTGTCCACTTCCCATTAATTGAGACACATCAAACTAGAATTTTCTAACTGTTTACGATATACCTCCGGTGGGAGGTGATTTAAACTTTCATGGGTTCGGTTAAGGTTATAATCTTGTTGCCAAAACCACACCATTTCTCGAACTTGGCTTAATGACTTAAATAAATACGCCTTTAAAAATTCACGGCGAAACGAGCCATTAAAACGTTCGATAAAGCCATTTTGTTGCGGTTTACCCGGTTGAATATGGCACAGTAAAACTTGGTTATTCTCACAATAATTCAATAGATTAACTGAGATTAATTCAGGACCATTATCGACTCGAATTTGTTTCGGCAATCCTCTTTCAGTTTTTAAACGCTCAAGCACTCTGATAACGCGCTCCGCGGGTAACGATGTATCAACCTCAATCGCCAAACATTCACGCGTTCCTTCATCAATAATATTGAGTGTTCTGAAGCGCTTACCACAATATAAACTGTCGTGCATAAAATCCAATGCCCATTGAATATTCGGGACTTTCTCTATGACTAATGGCCTTTTTTCACGCTTCGGAAGCACTTTTTTAACCCGTCGTTTCAGATTTAATCCTAAGCGACAATAAACGCGATAAACTTGTTTATGATTAAAAGGATAACCTTGAAATCTCAGTCGAAAATAGCATTTCCAGAATCCCGACTGTGGAGTTTTCGCTAAAACGGATTGTATGGCATCGATGACGATTTTATCTTTCTCGTGCCAATTTTGAGTCTTTCGATAAAACGAAGCGCGAGCTAGCGATGTTAGTTTACACGCTTTAATGACTGATAAACCCGCAGCCTTTAACGACTGAGCACAGGACTTTTTCTCAGCCATTACCAACCCTTTTTTGCGAAAAGCTCCTTCATTGCATGATTTTCAAGGCTAACTTCTGCAAACATTTTTTTTAGCTTGGTATTTTCGTCTTCAAGCTCTTTTAATCGTTTAACATCATTAGCTTCCATACCACCGTACTTTGATTTCCAGTTATAGTAAGTCGCGTTGCTGATCCCATTTTGACGGCAAATATCTTCGACTTTCATACCAGAGTCAGCGAGTTTTAAAATATTAACGATTTGAGTTTCAGTAAAACGGGCTTTTTTCATCATGACCTCTGCAAATTAAAGGGCAGAAATCATGATGAAGAAAGTGCTGCCGGAGTCTGAATTAAGCTTGTATGGCATTGATTTTAAACTAATAAAACCTAATTCGACTTTTAGCTTGGGCCTAAAGTTTATTTTACTATTTTTGTGATGTGGGCTAAAAAAGTAGTTTGCTATTCTAACATGGTTGGTTAGTGATACGAGCAATAAAATTTGATGGTTTGATTTATGAGAAGGGCAGACGCTGATGACCAAGTTTAAGTGTCGACTTTGTTTTGTATGCTAATGGCACTGATTTGGCACTTATTAAAACTCCACCGCTTTAGCGAGATACCACAAAAATATTCGATTAGGCGAAAGTTCTATTTATATCAGCATCGATATTCAGTGGGAATTACCATCAGACAAGGCAAAACCTTTTGATTATTACCATAGATTATACGATGAAGGAACGCTAATATAATTATTGGGGATAAACAAGCAGTGAGTATCAATGCCGTAGTTGAAGCGAGTAAAAGCGCTTAGAATTAAGTTGAGAAAAAATGAAATTACTGAATAAAAAGTATTACAACCTCGAACCTAACGTTGGGTACCTTAAGGACTCATTTATTTTAGGGCTAGCATGGAAAAAAACGGATATTTTTGTAAGAACTCACAATTGGTATGCAGATCTTTTAGCACTAGATAAGTGTGCGTTTAATATTAGTAATGAAGTCACGCATTGGTCAGTAAATGTTGCAAAGAACAAGCCATCCAAAAATAATATTGAATTGATACCGGCTCCCAAAGGAGCAAACTGGTTCTTTAATGAAGGGAAGTGGACTACTAATAAAAATGATAGAAAGCTAAGGCCTTTGGCTAATATATCTATTAGGGATCAGTCTGTTGCTACAGCAATATTGATGTGTCTTGCTGATGCGATAGAAACGAGACAGAAAAACTGTTCATTGAGCAATCTTGGTTATGCTGAGCATGTAAAGAACAAAGTTGTAAGTTACGGGAATAGGCTTATCTGTGATTGGGACAATGAAAGGGCCAGATTTCGTTGGGGAGGAAGCGAGTATTATAGAAAGTACTCTACCGATTATCGAAGCTTTCTACAAAGGCCTATCTATATGGGCAGGGAAGCTATAAATAAAGTTAGTGAAATTGATGATGTTTATATTGTTAGTTTGGATCTAAAAAATTTTTTCGGTTCTATAAAAATAAATCTTCTGTTAGAAAAAATTAAAGAAATATCTTCTAACTACTACGGCTCTAACTTCAAAGATGATGATAAGTTTTGGGATGTTGCTAGTTGGATTTTAAATTGGAAGTGGCCTGAAGAGTCTTTATATTTACTTGAGAGTTTGGATTTAAAAGAAAAAAATGTTGGACTTCCCCAGGGGTTAGCGTCTGCTGGAGCTCTGGCAAATGCATATCTCATTGAGTTTGATGAATCTTTAATTTCAATGCTTCGTACTAAGATAGAAGGTAGCCAAATTATTCTGCATGATTATTGCCGATATGTTGATGATATTAGATTGGTGATTTCTGGAGGGGCACTAACAAATGACAAAATTAAGGAATCCATTCATGGATTAGTTCAGGGTATTCTCGATAAAACATTGAAGCAAAATGCGTCAGATAGTGAGCCATACTTAAAACTGAATGATGAAAAAACCAATATTACTGAGCTTTCAGATATTGATAATGGAAGCGGCCTTACAAATCAACTCAATGAAATTCAGTATGAAATAGGAGCTTCGAGTATCCCAGAGCGTAACGGACTCGATAATAATATACCAGCACTTCAACGGTTATTGCTGACTGAACAAGATAATTTTTCAGATGATATTGAGGCTTTATTTCCTGAGTTTAACAATGATAAATCGATTAAGGCAGAATCTGTACGTAGATTTTCTGCCCATAGGCTGGAAACGAGTTTGGCTAAAAAAAACAAGCTAATCTCACCAGAAGAGCGAAAGCAATTTGATAATGAATCTGCATTAATTGCAAAAAAACTATTAAAATCCTGGTTAAAAGATCCTTCGAATATGGTTATTTTTCGCAAAGCGATAGCCATAAGTCCTAATCTAGATGCTTATAGCACTATTCTTGAAATTATTTTTTCAAGAATACGGTCTAATCGTGACAAATGTGATAAATATATCATGTTATATATTCTTTCTGATATATTTCGTAGTGTCGTTGATATCTATCGCAACTTACATCCAGAAAATGTTGCTGACTATCAAAAATTGATGGGCGAAGTTACATCATTTGCTCAAAAGCTACTTTCTTGTAAATCTGATATTCCGAACTATGCATATCAGCAAGCACTATTTTATCTTACGGTAATCAACAAGCCGTTTATAGCTAGTAAGAAAGCTTCCTCTAACCTTACTAAGCTCCAAAGCGTTTTAAGTAAACAGCATTTAGACCCATTAAATAGTAGCGATGGTTATCTATTTGAATTATCTGCTCAGATTGGTAATGACTACCAAGCAAATGCTGCTTTTCTACTTTCTCATATAAGTGATAAAGAAGCACTAGATTCAATTATCGAGAGATTTGCTTTCCGTGGTGGTGAATTTTGGAATGCCATTTGGAAAGAAATTGTTAGGACGAAAGATAAAAATAGGATTAACAAATTTAGATGGGCAATATCAAAATGTGAGTCAAAACCAAATAGTTCGGAGCACTATCTTTCATCAGTGATCAGTTTCAAGGAAAACCCATTTAGATATGAACATGCGCTTCTCAAGCTAGGTATAGCATTAGTTGAACTTATTGATGATACAGAGCAAAACGTATGGCAACCTAAAGGTAAGCAGTATTCCCCACATGAAATAAAAGTAAAATTAGATGGTAATTTAACCTCATGGGGTAAATTATGGCATCCAAATGTTAGAATTTCATGCTCGATAGATAAAAACGGTAAACCTGGTAAAGACCCACGATATGTAAGCCCTAAATGGTTGGCAAATTATCCACAAACCCAAAATGATGAACAAAAACTCTATTGGGTTTGCAGTGTGCTAAGAAGTGCTGCTTTAGGTAATGTAGATTATACCCAAAGAAATGATTTAAGACTTAACACAGCTAAGTATGATGGTATCCATTCTCAGTTTTACAAGCGACGTATGGGAATGTTACATACACCAGAGTCAATTATTGGCTCATATGGAACTATAACTGATTGGTTTGCAAGCTTTCTTCAGCATGGATTGCAATGGCCCGGTTTTGCTTCTTCATATATAAATCAAGAAGATATATTATCAATTACCAGCCTAAGTGAGTTTAAAAAATGTATGTTGGAAAGGCTCGGTTACTTAGAAACGCAAATATGCATTTCATCAAATGTTCCAGCTTTACCAACTGTTGTCAGCAGGCCTGAGTTAGCATCTAACCATTTTAGAATTGTTACTGTTCAGCAATTATTTCCTAAAGATAATAATTTTCATCCTTCTGACGTGACTTTGGATCATCCCGATGTGCGTTGGAGGCATAGAGAGCATCTTGCAGAAATCTGTAAGCTAACAGAGCAAACTTTAAATGCAAAACTTAAAACGGAGTCGAGGGGTCATACAAGCACAGCTGATCTGATCGTTTTTTCTGAGTTGGCAGTTCACCCGGAAGATGAAGATATAGTTAGAGCGCTGGCATTTAGAACCAAAGCCATCATTTTTTGCGGCTTTGTCTTCTGCGAACAAGATAGTCGAATAGTTAACAAAGCTCGTTGGATTATTCCAAACTTTTCAGAGTCTGGGACCCAATGGCGTGTCCGTGATCAGGGGAAACATCATATGACCAGTGATGAAGTAGCTCTTGGTGTTCAAGGATATAGGCCATCCCAACATATTATTTCAATTGAGGGGCACCCTGAAGGGCCATTTAAATTAACTGGTGCGATTTGCTACGATGCAACAGATATAAAGCTTGCGGCAGATCTGCGAGATTTGACTGACATGTTTGTCATTTCAGCATACAACAAAGATGTAGACACATTTGATAATATGGCTTCAGCATTACAATGGCATATGTATCAGCATATTGTTATTACGAATACGGGAGAGTATGGAGGTTCAACTATGCAAGCCCCGTATAAAGAGAAATATCATAAATTGATTTCTCATGCTCATGGGACTGGTCAAATAGCGATTAGTACTGCTGATATAGATTTAGCCGCGTTTAGGAGAAAACTAAAAATATATAGAAAGACTAAAACCCAGCCTGCTGGATTTAACCGAAAACATTAAGAGAACATATGGATACATTAGTTAAGTTAGCTACTATTGCTTCGCCATTAATTAGTGGTGGAGTAGCTATTTGGGCGATTTTAGTTGCCAAAAAGACCATCAATGAAAATAAAGAAATTGCTAAGAAAAGTATTGCAGATACGGCTTACCAAGCATATTTGCAATTAGCTATGGAGAATCCAAAATTTTCAAAGGGTTATAGTGCAGATTCTAGACTGGAGCGAGATCCTGTATATGATCAATATGTTTGGTACGTGGCTAGAATGATGTTCTGCTTTGAGCAAATCATTGAGGTGGAAGGAAATTTAAAGGATAGCTCTTGGGAAAATACATTGAAAAAACATTTGAAATTTCATTCTGAACATTTTAAGAAAACTAAAGTTGTCGAGGAGGCACTCTATATTGCCCCAATTTTGGAACTTATCAAATGTACGGTTAAGCAAGAGCTATAGCTATAGGAATGTATTTCACACAATAAGCCCACTGGAAAAATATACATCCCAAGATAGTTTTTGGGATTGTGCTTCCAGAGGGCGGTAAATGTCATTAATAGTTGTTAGCCCCACTGGGGCTATGAACCATTTTGTGGGACGGATTGTACATTGCGTGATAAATTTGGTATATCGGCCTTGACTTCAGCTCCTCACTCAAAGCCGACAAAACAAAAATGGCAGATCTTTCAATCTGCCACACGTTTCTTTGATAGATAGCTAAAAAACTATTATTTTCCCCCCCTGCCACCGACATCTTCGCCAACTCTGGATTATTGGCCTGAAAGATAGATAGCGGTAATTCAACCTTACGCCCGTTCTGATCTTCCACCGCTTTAACCACTTCAAATTCAGCAACATCCTCACACGGAATTTCCAATCCTGCAAACGTGGCTCGGGTTGCGCTAGAATCGCCAAAAGGTTCTGTCCACTTCCCCTAAAATAAGACAGCTATAATTAGATTTTCAGCCCTAACCATTGCAGAGGTCATGATGAAAAAAGCCCGTTTTACTGAAACTCAAATCGTTAATATTTTAAAACTCGCTGACTCTGGTATGAAAGTCGAAGATATTTGCCGTCAAAATGGGATCAGCA
>NZ_JAWUEH010000012.1:0-185401 GCF_033550225.1 Providencia sp. 2023EL-00965 | reverse complement strand
CAACGACCCGAAGGGCGAGGCCATCGGCCGAGTCATCCTGCACGACCCACCATCTAAAGAAACACTCTGTTCTTAATCCCAAAAAAAAGATCTTTGCATGTTGCACGTAGAGTGCGGGTGAGAAGCTGCGTTCAGGTTCGAGCCGAGCGAAGCGAGACAGCGTTGCGCTTGCGCAACGACCCGAAGGGCGAGGCCATCGGCCGAGTCATCCTGCACGACCCACCATCTAAAGAAACACTCTGTTCTTAATCCCAAAAAAAAGATCTTTGCATGTTGCACGTAGAGTGCGGGTGAGAAGCTCTACGATTGATTCTCTCTCAAACGTCTACATCATACCTAGAATAGATACCAAACATACATCCAAATGATTTACAGCGAAGCTATAGCGCTTTTAATGGCTTTACCAACATATGCACTCAATTGGTTTGTATTCACAATATTTCAACTCACAGCAATTTTAGCGAAAGCTAGAGGTTGGCTATTTATCTGTATTTCGTGGTGTTCATTGATTTGTGATCTAGAGATGTTGGTTTGAATCATCATTTTGATGACTATATTCTCATTGTCACATTAGCAAACAAATTAATGCTCCTTCTGTAATATATACATACTACCCACTAAGCCATTCCATATTGTTATGTTTGCATAAGCGATAAAGAGATGAGCTTTGTCATTTAAATTAAATTGTAGTGCCCTCAGTCAACCCTTGTGAAGTTTTCTAAGCTAATTAGCATTATTAGTTGTCAGAGGAGGGATGAGACATTCAAGATACCTTACAGGTTGTTTAATTTAATACTGTGGTTTACCACAATGATAAAACACCATGCTAAACATAAATCAAAAACAAAAATACTTATTAATATGACAATAGGGAATGTAAATATACTGTTTAAAGATATATATGGATCATTCTTTTATTGTAACGTGACGTTATTTCTTTTTACAATTTAATTGTAAACAGTTTGATGTTAAGGAGTCCGTATTCGTTAATATGCTATTAATTTAGCATAGAGTGATAGAGCAAGTATAAAGACATTCAAATAGTTTAAGAGTTGGGGCTTTGTATATAAAAATACACGGTTCAATAAAAGATAGTCTAACAAATTTTTAGCTTGTAATTACTCTAGTAGTGAGTTGTGGAACTCTGCATTGTTGTATCTCTTGTGGTTCTATTAAAATTATTACGATGTAAGGGAAGTTTACTATTGTGTAAGAGAATTAGGAGTTAAGCATAAATAGCTAGTTTTTAGGATTAAGTCGGTTTCTTTTGGGCTAATTTGGTAAGAATTATATTGGGTATTACTCAATAGTCAGTGATTTATAATGCGATAAAAATCTACAAAGGTAAATTTTATGGAGATAAATTCTTGCTGTTTAGTTTATGGGGTGAATATACAGTAGCGATATCATATTTGGATTTGTTTTTTAACATAAAAAACTGTGTATTTGAAAGAATTTAAATTTTTATTTTTTGTGATATGCTTCATGTATAGCAAACCAAAAAGATACATAACGTTAATGTTTTGTTATGTTTAGTGAGCTAGCTATAGTTTTTCTTATGCTACTTTAAAAATTCAGTGTTTTTTGTCGATTGTAACAAAAAGACTATTGATATAAGCTATTGATATTTAAGATATCAAAATGATAATATGGGAATAATTTCTCTTTTTTACTTTGTTTTACACTATTTGTGTGTTTATCGTATTGTGTGTATTCATTTTATGAATATCGGTTTCAAAAATCATTAATACTGTTACAGTATTAAATTATTCTGTTTATTTCCGTTATTTTTAGATTATTTATCGGGTAAATAAGGTTAATTTAGGTTTAAATTTTGTGGTTACCTGCGGGACTATGTTTGCCTAGAACAACAACTATTAATTGTTAAATGCTTTAATTTATTGAAAGTAAAGGGAAATCCTCATTTTTAAAGCTTTTTGTGATTATGATAATATTTAGTTACATAGTTGCAATGTCATTTTTGGATTAGTTGAAACTAATTATATTGCTAGTATATCATCCCTCTCAAGATATAGGCTGAATCGTCGTTAATACATCCAAATGGCTATATCATAAATAAAGATAACAATAGAAAAACACAGAGAATCACCTGCTGATTTTTTATTTCATTAATAATATAAGTTGAAGCGAGAATGTTTATGAATACAAAATATCCTGTCGCTTGTGCAGTTGGACAAAAAATTAAATCGTTAAGAAAGTCTCAAGGCTATACTGTTTTTCAGTTAGCTAAAGAGATTGATATCAGCGAGCAACAACTATTCCGCTATGAACGTGGAGTAAACCGTATAGATATCGACTGTTTAGTAAGAGTACTGAAAGTATTAGATGTAAATATGGGGGAATTCTTTAGTGAAGTCCTTCAAGATGATACCCATGCAAGTGAAGATAAAGAATCTAAAGGGTTTGACGACTCTATTTATTCTCTTATCTAACTATTGATTATATATGTTCCAAAGTGGAACTTAATTAAGCAATCTAGAACTTAATTGTTTCAATTAAGAACATTATATAAATAGACATTGAGAACTTTCTCTATTGTACTATCAATAAATACTGCATCTGTCATTATTTATATACTATGAAATAAAAGCCCTCTCATGGGCTTTTATTTTTTTATGGTCAGAAATACCGAAGATCATATGAGTGGAAATAAAAAATTACTGGATGCTCCAGAGATAATAAAGTGAAAAACAATGATTTTAAGTAAATATATTGATATAGGGGATGTCAATGTCAGCTAATTCATACTCCCATAATTCATGTTGTAGCGCTTTTCGTTAAGGCGTACTGATTATGTCCACTTACGCTAGTTACGTATTTCCTATGTTCCTAGCGCCTCGTTGACTTGGTCTTCTAACTACGCCTTGAATTATTTAGAGTATATAATCAAAAATGGCGTTTAGATTTTTACTAGCTATCCTCTAAAGGTATTGGCTCTAATACCACTGTGACTATCCGTGAACCAATCATCTCACTGATCCTCATCTGTAAAGACGTCAAGCTAATTACCATGCCCTGAGTTGGTTCTCCAGTTGAGATACTATAAATAAACTGATCTAGCGTTTGTATGTTCTCATTATCAATTTGAATGCCATAAGATTCATAAATTTCATCAAGCCTTGTTGTTCCTTTTAGGCTAAGCCCTGTTGATGGTAGCTCTATAGGCGTTAACTCGGAAGAAATCTTTTCAGAGAATAGACGTTCGAGAAAAAGGCGATTTTCAGGCTTCAGGACGACAAATAAATGGTCATTGGCAAGTAACTTTGTTGACCCTCTAGGAGGAAGAACGCTCTTACCGCGAGTGATCATGGCAATAACGGTTTGGTCAGGTAAAGCCAATTGTGATAAACGGCGGTCAACAGCAGAGCAATCTTCACCTAAAGTATATTCGACAAGATCTGCATCAATTTGATCGACAGCTGTGATATCAAGCGTTGCGGCTGGAAGAAGAGGAGGGGGCTGCATCAAATTCAGTTTGCGGGCGACATAAGGTAAAGTTGAGCCTTGTAATGTAGCCGATATTAACACCACAAAAAACACCACATCAAAAATTAGATTTGCTCCAGGTAAGCCATAAATAAAAGGAAAGATGGCTAATATAATAGGGACAGAGCCGCGCAGACCAACCCAAGAGACTAATGTGATCTCTTCGCGATTGAACCCAAATAATTTTAACACAGGAACAACGGCAATTGGGCGAGCAATAAAGGTTAATACCAGTGCAATAACCAGCCCTTCAAACCACACTTCCAGTAATGAACTTGGGTTGACTAATAAGCCTAACATGACGAACATGATAATTTGGCTTAGCCAAGCTAACCCATCATGAAATAAGAAAGTATTGCGCTGAAAAACAAAACGAGCATTACCGATAACGACGCCAGTCACAAAAATTGATAAGAAACCACTACCTTGTAAATTGCTTGCAATACCAAAGGATAGTAAGCCACAAGCTGCTACTAATACAGGGTAAAGTCCTGTGGCCAGTAATTTAATCTTATTAATAATTTTGATCGATAGCCAGCCAACACTTAGACCAACTAAGGTACCAATCCCCATTTGACTGATAAATAATAATAGTAGCTCGCTACCTGAAGCTTGCTGGTTCATTAGTAATTGTAACAGGCCGACGGTTAAAAAAATTGCCATCGGGTCGTTAGTGGCACTTTCAATCTCTAAAGTTGATTGCAAACGTTCATTAAGATAGATCCCTGCATTACGTAATAATGAAAAAACGGCAGCAGCATCCGTTGACCCCACAATTGCGCCAAGTAAAAGGCCTTCAAGTAGCGGTATACCTAAAATGTACGCCGCAGCTAATCCTGTAATACCTGCGGTGACTAATACACCAAATGTAGCGAGAGTGAATGCGGGTTTCCAAACAAGGCGAATAGACTTCACCGAAGTTTGCAAACCCCCATCAAATAAGATCAGTGCTAACGCTAGAGAACCAACAGCATAAGAGACGTTAACATTGTTAAACGCGATTTGGCCAATGCCATCTTCCCCTGCTAGCATGCCGATGAATAGGAACATAACCAGCATTGGCAAGCCTAGCCTAGCCGAGAGTTTACTGGAAAAAATACCCAGTAAGATGAGTATAGAAGTGAGTAATATTAACTGTTCAATTGTTAGCATAATCAGATTTAAGTTAGGGGGTGAGTAACACGCTGATAATGTATCATTGTTGCGAGTAAGGTCATCAGCAATGAAAATAAAACAATTAAGTTAGTACTATGGCTGAAAACACAATAATTTTAATTTAATCGTTATATCACTATGATTATACAACAGATAAAAAAAAATAAATTGACATATAACTGTATTTTTAAATCAGACGTTGTCTTTATATGATAATTTTATTGACTATTAATAATGTTTAGTACTTGAATTCCTATAATGGTTAATTTATTTAATGTATTTTGGTTTTTTGTTTATGTGGTTATATTAATTTCATGCTAATCAATCAATTATGTTCTAGTGTGGTTTCTGCATAATAGGATGAGTGAACAATAGTAGGAGAGGGAGAGGAGAAAAATGACCGATAAGTGCGGTTCATACCGGTCATTGTGTTATCAATGATATCTTGCCCTTTTAGCGAGATAATCACCGATCATCTGCATTCCTTGTACAATGATGACCAATGTCACAACGGTAATGGCCATCGCAACATTATCAAAGCGTTGATAGCCATAGTTGAGTGCTAAATCGCCAACACCACCACCACCGACAGCACCTGCCATTGCTGTTGCGCCAACGAGTGTGATACTGGCAGCAGTTAAACTTAGGATCAGAGATGATTTGGCCTCAGGTAAAATAAAGTGCCAAACAATCTGCCAATTGGTTGCTCCCATGGCATCAGCCGCTTCAATGATCCCCGAATGAACGCTTAACAAAGAATTTTCAATTAAACGTGAAGTATAAGGAGCAATATAGATCACTAAAGGTACGATCGCTGCGGTTGTGCCGATTGAAGTGCCAACCATAAGTCGAGTAAGAGGGATCATAGCGACTAATAAAATAATAAAAGGCAATGAACGAATAGTATTAATAATTGGGTTGATAATGCGGTATATCCACTTGTTTTCCCATATACCATCAGGTCGAGTGACCACTAAAACGATACCTAACAAAATACCTAGTAATGAGCCAATCACCAGCGCAATAGAAACCATGGTAAAGGTTTCGGACATTGCGAGGAAAAATTGTTTACTGGTTAATGCCGTATCAAACCATTGTGTCATAGAGCCCCCTTACTGACTGCAACGCCACGCTGGCGCAAAAATTCAATGCCATCACGAATATTGTTTTCTTCACCAACAATTTGTACAAACATACTGCCTAAAACTACGCCACTGATTTCTTTCATGTTGGCAAATAAAATATTAATTTTTACTTTATCTTGTAATATCAGCTCATTGACCACGGGCTGTTGTGCCGAAGCACCTAAAAACTCTAAGCGATAAACATTGTGTTGATGCTCTAAATTATCTAATACGCGTTTAGGTATTTCCTCATTGAGTACTGTACGCACAAATTTCTGTGTTGTCGGTTGTTGCGGGTTTGCAAATATATCGAGGACTGAGCCTTCTTCAACAACACGACCATTTTCCATCACAGCTACGCGGTGGCAGATTTGTTCAATCACTTCCATTTCATGAGTAACTAATAAAATGGTAATTTTTTGCTCTCTATTGATTTTTTTGAGCAATGATAAAATCGATAATGTGGTCTGTGGATCTAATGCCGATGTGGCTTCGTCACATAATAAAATTTTGGGATTATTAATTAATGCACGAGCAATACCCACTCGCTGCTTTTGTCCACCAGAAAGCTGCCCCGGGTATTGATGTTTTTTATCGCTCAGTTCTACATAAGCTAAAATATCATCAATACGTCGTTCGATTTCTTGTTTACTCACACCAGATAACAGTAATGGCATGGCAATATTTTGGGCAACAGTCTTGGTTTCTAATAAATTAAAATGTTGAAAAATCATGCCAATACTTTTTTTATGAGCTCGAATTTCTGCCGCACTGTGATGTGCGATATTTTGCCCATTAATGATCACTTCACCTGAAGAGGGTTTTTCGAGCTGATTCACTAAGCGGATCAAAGTACTTTTACCCGCACCGCTATAGCCAATAAAACCGAAAATTTCACCTTCATTAATTTGTAAATTAACATTTTGCAGTGCGGTTAGTGACTGGCCTTCTTTTTGATAGATTTTTTCGATGTTTTTAAATGTAATCATAATTACTCCACACTATCCGCTTGGGTGATCCGTAAGCGATAAGGGAGTGCTGGTTGCCACTCATCTCCTAGTAGCTCAGCTTCAGTACTGTCTTTCACCTGTTGCAAGTGTTGTTGTTGATGAGCAAGATAAAGCTTAGCAGCAATATGCTCTGCAAGTTTTAGTGCGCCAGTATTGGTATTAGGGATTAAACCAATAATCGGGCCCATGCTGAGTGATGCCGCTAAATTAAAGCAATACAGATTACTTAATTCAGATAGATGACAATTTTCTTTTGGCAGAAACTCAAAGTTAGCACCTAAATAAGGATATAAAGCAAATTCACTGTTCTCTTCATCGCTAGGAGGACGATAAACTTCTCCCCATGTACGAATAAAAGGGGTAACTTTGCTAAATGCAGTATGTTTCTGCCAGTTTAAGCGGTAGCCAGTGGCTAAGATCAGATAATCAGCAATATACTCGCCAGTGGTTGTATCAATATGCAGTTTATTATTTTTTACTGTGATCTGCTTGATTTGAGTATCGAAATTAAAATAAGCATTATCATGGCGAGATACTCTCAGCGTGCTGCCATGCGGTGCTGGAGTCTTGGCTTTAACAACATAGTCGCTGTAATGCCATTTTTGAGCGTCAGTAAATTGACTATAGGCTTGGGTAAACCCAGGGTTTCCAGCAACTTTACCGCGATTAACTCTTGGCATATCTTTCGCTCGGATCAGTAATTCAACCGAGCGAGCACCGTGTTCTAATGCAGTAGCTGAGCTATCCATTGCACCAGCGCTGTAGCCAACTACAGCAATATCTAATCCATTGAAACGGCTATAATCACTCCCTGCGTAAGAATGTTCCCAATAATGATTAGGAATAGTATCCATAAATGCAGGAATATTAGGTTCACTGAATGACTCCATACCTGTGGCAAGGATCACATGTTGTGCTTGATAGCGTTGCTCTCCGTCTGGCGTCTTAAACGTAAGTATGTAACCCTGTGCACTTAATTCAGTATCAATTAATTGATACTGATTCAGTACATAAGGGGCGGTCATTTTTTTGAACCATTGAAGATATTCGCCCCATTGCAGGCGTGGAATTTTATCTAGTAAATCCCACTGTTCATCACCGAACTGTGCCTTAAACCAAGCTTGAAACGTCAGTGAAGGTGAGGCAAGTGCGGGGCCAACAACATGTTTTGGTGAACGTAATGTTTCCATTAACGCAGGGGTTTGCCATGGACCTTCTCTTCCTGCAACGGCTTGATCAAATACAACGGATCCAATTCCTTGTAATTTAAGAGCAAAAGCGGCAGTGATACCTGACATTCCAGCGCCAATGATCGCTACATCCAATTGATGATGCGAATGATTTGGCGTTAATGACCAATTTGTTAGCGGTAAATTAAGGTATTGCAAATCACGATGAATTTGCTCTTCCAGAACCTTTAAACCATTATACGAGGTCATTGGTTTACTCCTTATTTTCTTCGATTTGAAATGGCTCACCTAAAGAAAGCATCAAACGGTTTGCCCAAGAGAAAAACGCAGTAGACTGAATGAGATCGAGTAATTCGAGTTCAGATAATCCCAATTTCCTCAATAAAACAATTTGCTGATGGTTAGCCTGTATCGGTGTAGCAGAAAGCGCAGTTGCTAGGTCGGTGATTGCGGTTAGGCGCTCATCGAAACCGTCGGCAAGCGCTGAGCCAACGGGTGTCGCTAATAACTTTTCAACATCAGTACGACGATCTTTAGCATATTGACTAGCTTTACGTGCATGAACTGAAGCACAGTAAATACAACCATTAACTTTACTTGCTGCTGCTGCGGCAAATTCACGCTCCCAGCGAGGTAGGCCACCGGCGGTATAAAAAACACCGCGATCAATTAAGGTACGAATTTCCAGAATTTTGCTTTGATGAGCAAGCAATAAAAAATATTCAGAGTTTAGTTGTCCAAACTTTTTCATCACTTGTGTTTCGTCGGCATCAAGAGTTTGAGGATCACGAGCGTTGAGCCATGCTTCCCAACCAAGTTGTTCTTGGGTGAATGCGGTTGGAGAAGGTTTTCCTTGATGTGTTTGTGGGTGATTATTCCACTGCCCAGCAGTAATCAAGGGTGTGTGAATATGTGATGGCTCATGCTGTTGTAGCAATCGCAATCCTTCTATCAAGCGAGCTTGGTAAGTAACAAAGGTAATTAATTGAGCGAGTAAAATGATGTCACTTTCAATCCACCCATGGTGAGTTAAAGCATTGAGTAGCTGATAATCAGTTTGTTTGGGGTGGTTAACCAGTGTTTGTAAATATTTTTCGGCAGCTTTAAAGGCGGGATCAGTTAAATTGAGGGGATGCTGACCTAAAGATTGCTGATAAAAATACGCCAGTGTTGCACTACCTGTTTGCTCGGCCACAATACTCGCGAAGTGATATTTTATTTCAGGTGTTAAACGAGAAGAATCTACGGAAAAAATAATATCAAAAGCGGCTTGAGTATTGTCAGTCGCAGCTGCTCGTTCATTTCTGGTAATTGCTAAATTTGACTCTGGTGTTAGTTCAATGAGTTCATTAATTAAATCATTATTTGGAATAGACATCTTACAATTCTCTTTATATACATTTTTATCTTATTTATTCATTACATAACAAGAAACCCATTATTCGAACGAACAAATCGCTATATCCATATTCCTAAATGTTATTAAAATGGCTTTATATATAATATTAGTAATAAGTTATAGCGATATGTTATAAATCAGATGAAATAATTATGATTATACTGACCCTATTATTTACACAGGGTCGTAACATCATGTTGAAACAAAAAATAAAATATTTAGCTTTAGTTGCCACAGCAGTGATTGCATTGGCTGCATGTAATGATAATAACGAGAAAAATAACCCAAATAAGAAGGAAATAACCATCGGCTTTGGCGTTGGTAATTATATTGATCAAGTCGAAAAAGGAATCGTTCCGATATTAGAAAAAAAAGGTTATAAAGTTACCTTGCGACAATTTTCACAAAATAGGCAAATAAACCCCGCATTTGAAGAGGGATCCATTGACGCTTCAGTAAATCAAAGCCGAGCTTATATGGAAGCGTATAATAAGAAAAATAATATCAATATGGTTGCCTTAGCGGATTCCCCAAGCGCACCACAAAGTTTACGTTCTAACAAACATAAATCATTGAATGAAGTAAAAGATGGTATGATTGTCGCATTATCTAATGATCCGGTAAACGCAGAGCGTGGAGCTCGAATTTTAGAGCAATTAGGTTGGATAAAAATAAAGCCTAATACCAATACATTAACTTTTAGCGTGAATGATATAGAGCCTGCTAAATATAATTTAGATATCCGTGAAACAGATGCTGCGCAAGGTCTACGTTTATTAGATGATGTTGATTTTGTTGTGGTAAATGGTAACTATGTTGCGAGTGCAGGCCAGCGTATTGCGGATGGATTAGTGATTGAAGACTCGCCTTTAGAGCATCGTGTTATTGTGACAGTAATGCAAGATAATGTGAACTCTCAATGGGCAAAAGATTTAAAAGATGCTTTCGAGTCAAAAGAATATGCGGATTATATTCGTTCACAACGCATATATGATGGCTTTATTGAGCCTGAAGTATGGAATAAGTAACTAACAAAATCCTAGTCTACTTTTTATTGTTAATTATGGCCACCTAGTATGTTATTAGGTGGTTTTTTATTATTTTAAGATGGTTGGAAATAACAGTGATGTAATATGAAAAATATTCGTCTTGTATTGATGGACAAAGTGTTTATTTTTAGTTAATTAATAAAGGCATTGCTATACTTCAGATAGTCGTGCTTTGGGTGATGAAGTTCACCGGTTGTCTAGCTATACATCTCATTATTTTAAGTATAAAAATAATAACTGAGCAAATACATCGCAAAAGGGAAAATCTATGTCTAATGAATTATTGAATGCCCTAAATTTATTAAAGTCAAAAAAGTGGGTCGATTTAACACATAGTTTTGATCAAGATTCACCACGTTTTTTTATGTTCGAAGCAGCGAAATTTCAGACATTATTCGATTATAAAGATGGTTTTTTTGCACAGCAATTTACTTTCCCCGGTCAATATGGCACGCATATTGATGCTCCATGCCATTTTGTACAAGGGAAACGTTATCTACACGAGTTAGAGCTTAAAGAGTTAGTTTTACCTTTGATCGTCATTGACCAATCACAGCGCGCTAAACAAGATCCAAACTTTGCTTTTTCGCGAGAAGATGTGCTTGATTTTGAAAAACAACATGGACAAATTGAAGCCGGAACTTTTGTTGCGTTGAGAACCGATTGGAGCCATCGCTGGCCATCACAGAAAGCAATGGATAATAAAGATACAGAGGGCAACAATCAAATTCCAGGTTGGGGAATGGATGCATTGACGTTTTTATTTGAAGAACGAGGTATTAAAGCGATTGGCCATGAGACTTTTGATACCGATTCAGCCCAAGATTTTCGGCGTAATAATGCTTTGCAGGGGGAATATTATGTATTGGAACAAGATACATATCAGATTGAATTAATGGCTAATCTTGATAAATTACCAACCCGAGGTGCTGTGATTTTTAATTTGGTCGCCAAACCTAACAATGCCAGTGGTTTCCCTGTTCGTTCTTTTGCAATCTTACCTTAAATTTAACTATCTAAATTTATCAGTGAATTATAGTCGTCACACACCGTGCCGCAGCCGTGTTGGCTGCGCGCACTCGCACGAGTCAAACACCTCAGTAGGCTTCTAGCTATATCTAGAATTATTTAGGATACGATAATAAAAGGCTGGCTGATAAATTTATCTTACTCCCTCTTAATTTATCCACTTCTATCGCATTTTTATGAATATCGTTCCTTAGAGCGATAGTCAGGTTTGGTAATTTGTTTCTATATTAACAAATAGACCCGTCATACTTCGAATTACAAGGTTTTTCGCTAAGGTATGGTGACTACGCAGATGTGAGTTAGTCGCATAATTTTTCTGTTCCTAGCTACATCTCGAATTGTTTAAAGTAAAAATTAACTTTGTATTAAGCATGAGTCGCGATAGGAGAGGGTATGGAAGCAAGAACCGTTGTTATTACAGGTGGTGGTACTGGAATCGGTGCTGCTTGTGCTCAGCTATTTACTCTTCAAGGTGACAAAGTTTTTATCATTGGGCGCCGTGCAGAACCCCTACAAAAAATTGCTCAAGAAACAGGCTCAATAGCCATTGTCGCTGATGTTTCTACTGCAACATCATGGGATGAGAACATTTTGCCACAGATTCAACAGTACACAGATAGAATTGATGTATTAATCTGCAATGCAGGAGGAATGGGGCTAGGGACGGTTGAGGATATGAGCGACCAACAATGGCGGCAAGCCATATCCGCTAATCTAGACAGTGCATTTGCTAGTATTCGTGGATGTTTACCCTTTTTAATACGGAGTCAAGGCAACGTACTTTTCATTGGTTCATTAGCGTCTTTAGCTGCTGGCCCTGAAGCTTGTGGTTATGTTACAGCAAAGCATGCACTAATTGGACTCATGCGTTCTGTTGCTCGTGATTATGGAAGACAAGGGGTTAGAGCAAATGCAATTTGTCCCGGCTGGGTAAAAACACCAATGGCGGATGCAGAGATGCAGCCATTGATGGAACAACATCAGTTTTCATTGGATGAGGCTTATCGATATGTTTGCCGTGACGTGCCATTACAACGTCCAGCAAGTGCAAAAGAAATTGCTTTAGCATGCAAGTTTTTATGTTCGGCGGATGCTTCGATTATTACTGGTGCAGCACTGGTTATTGATGGTGGTGCAACAGTTGTCGATTTACCTACTCTCGCTTTTACCTAAGGAGCTATTATGATTGAAGAAGCTACATTTATCCAAGTGGGGGCATTATCAGATGGTTTTGCACCGGATAGCTATATTTTAGAGGTCAGTAATAAATTAACAGGTAAGACATTTCAATTAAATTTTGCAGATACAATGCAACAAATAGCAGTCTCTTTTCCTGCTGATCAGCAAATTAAATGGAAAGATGCTATTGTTGGTTGTAGGATTACTTCTATTCGGTCTGGGGTTTATTTTGTTAATTTTATTTCACCTGAAGATTGGCGTGTAGGGATTACTATTATTATTAACGAGCAAGATAATAACTGTGTCTTGCTTCAAGGCACTTTACCCACGGAAACTGATATTCGTATTTCAGCCTTTAGTAAGGTTGAGCAAAATCTGCCATTAACGGATGTTAAAATCGGCATTCAACTTGGAACCCTTGATAATAAGCAAGGACAAGCACCGACTTATACCGCAGAGCTTATTGGTATGCGTAATATGTATACTTATAATCCTAAAGAGCGTTATGAGCATGTTTATCTGAATGAACAATTCTATGCGTGGCATTGTTTGGATGGTGTTGAAAAGGGGTTAGCGGATGTTGACCGTTGTCATTACATTAAAATATCAAATAATCTGTATTTATTTATCTGGCGTGAAAAAATTATCCCAACGTTAGGTATCATCTTGATTGACCTTAATGAAATGAGAACAGATGGTGGAATTATGGGGTATCAAGATCAGGGATTTAGTTCCATTAGTTTATTCCCTGTGGGGGCGCATGCAACGATATTAAATAAAACCGATTACCCTAAAGCGTAATCATTGTGATATTTCAAGTCGTAATGCTTTTCGTTAAGAGGGGCTGATCGTATCTCCCATGCCTCTGAGCGAGTGACTTATTTTGTATTTAGCAGTGCTTATTATTATTTTAAATATAGATTGCCACTCGCAGCATATAGTGAGTGGCAGCGTTTAATTAAATATCAATAATATGTGTAATAAGACATTAATGACTTACAGCATTAACGTTTTTTATCAATTTAATTTTTATTCAAGATAAAAAGATACATCAATACTTCCACGGTACGCACCTGCTTTTACATTCCCATTTTGGCAAAGATTAAAGTATAAGTTTTGGCGTAAATTTGTAGTGGTAATATCTTCTAGTTTAATGCGGTCATAGTAAACTAATGCATCACTGTGACCATTTCGACAGATATCTGATGCCGGTGGTACCTTAGTGGTTACAATATAAGGGCGCTCAGTTGAGTTAGCTGAATTTCCTGACAAAGAATCCAAAGCCATTCCGGCAAGATTCGTACTTGATGTTGTTCCTGTACTATTTTGACCATGCAATTGCTGATTAGCCGATAACACCATAAGTAATTTGCCAGTTGTCACACAATCTAATGACAGTGTGGCGGGGCGGGTTTCCAATAGTTGATTGACTTTATAACCAGCCAATTGATTGTTAAATACAATATTGGTTGCAGTCATCGGTTTAACAATACACGAATCTAAGGCTTCGATACTTAGAGTATTATCATTTAATAATTGTGTATCTGCTGATGCCCATCCATATATAGAATATAAGTTACTACGGCCGAACCGTAATTGTTCATCAGTTGACAGTCTATAACGTCCTTTCGTTATCGTTGTCGGAGCGCCTGATTCGGAGCTAGCATAAGCAGAAAAACTGCTAATATCAGCTGTAATATTTCCTGTTCTATTCCGTGAATCAGGAATGAAATATTTCTCAATTGTAGATGTATTATTTTCAAGCTTCCAGCCTAAAGAGTCTGTTTGATATAAATTACCACTTATTGTTCTTGAACGCTTAATAACGGCTCTTTTTGTGACATATGAGTAATTTGCATTATAAAATGAAGCAGATACAGTACCATTTAGAAGTAATACAATAGTTTTATTTGGATCATTTTCGTTAATAAGTCTAATACCTGGGGCTCCTTCATACTTTGGAAAGTTGGAATTAATATAGCCGCCACTTAGTGTTGAAAATTGTAAGTAAACAGCATTGCGTGGAAGCATCGGGTAGTTAACGTTAGGATCCTGCAGCGGAGACGTGCTTGAATAGTGCCATGAAGGGTGGTAGCTCAAAAAAGCAGATTTTGCTGAAGGGTATAACTCTCCCAAATAGCCTGATTGTCCAGCTCGAACAGTGAGTTTATCTGCTGCTAGTGCTGGAAATTGTGCAGCAAATAGCAATGTGAATAGCAAGCTTGATGCTACATTGGATGAAAATGGAAAATAGGATTTTATTTTTTTCATGGTGATTCTCTTATCCGTCATTTGGCTTTAATGCTCTTTATTTACATTCAGCTATTAGCGTTCTAACTGGTGAATCAGCGGTTACCGCTATACTTTCTAATGATGTGTAACTAATTGAACATTGATCACCTTGATTACCCCATTTAATGTTTAGTTTTCCGGAATTAGGTAATCCACTCATGTACAACTGATTATTAGAACCAACAATACCTGTATTAATATCATCATCTTTATCGGCAGAAATAAGCGTTGCAATGGCACCAAATGGTGGTATTTTACCTGCTGTACTAATATGAATGATGGCTTGGTAGCCAATTTTGGTTTTAAAGTTACGTTTGATAATTGCACCTTCAGTTGGGTACACCATCATGGATGTATCTTTGAAAGTAATATCATCTGGTAACGTATTGACGTTGACAGAAATTTGGTTTGCTGTATTGCTCGCTAATTGTGGAATAATCGCATTACCAAAGCGGTCAAACTTGGCACCCATTGTTAGCTCTGCGCCTTTAGCGCCATCAGCGGTAATAATAGCGACGGTATCTCCAATATTCGGGGACAATGAAATCCCATCAGAGTGAGCGATCATTCCTCCACTCATACTTACGTTCATTGTGCGGTTTGTGTCAGAGTAACTGTAACCAGCTGAGAGCGTTGAATTATCTGCTGAATATGTACCATTTAAGCTACCACCGTAGTTACTTCCTTGACTATTGTAGTTTTGGTACAATCCGTAACTGAATTTATTTTCTAACGCACTTCCTGTCAAACCCGCTTGATTTCGTGTTTCGCCGTGGTTATCAATGCTAATACCGTAACGAGCGCTCATCGTTTGAGTCATTTCATTATTAGTCAGTAAGCTGAAGGGCACTGTAATATCTAAAGAAACCACACGGTTTTCAGGCCATGAGTTGTTGTAGCTTTTTACTCGGTCAACCATATAACTTAAGCTATAAGATATGCCTTTGTAATTATTATTGTATGACATACCGACAGAGGTATTGGAGCTTTGCCCGCCCCAATAGGTATTTTTTGCCGCTCTTAATGATAAAGAACCATAAGAACCAAAGGACTGACTGATCGAAGTTTGGAAACTATAACGTTGTCTTGAACCTGTCCATGGTGCTAACCCATTTTTTATATCATATCCCGCATTGTTGTAGTCAGAAAATGAATAAAAGTTTTCTGTAGTATAACGTAGCGCAGTTAAGTCAAATGACGTTCCCGTTGAAAGTAAGCTTTTAGAATACCGGATACGGTAAGATTGACCTTTTAAGCGTTGATCAGAAAATTTCGCATCCGAGTGGGTTATATCGGTGGATAAAGCACCTAATACACCTAAGGAAAGACCCACACCTCCAACGATAGAATTATATCCATTAGACACGAGCAAACCACCGTAGGTCGTAATGTTGTAGGGTAAACCAACACTAAATGTTCCTAGGGTAAAAGTTTTTCTTTTTGAGTCCGTTGTAATCCCTCCGTTATAACGGCCAGCAACAAGCTCATAGTTATACATTCCTTGCCTTTCCATCATTGGTAATGATGAATAAGCTTGGGTATAAACGGTTTGTTTGCCATTTTCTTCTTCAATTGTGACTTCCATATCCCCAGCTAAACCACTAGCAGGAATATCGCGGATAACAAATCGACCCGGTGCGACGAACGTTTGGTATACAACACTACCGTTTTGGCGTACGGTTACCGTTGCATTGGAGTTTGCGAAGCCCTCAACAACAGGAGCATATCCCTGCATATTGTTTGGGTTCAAGTTTGGGTTTGATTTTAAACTTGCCCCTTTCATCGGGATTGAATCAAAAATTGTACCGCCCGATGAAATTTCACCTGCTCTCAGGGTCGATTTAATGGCATTAATAGTTCGGTATACATAGGTATTTGAAAAAGCAGAATCACTAAAACTGGATGAACCACTATTTTTACTGTAGTTGTATAAATAGCTAGTTCTGAGGCGCCATGCACCAAAGTTAATACCTGCATTGATATTTGTAAAAATTGAATCTGAGGTACTTGATTCTTGGTGGTATTTAGATAGTTGGCGGTTATTACTATAGTTAAGTACATAATTCATGATTAAGGCTGTCACACCGTCATCACGAGCATCAGGCGGAACATAGCCTGCAAAATTAGGTACCATGGCAATTTGTGGAATAGACAAATTGACAGTGAGTGTTTGCACATCAAAGGTAACAAGTGCGTCAGTGATATAATCAGATAAATTAGTAATTTCAGCATTATCAGCTAAGTTTCTTAACTTAGGCACCGCAGATACATTAACACCGAAATTTTTCAATTGTTCGACGGTAAAATTAGGAATGATTTTATCATTTTTATCTTTGGTAAACGGGATGTTAAATTCCCCTGCATGTATCATATTAACGTTAACAGCGACATCATAATTACCTGGAGTCACAGTATTACTTTTTGTAAAATCGCTTAGATCGATTTGATTGATATCAATGCCGCTACCATGCATTAGCAGGCCGGGGTCAAAATAAGACTCGGCGTGCGTAAAAGCAGGGGTCATTGCATAGCAACATGCAAAAACCTCTAATGCTATTATTTTAAGTTTCATCCCTTTCACAACATCACCATTTATCGTTATAGTTAATCATGTTTCAACTGGAATTTAATTTGATGTCTCTTTACTTAATTCCATCAAATATTCATCCGTGAATCGCCACTCAATTTTTCCAGCCTTGTTGCTGGGTAGCATAACTTCCTTCGCTGAAAAAGGTATTAATGTAATTTCTCTTTCACCGTTTTTAATTTCATTTCCTGCGACTTTTAAATAATCAAAAGTTAAATAAAAAGGTGTCGGATTTTCTATTTTTACTACATTATTATTTCGGGTGATCTTGACTTTTTTGGCTAAGTCACCTGTTTTTAAATTTTCAATTTCTTTAGGGCGATAGAGTAATTTAAAGTAGAAATTAGGAATGATATTTAATGTCACACTGTTTTCTACTTTTGTTTTTTCTTCACTAGGAACGCCCCTTATTCCGATCCAAAAAAGGCTTTCCCTGTCTTTTGGCATATTAGTATTATTAATTTGAATACCAGTACGTCGTATATTCCAAGAGGCTTGAGAGCCTGCTTTCATGTTTTTTAATGGTGGTAAGATAATAAAAGGAACACTTTCAGTATCTTTTTTTTCTTTCGGCAGCAATGTTTCTTCATCAACATTTGCAATCCAAGCTTCCATTAAATAGTCACTAGCATTACCATTTATCATATCGATACTAATACCACCGGTATCACTCTCGTTATAAACGTATCTTTTAAGAAGAAAGTCAAAACCAGTTGGTGAATTTGCTAATACTGTCATTGGGAAGCTAATGCATAAAAGAAAAAAAGCGAATATTTTACTTCTCATCATTATTTAGTCCCATCAAATACTACTGATTTTAGTGATGTTTCACCGCCATAATCATTAATTATTCCCCATTCTAATTTCGATATTTTTTTTGCTATTGATATCTCTATTGTAGAAAAAGGAGCGACCATTGGTGCTCTATCACTCGTATAGGGTTTACCGTCCATTTTTATATTAACAAACGTATAATGGTAAGGTGATGGGTTATTAATAATAATTTTATTCCCAGATTGCTTAACAGCTAGTTTATTAATATAGTCTTTTACATTTCCGTCAATACCATTCGGACGATAAAACATTTTTATTACTATTTTTGTCGATAAATTGAATTTTGTATTTATTTGATTATTTTCATTATTATCTTTTTGTTTTATTTCAGGTATAAAATTAACCATCAAATAAAATAACGACTCTTTGTCTTGTGGTAGCTCATTTAATCCTTTTGGAAGGATTTTTAATGCATTATGAGAATTTTCTTTCAATGTTACGATAGGGGGGATTACCGTAAAATTGTAGCTTGGTTCATTTTCAGCATCTAAACTAGAAAAAACTAAGCTTTGAATTAGGTATTTTTTATTCGCTGAATTGTAAGCACTAACACTTTGACTTTTATCACCTTGGGTAAATATTATTCTTGAATGATCCAGTGAAACTGCTGCAATTGAATTTTGAGTTACAAATAAAATTCCTAGTAAGGCTTTAACTATCTTTTTCATGTAAGTTTTCGCTGTATTATTAATCGGCATAGTAACCGATAGTTAATGTTGCAGAGAAATCACCTTCATTTGGCTCGCAATTATCTATTGCACAACGTAATTTAGCATTGATACTTTTTGTTGCGCTTGTATTTTCAATATTATCCCAAATAATAGAGGCGGCACTAGGCTTACCTAAAGGGTTGTTGTTAATATCGATAATACGGGTACCATCTAATAATTGAACGCCAATGACACCATTCGGGTCATCATTGAAAAAATTATTAGTTCCATTCAATGTATTTCCCGATGACAGATAAACTTGCGCTCCGCTTTGCGATTGGTTATTACAATTTTTCAAACCAATAGTAAGATTTTTGCTTACGCTGTCATTTTTTATTTCGGTAACAGTGGTGATACCTGATTGATTACCTAGCAAAATTTCAGATGGAACATCAATATCACAAGTTTTTGCTAAAAATAAAACAGAAAACTCATATCTAACCATATAGTCATCAGTGGCCATTGCCGGAAAATGCATGAAAAACATTAATAAAGAGATTAATACTTGTGATATTTTTTTCATGGCAGCTAATCCTGATAAAATTCAAAGGTCACGGCGGCGTTAGAATCACCTGGTTTTACACCATTTTCACGTTTTACTAGACTTACTCGATAATTAATTTCTACTGAATCACTGGTCGTAGATGAAAAATTTGCAATACCTGCTTCATTTATTTCTTTACAGATTTGGTTTTTTTTATCACATGACTCAAGTAAAAAGCCTGTTTTAGTTGTATCGGTTAATCCGTAAAATATACCATTGCTAAATTGTGTTGAAGAAGCTGGTTTTGATTTTACTTTTATATTCTTCTCAGTATTTACAGGAAAGTTTTCACAGACAATAGTGTAGGAAAAATTTTCAGTGAAAATAGGTTTTTTTATTGGTTGTCCATCGATGTCAGAAGCAATAAGAACACCTATTTTATTAAAATCGATGATTTTATTTAAATCATTATTATCATCGAATTCACAAGTTCCTTTTGTTATTCGGGTTTTGAACTGTATTTGCCCATTTTGTGCAGTAAGTTGGCTCGAAAAAATAATAATACTTAGAGTTAATATTATTTTACTGAACCATTCCATGGTATTCATTATATCCTCCAAGATCGTTGATAACAGCCCATTTTACTGTTCCACTCTTCATTTGATTCGGATAGCTAACTTCAGTGTATGGTGCTAACACATTATTTTGTTTATTCAGTTTGATGCTTTGATTGTTAACAAATAATCCTGCTAAATTAATATAGTAGGGGGAGTCATTAACTAATTTGATACCATTTGTTGTACTTGCTATTTTGATACCTTTAAACGCAATCTCTTGTTGCATCGGTAAGTTGTTAGGACGATAGAAAATTTTGATGACATTTTCTAAGCCCACCTTTACTCCATCATTTTCATTTAATTCGGGTACATTACGAGAGTGAAAGTAATACATCGACTCTCTATCTTTTGGAAATTTATTTGTAATTGCTTTAATTTTAATAATATTACGTTGCTTCGGCGATAATTTGAAAATGGAAGGTGTAATTACAAATAAACCGTCAGTTGCTATTTTGCTGTCTAATTTGTGTGTAACAAAATTGGCAACTAAATAGGATTTATCATCTTCATTTCGCGCAGAAATAGAGGCTGAGTTAGTAGATTCTTCAATTATAATACGTGTTTGGCTTAAGCCGACGCCTGCTTGAGTAGTAAATGAAAGAGTCAATAAGGTAAAAATTAAGGATTTTAATTTTATCATTTTTTATTTCCTTTATAGCAGGCAGTATATTGATACTGCCTGCTCAACTAGCTAATTAACTAAAGTAGTTATTAGTCGTATGCAACGCTAAAAGTAACTGGAACATTTAAATTTTGAGCGACAGCATCTTTAGAAGTTGCATATAAACCAGCTGTAACTTCAACGATATAGTCGTTATCACCTAAAATTTTCAGGTTATTGATAGTTGTTTCTGCGTTAGGTGTTAATTCAGTTGTACCTGCTTTTAGTTTAACGCCAATTTGTGATGCTTGAGCATCAGCAAACATATCAGAGTGACCCGCTAAAGCTTCACCAGTTGTTAGGATTGAAACTTCTGTTGCAGTTGTATCATCAGAATAAGTTTTAGTACATTTATTTAATACTAAGTTGAAGTTTGATTCTGCTAATGCTTTATTGATATCAGTAATTTTTTCGATTGAGTGAGTACCTAAATTTACTAAAGATTTAGAAGCACTGATATCACATGTTGCTGCTACTAAGCGCGCGTTAAAATTTACAGTAGCATCTTGCGCTGCGAATGCTTGAGAAGATAGAGCTGCAACCGCAAATGTACCAATTAAAGCAATTTTATTTAATTTCATGATGATCTTCCTAAGTATGTGAAAAGCTAAATTTAAAATATATATTTACTTGTTTTTTTGTGTTTCTATTAAATATAATTAGATTAAGTAGTTTAACTAGGGACTTGTTCCTTTTAATAATAGCTGTATGGGCTCCATTCCATATTTTATCAGTAACCGTTAATGTTTAATTTAATTAATCAATATTAACGTCGAACCCACTTCATTTATAGTGAAGTGCTTATGTTATCTGATACAAATATTTAACATGCTCTAATTAATACCCTTTAATGGTGCAAGTGTTTAATATATTCTAATTAATATTTTTACAGTAGAAACAACTAGTGATTAACATATTACGTGTTAAACTGGAATTAAATATAGCCCACTCGTTATTTAAGTAAACACATTTCAGTCAATGGATAAGAGTTCTTTTAATAGATTTTGTCTATTGATTTAATGATAAAACTTGACAAAATATTTAAAAATTTGACTTTATAATTTTATAAATTAACAAGATATGTGAATAGTTCTTTTTTGGAATGATGATGGGATTATCATATATTTTAAGTTTATTTTATTTGTTATTTTTTTAATTTAAGATTGATATTTTCATTTTGTTACACTATCGTTTTTTTTGAAATACATTTAGTTATGGGTGTTTGTTATACACTACTATTGTGAACACAGTAAATATACATAGTGGAATCTCTCCCTAATATGTCATCAATAAATAAAATAGCTTGGGTTTATTTTCTAATACAGTAGAACTTAATAATAGTGATCTAGATGTGCTAGGCATTAATATGATAGAAATGTGCAAAGATGTGGGGTGTTTATATTGAATGTTGATTTTATTTATAGAGTGGTAAGCGTTTTCTTAATCAAAATGTCCAAATATTTTAACAAATTAATATAATATGGACGACTAGATATACTTTCTTATGATATAAATTTTCGGAACATTCATTATGTATGATCAGTGCATTCGATTTAAATATTAATAGGTTAGATCGCCATAAAGTCCATCATGTATTCAAAAAGACTCAGCTAATGACATTATAATGAGTGAAAGTGATAGTCGTTAAGTGATTGAGTTACCTCTTTAGATAATTATGCTATAGCTTGTAAAGTAGTTGCCAATTGCTGCTTGCAAAGGGAGTTCATTTTTATGGATAGCTTACCGTCAATTTTACGTTAGTATTAGTGAAATTTTTGTGTTTTTAATATACAAGGATAGGTAAAACAAAGTTACATGCTGTATCTAACACAGATTTATTATTGACATAATGATGAGGTGAGTATGACAGATGCATGGTGGAAAGAAGCGGTTGTTTATCAAATTTATCCCAAAAGCTTTTGTGACGATAATGGTGATGGAATAGGCGATCTAGCAGGGATCATAAAAAAATTAGATTACATACAAGCTCTTGGGGTAAATGTTATTTGGCTATGCCCTATTTTTAAATCACCGATGAAAGATAATGGTTATGATATTTCTGATTATTCAACGGTTGATCCTATTTTTGGTGATAATGCGACGTTAGATAAGCTAATTGCGGAAGCAAAAAAGCGTGGCATAAAAATACTCCTCGATTTAGTTCTCAATCATTCATCAGATGAGCATCCATGGTTTAAAGCTGCACTCGCCGACCCAAATAGCCGATATGCCGATTACTATACATTTATAGAATGGGATAAATCGACCCCACCTAACAATTTACGTAGCTATTTTGATTGCTCGGTATGGACGCATGTTCCAAACACTCATCGTTGGTATTTTAATTCTTTTGGGCCAGAACAGCCGGATCTTAACTGGGAAAACCCACAATTACGTCAAGAAATTATTGATATGATTAATGTGTGGATAAAAAAAGGCGTCGCGGGTTTTCGTATTGATGCGATTGGTAATTTAAAAAAATCACCAGAGGCACTTTCAGTTCATTATTTTGCACCTGATCATGAAGATGGTACCGCCTCCCTGATCCCTTGGGTTGTCAATCAACCTGGGATAGATAAATTTCTTAATCAACTTGCAGATAATACTTTTCGCCCCGCCAATTGTATGACTGTTGCTGAAATTGATGTTCCTGAAAAAGATCTCTATGACTATGTAGGAGAACATGGCTATTTTTCGATGGTATTTGATTTTAGCATTGCAAATCTTGATATTGATGAACAACCACCTTTTACATTAAAGCCAATTACTGGAAAACGGTTAAAGCCAGTTTTTATAAAAAGTCAGCTTGATACCCAACGGGTAGGTTGGGGGGCTCCATATCTGGAAAATCATGATCAACCACGTTCATTAAATAAATTTCTGCCAAAAGGCACTGAATCATCTTTAGTTGCAGCAAAAATGTTGGCGACTTTTTTGTTGATGCAACGTGGTACGCCATTTATTTATCAAGGACAAGAGATTGGTATGACTAACTGTGCCATGTCGATAGATGAGCATGATGATTTACATGTTTTTAAATTATATGAATGGGGATTACAACATAATTATGATCAGCAGAAGATGATGAGTTATTTTGCTGCACGTAGTAGAGATAATGCAAGAACGCCATTCCAATGGAATTCAGACTTGCACGCAGGGTTCACTTCTGCATCACCGTGGCTAAAAATCAATCCTAATTACACAACCATTAATGCTCAAGAACAGCAACAGCAAGCAGATTCTCTTTTTTCATTCTATCAACAGCTTATTTCTCTGAGATTACATTCTGAGATCAGAGACATTCTTATTCATGGTACTTTTATAGCGCTTGAGGCACCAGAAAATGTTATTGCCTACCGTAGAGTATTAAAAGATCAATGGGTAAATATTTATTGTAATTTCAATGATAAAAATGAGAAGGTTAATAGTCATATAAATAAACTATATTTGAGTAATATTAAAGATTTAAATATTGAAAGTGAACATATTGTGCTAAACCCTTACCAAGCGATCATTTTTAAATGACTATCTATTTATGTAAAAATAAAGCGGTAACCTAAAATATGGGTTGCTGAAAAATTAAAATCTATAATGTAGATTACTGTTTATTTATGTTGAGTTTACTTTTAATGTAAAAAATATTCGAATTTTTAAATAACAAAAAAAACACACTATAATATTAACTGTAAAGTGGATGTGATTAGTATGGTAGTAGTTTAATCACATTTGTTTTTCTAATGCATTGATAATAAATGGAAATTTTAAACTCACAAATGGGGTTTTTAAGGTGTAATAACTTAAGGTGACTAATTGGGATGAAGTTTTAATAACTTATAAACTTCTCACTTTATGCTGAAAAGCTCTTGTAAATTAATATGCAAGGTTAGCTTTAGCGAACCTAACAGGCATTACGGTTATTTAATTTTTTAGAATAAGTATGGAAGTAGTTGAAAGAAAGTTTTAGTTCGTTTTGATAATCTTTTTTATACATTACTGATTTATAATTTGAGGATAAGTTTTTCATGAGAATATTTTTGCTCTGATGTACTGATATTTATGTGCTAGTTTAACTCAAACAAGTAAAACAGAGTTGCCAGCGGCTTAATTATTCTAGTAAGAGATATAACATCATGATTAATTAGGACGATATTCGACAATCATAAAGGGGATATTGATGATATGGCAAATATTCACACAAAGCCTATTACTTGTCATAATAAATTTCATTCAATGATAGTTGTATTCCTCCTTTTCAACCAAAAAGGAAGATGAACAATGGCAAATGTTAACTTTAAATTAAGCGCGGGGCATTCAACGCCATTAGGCTGTGTGGCCGATAAAAATGGCGTCAATTTTGCACTTTATAGCGAAAAAGCTGAAAGAGTAGAGTTATGCTTATTTAGCCAACAGGGTGAAGAAATTCGTTATGACTTAATACGTGATGATAACCATATCTGGCATGGCTATTTATTGGGTGCTACAGCTGGTCTTCATTATGGTTATCGAGTGCATGGCCCTTGGCAGCCAGAACAAGGTTTGCGTTTTAACCCTAATAAACTACTGATTGACCCCTACAGTCGAGCTGTGAGTAGTAAAGTACAAGATGCACATCTATTTATTGATGGGATAGATAGTAGAGATGTAATTGATAATGGAAGCATTGCGCCTAAATCGATTGTTACACAAGACAATTATGATTGGGGGGATGATGAATTACTAAATACGCCGTGGTCACAGACGATCATTTATGAAGCGCATGTACGTGGCTTGACTCAATTACACCCTGATATTCCACAAGAGATCCGAGGTAGCTATGCGGCTATTGCTCATCCAGTAATGATTAGCTATTTAAAACAACTGGGTATTACTGCTATTGAATTACTGCCCATACAATTTCACCTTGATGAGCCTCGTTTGCAAAAATTAAACTTAACCAATTATTGGGGTTATAACACGTTAGCGCCATTTGCGATTGAACCGACATATTGGTCTGGTCGAGCTAATACCTCACCGCTAAACGAATTTCGAGACATGGTAAAAGCCTTACATCGTGCAGGCATTGAAGTTATTTTAGATATTGTCTTCAATCATACCGCCGAATTAGATCTTTTAGGCCCCACATTGTCATTTAGAGGTATTGATAACAGTACTTATTATTGGTTGCAAGATAATGGTGATTATCATAATTGGACGGGGTGTGGAAATACACTGAATTTATCTCATCCAATGGTGAAACAGTGGGTGATAGATTGCCTACATTTTTGGGCAAATGAGTGTCATGTTGATGGTTTTCGTTTTGATCTAGCAACAGTACTCGGTAGAACGCCTGAATTTTCCTCAAATTCCCCATTATTAAGAGCAATTACTCAAGATCCTGTTTTATCCAAATTAAAACTCATTGCCGAACCATGGGATGTTGGGACTGGCGGTTATCAATTAGGTAACTTTCCGACTCCATTTGCGGAATGGAATGACCGTTTTCGTGATGATATCCGTCAATTTACCTTAAATAAAGGTGTCTCTTTAGGTACATTTGCGAGCCGCTTCGCAGGCTCTAGTGACATCTATCAACAGAGCCAGCGCTTACCTTATGTCTCTATCAATAAAATTACTTCTCATGATGGTTTTACTCTTCAAGATGTTGTGAGCTTCAATCATAAACATAATCAAGCTAATGGAGAAAGCAATACTGATGGTAGTAATAGTAATCACAGTAATAACCACGGTTTTGAAGGGATAACTGACGATCCTCAAATATTACAAAAAAGATCTCAAAGCCAACGGCATTTATTGACCTTTTTGATGTTATCACTGGGAACACCGATGTTGCTAGCTGGTGATGAACAAGGAAATAGCCAACAAGGAAATAACAATGCTTATTGTCAGGATTCTCCTGTAAGTTGGATTAATTGGCAAACAAGAGACGAAGAGTTGATCCAATTTACAAGTCGGTTGACAGCTTTAAGGCATAAGATAACCGCTCTAACCGAAGGTGAATGGTGGACAGGAAATTTTTCTAGTGAAAAGAATGCCGCTGATGTGGTTTGGCTCAATCAACATGGAGAGCCATTAACACCTGAACAATGGCAATGGCATGAAACATTGCCGTTACAAATATTATTATCTGGTAAGTGGTTAATAATTATTAATTTAACAGAGCAAATCCAGCATATAACACTACCCACAGGTGATTGGGTGAACAGTGAGCCTTTTCTCTGTTTTAGTGAAATGATTGAAAAATACCAAAGTAATCCAAGAAATATTGATGTGTTGACTAATAATAATTTTACTCATTAAGCTTTTTGAGGAGGTTATATGCCTGAGAGGTTATTGACTCAATCACAACCAAACACTGTGCAACGTCTAATGTTAGCAAAACAGCTACCAAATAAAACGGTGGCGTTGATCCTTGCTGGGGGGCGAGGAACACGCTTAAAAGCGCTGACGAATAAGCAACCTAAGCCATCATTATTTTTTGGTGGGAAATTTAGAATTATTGATTTTACATTATCAAATTGCATCAATTCAGGTATTTGCCGCGTAGGTGTTTTAACGCAGTACTACTCGCATTCATTGATCCAACATATTCAACGGAGTTGGTCATTTATGAATGATAAAGCCAATGAGTTTATTGATATTTTGCCGGCGGAGCAAAAGCAAGGAAATGATGGATGGTACCAAGGTACTGCTGATGCCATTTTTCAAAATTTAGATATCATTAGGCATTATCAAGCAAAATATATTTTGATTTTAGCGGGGGATCATATCTATAAGATGGATTACTCGCAAATGTTGCTCGACCATGTCGAAAAAGGCAGTAAATGCACGGTGGCTTGTATTGAAGTACCACAAAATGAAGCTTCTGGCTTTGGAATTATGGATATCGATGAAAACGAACGTATTATCCAATTTATCGAAAAACCAGAAAACCCACCATCGCTGCCTAGCAAACCTGATACTTCATTAGCCAGTATGGGAATTTATGTTTTTGATGCGCAATACCTATATCAATTACTGAAAGAAGAAAACATTCTTATAGAAACTCATCATGATTTTGGTAAAGATCTCATCCCAAAGGTCGTCGCACAAGGGGTAGCATGGGCACATCCATTTGCTCGTTCATGTGTCACATCTAATTTTAATGAAAAAATTCAGCCATATTGGCGTGATGTCGGCACTATCGACTCTTATTGGAATGCGAATATTGATTTAGTGTCTGCTGCACCTGAACTAGATATGTATGACCATAATTGGTCAATTCGTACAGCAATGTACCCGCTACCCCCCGCTAAATTTATTCAAGGTAGTTCAGGAACACAAGGTATGGTCATTAACTCGCTAATTAACTCTGGTTGTATAATTGCGGATTCAATGATTACTAACTCAGTTATTTTTCAAGAAACAAATATTGATGCTTTTTGCCAAATTGATTCTTCAGTGTTACTCCCTAAGGTACGTGTAGGGCGTGCTTGCCGCTTAAAACGTTGCATTATTGATAAAGGTTGCCATGTGCCAAGTGGATTGGTGGTAGGCGAAAATAAAGAAGAGGATGAACAGCGTTTTTATTGTTCAGAGGGTGGAGTGGTACTGATTACGCAGGAAATGTTGGCACAGCTTTGATGGTATAGAGGAATAAGATGGATAGGGAGAAAAGGGAAATGCATATCTTATCGACTTATTCTGAATTATTTCTCTCTGCTCGTACCATTTAGAAATGTATCGATTGCATTTAGTTGTATGATTTTTGTTTTTGTCACTGATATTTGTTTACATTGTCGGAATGTGGGCATCTTTATATTGATTATTTATTAGTGCCCGCATATATGCCCGCATTTTTATGGTGCAGTCAAGTAATGTTAGGTTATGTGTGATAACTATTGATTTGGCGAAGATGCTGATTTAACGGGTTATTTGGTAATGATTGGTAACTGTCGGTAACTTGGTCTTGGCGTCCCCTGCAGGAATCGAACCTACAACTAGCCCTTAGGAGGGGCTCGTTATATCCATTTAACTAAGGGGACTTTACCGCTAATGTCGCAGTGGTTGGCATTCTACTTCTGACTTCCTGTTGAATCAAGTTGTTACGTGGAATTTCTTTTATCAAAAGCTGCAAAAAGAGCTTTTAGTTGTTTTTTTGCTCAAGTGAAGTTTTGATTGACTGGTTAGATAAATAAGTTGTATGTGATAATTGGATAAATGAGAATTATACATGTAAATCATAGTAATACTTAAAATAGTGTGCATTATCACTATGAATCTTCTACATTTTTGTGTTTCTTGCCCGATAAAAAGTGATTCTTACCTGTTTAATCACATTTCTTATAATAATGGATGCCATAAATAAGGTATAGTTAACATTATGGTTGCTTAGTTGTTCTTAGCACTCAAATTGATTAACAATTATATCTGTTTGCTTTTAATATAAACATATTAGCTTATAATTCGTAGAAAAGTGCCATGGCTGGTGGTGCAGGGGATGGAGAGTATTATGAAGTTTCGCATGAGTGGCGTTCTTCTTGCGGGAGTTTTGCTTGTTGGATGTTCGAGTTCAATAAACCCTGAAACTCAGGAACGTTCGGATCCGCTTGAAGGTTTTAACCGAGCGATGTTCAATTTTAACTACAATGTGTTAGACCCGTACGTTTTAAGGCCTGTTGCAGTGGCTTGGCGTGATTATGTACCGATGCCTGCACGTAATGGTTTAACCAACTTTTTTGTTAACCTTGAAGAACCAGCCAGTATGCTGAATAGCTTCCTACGAGGCGAAGTCAGCCAAGGTTTTAAACATTTTAATCGCTTTTTCCTCAATACCGTTTTCGGAGTGGGGGGGCTTATCGACGTAGCTTCAATGGCAAACCCTCAGTTAGCGAAAGAAGAACCTAAACGTTTTGGTAATACTCTAGGTTACTATGATGTTGGCTATGGCCCATATGTTGTGTTACCGGGCTACGGTAGCTTTACGGTACGTGAAGAGGGGGGTAACTTAGTCGATGATCTATATCCGATGTTAAGTTATTTGACGTTCTGGATGTCAGCGGGTAAATGGGCGCTTGAAGGTATTGAAACCCGTTCACAATTACTCGATTCTGATGGTTTATTGAAGAACTCTTCAGATCCGTATTTGTTAATGAGAGAAGCCTATTTCCAACGTAATGATTTCTTATCGAGTGGTGGGGAATTAAAAGCGACGGTGAATCCTAATGCATCGGCAATCGAAGGTGATTTAGATTCTATTGATTAGTCTATGCGATTAACGTTATCACTCTCTTTTGTCATCAGACATTAGAGAGTGATAAAGATGTTATTCATTGCCTCGGTTTCCTCGAGAAGTTATTGCATCTACTAGTGCGATGACGCCTAATACACCAATAAAACCAACGGTAAATAAAGTTCCCATACTTTTCTCCTATGTGCTCATATCTGCCTCTTTATGATTAACGCTCGGCGTATTAATGATGGCTTAACGTTAATGTGTTTTGCCCATACATCTATGCTGCCATGTTGCGCTAAACAATAAACTTATTGTACATAGCGTTATGACAAGAACATGCAGGGTGTTGTGATGTTATGAAAAAGAATTGCAAAACTATTTACAACGAAATGGGTGTTTAAAAACAAATTGAAATAGTTTTACAGTGGTAGGCGTGGTGTAGGGACTTTAACAGTTAATTTACAAGCCAGCCATAATTTAATTTATAGATTTATCTGGGCAGATGTCAAGTGCAACTCAGGCGAGAACTGCGTTTTCAAGGCTTTTTACGTAGTAGTAGGTAGGATATTTTGCTACCTTGATGATGATAATGTGCTTTCAATGTAGAAAATCAGGTTAATGCCAGTGATTTATAACTTAAAAATGAAGTTTTACAGATAGAAAAAGGTTTGTTTGTATTTGGGAGAAATAATAACAGGGGGGATGCCCCTGTTATTTATGAGGTTCATATCAATTAAAATGTATAGTTGAAGTTTACGCCATACAGCCAAGCCGAACCTTCAGATTTAAACTCGTAGGCTGGCAGTGGCACAGCTGCGCTCTCGCTGAGTTTTTCGGAGATATTCACTTTCTTGCCATACATATAAGAGATACCAAGGTCAACGGAGGCGTTTTCATTAAATGCATAGGTTGTACCCGCACTTAACCAGTAGCGATCTTGGTCAGGGATAGAAATTGAGCGATATTTAGTTGGTACAGGGCTTTCATCGTAGGCAATACCGGTACGGAATGTCCAATTATCGTCATAGAAGTAGGTGGTACCCAAAGCAAAGCGCCATGCATCTTTAAAGTTTTCTGCTTTATGGAATAATTGTTGATTATCACTACTGCGGTATGCGGTAAGATCTTTAAATTCACTCCATCCCGTGTAGGCAACGCTATAGTGTAATGCCCACTTTGGTGCAACTTTATGGTAACCAGAGAACTCCCAAATATCAGGTAAGTTCAGATCAAGTTTCCCTTTGATTTTCTCACCACCAGTTCCCACAAGACCACCTGGTAGAGGCATGTTTGGTAAATCGTTTGAGTATTTACCATCTTCAAATTTGACCTTAACCTTTGAACGATAAGTCAAACTAAAGCGGTTATCAGGGTTTAATTCATAGAGGATCCCTGCGTTCCAGCCATAGCCCCAATCGTCACCCGTTAATTTTGCCATAGTGGTACTAGGCGACATGGGCAATGGGCTGATTATACTCAAATCCCCCGCATGACGTGTAATTTCTGCATCTGCATAAACAGCATCAACACCTAAACCAAAACTAAAGTTATCATTTAAGCGGTAAGCACCACTTAAGTTTAAATTCACGGTTTTTAGGTCAGTTTTACCGCCGATAGGGCCTGCGGCATAGTTTTTGTTGAAATCAGTTGCGAGCCCAAAGTTTGTCGTCATTGAGGTACCCACTGCCCATTTATCATTAATAGGGAAAATAAAGTGAGCATTAGGTACTACCGCACTAGGTGCGATATCATTCGCATTTAAATTACTACCGAGTGGGGAGGCTCCACGGCCTTTAATATCAACGCTCGGATCAATATACACCGCACCAACTGAAAGAGCAGGACGATCAAATAACATCATCGCTGCTGGGTTACGACTACCTTCACTTGCGTTATCGCCGATTGCACCTGCCCCAGAAAATGCACGTCCTAGCGCAGATGTGGAATATTCATTAAGCAAAAAACCAGCGGCTCCAGCGTTAGATGAAATCATTGCCACTGCTATTGCCAAAGCTGATCGAGTAAATAGGTTTTTCTGGCTCATGACCAAAACCCTCTTGTTTATTATTTATATTAGGCGACTTCTATCGCAAGAAGCGCAGAATTGTAGGGTCGCTTGCCTTTATGACAAATCAGACCAGTTACTAGAGTATAGGTCTGACCACCTCATGTGTTGCAAGTATGTTTTACAATTATCTCTGAATTGTTTTCAAAATTGCGATGCGTTTAACAAAATTGCAACATTGAATGGTGACAATTTTACTTATAGCTGTAATTTATGGGGTTAGATCAAACTTATAGCAGATAGTCGGTGATAGCTTTGGTATACACTGGTTTTTCGCTGTTTTTCGGCGTTATGATAGCAGCTTAACAGTTTGTTGATTTGGAGAATAAAATGACTGATGCGATTAAGCGCTGTAGCGCAGAAGAGACAGCTGCTTGCTGTTGTGTGGATGTGGGCACAATCTTAGATAACAAAGATTGTACTGCATCATATCAGCATGTTTTCGCAAGCCAAGCAGAAGCGGAAGCCATGTTGAAACAGTTAACAGAAAAAGCTAAATCAGTTGAATCAGACCCTTGTATCATCAAACATTCGATAGTGAATGTTGAGGGCGGTGTTGAGCTATCAGCAGATTTCACATTTAGCTGTGAAGCAGAAAGTCTGATTTTTCAATTGGGCCTACGCTAATCAATCAACTGATTAACTATTTGCGACCTTCGCTGTTGCTTTATTGCACAATAGTGAAGGTTTCTTTATTTTCTTGCAATATCTATTTCCTACCTTAATTGTTCCAATCTTTCATTGATACTCATTAAGTTGTGTGCAAGCTCGCATTTTCTCAATATCACGGTTTTCTGAATGTAACCTTTATGTTAACAATAATAACAGGTCAGACCTCTTAGGGTTCAACAGTTGTGAAAGTATCGCTATTAAATTAGGTTTTTAGGTGCATATCTATTCATTACACCTAAATGTAAACAACGACGATATCTGTAGGGTCTATAAGCTAGAAAATTTTAGCGGGAGCTACCATGAATCAAACTTCCCATCATGGCGAAAGTAATTATTCAGCAAAAGAAAGGATCGCGATTGTGAGTGGTCTACGTCTACCTTTTGCTAAACAAGCGACAGCATACCAAGGGGTTGCCGCGGTTGATTTGGGAAAAGCGGTGGTTGCTGAATTACTCAACCGAAGTGGTATTGAGAAAGCGTTGATTGAGCAGTTGGTATTTGGGCAAGTTGTGCAAATGCCTGCTGCTCCAAATATTGCAAGGGAGATTGTGCTCGGGACGGGTATGAGTGTTTCAACGGATGCTTATAGCGTTTCACGAGCCTGTGCAACCAGTTTTCAAGCAATGGCCAATATTGCTGAAAGTATGATGGCTGGCCATATCTCCGTTGGTATTGCCGGTGGCGCCGATTCCTCTTCAGTTTTACCAATTGGCGTATCCAAAAAATTAGCTGCAACACTACTTTCTTTGAGTAAAGCTAAATCGTTAGGCCAAAAATTATCCCTTATCGCGAAATTACGTTTAAAGGATTTGTTACCCGTTGCACCAGCAGTCGCGGAGTATTCTACAGGGTTACGTATGGGGGATACCGCTGAACAAATGGCTAAAAGCTACCATATTAGCCGTGAACAACAGGATGAGTTGGCTCATCGTTCACATTTGCTGGCGGCGAAAGCATGGGAAAGTGGTGTATTAGAGCAAGAGGTGATGACCGCTTATATGCCACCTTTCAAACAAGCGTTTACTCAAGATAATAATATTCGTACAAACTCAGTTTTATCTTCTTATGCAAAATTAAAGCCTGCATTTGACCGTAAACATGGTTCTGTTACCGCGGCGAATAGTACTCCATTAACGGATGGCGCGGCTGCTGTTCTAATGATGACAGAGTCGCGAGCAAAAGCATTAGGTTATACACCATTAGGTTATATTCGTAGCTTTGCTTTTTCTGCGATTGATGTTTGGCAAGATATGTTACTAGGACCATCTTATGCAACGCCGATTGCACTGAAACGTGCAGGGCTGACATTGCAAGATCTCACCTTAATTGATATGCATGAAGCATTTGCAGCTCAGACGCTGGCAAATCTTAAATTATTCTCAAGTCGCCAATTTGCACAAGAAAAATTAGGATTAACCAAAGAAATTGGTGAAGTGGACATGGATAAATTTAATGTTTTGGGTGGTTCTATTGCTTATGGACACCCTTTTGCTGCGACAGGTGCACGTATGGTAACGCAAACACTTCATGAACTTCGCCGGCGTGGCGGTGGGTTTGGTCTAACAACCGCATGTGCAGCGGGTGGCTTAGGTGCAGCAATGATTTTGGAGGTGGAATAATGACTGATTATTCTCCGCGAGAAATGCAAGGTGAAATCGCTAAGGGGGCATTTCGTCTTGAAGTTCATTCGCAAACTGTAGGGGTGATTTATATTGATGTCCCTAACGAAAAAGTGAACACCTTAAAGGCTGAATTTGCCCAGCAATTCCTTTCCATATTACAGCAGGCACAATCAACATCAGGCTTGAAAGGGCTGGTGATCACCTCTGGGAAGAAAGACAGCTTTATTGCTGGTGCTGATATTAGCATGATTGCTAATTGCACGAGTAAAGAAGAAGCCAGTGAACTTTCAAGAGAAGGTCATATTTTATTTGATAAATTAGAAAATTATCCATTGCCTATCATTGCTGCTATTCATGGGGCTTGCTTAGGAGGGGGCTTAGAGCTGGCATTAGCTTGCCACGCACGGGTTTGCTCGAATGATGATAAAACACGACTAGGTCTACCTGAAGTACAACTTGGGTTACTTCCAGGATCTGGTGGAACACAGCGGTTACCTAAATTAGTGGGTATTCCTAGTGCATTAGATATGATGCTGACAGGTAAGCAGTTACGCGCTAAGCAAGCTCAAAAAATCGGACTAGTGGATGATGTCGTACCTGAAACTATTTTGCTGGATGTTGCTATTCAAATGGCAAAGAAAGGTAAAATTCAGCGAGCTCCTATCCATTGGCAGCAAAGGTTGTTAAGCAGTAGATTATTACGCAATAAAGTATTTTCAACGGCTAAACAGACGGTGATGCGTAAAACCAAAGGGCACTATCCAGCACCTGAGAAGATAATTCAAGTTGTGAGAACAGGGGTCGAAAAAGGGGCTAAAGCGGGATATGATGCGGAAGCAAAAGCTTTTGGTGAGCTAGTGATGACCCCACAATCGGCAGCATTGCGCAGCCTCTTTTTTGCGACAACTTCATTAAAAAATGAAACGGGTTCAGCAGCGGTTCCTGCTAAATTTAAACAGATAGGTGTGTTAGGTGGTGGTTTGATGGGCGGAGGGATCGCTTATGTTACTGCAATGCGAGGTGATCTTGCTGTTCGTATCAAAGACATTAATGAGAGCGGTGTAGCGCAAGCACTGCGTTATAGCTGGGATCGGCTAACTCAGCGCGTGAATAAAAGGCGAATGTCTGCTCGTGAACGTGATGCAGTCATGGCGAAAATATCAGGTACTCTCGATTATCAAGGTTTTGAGCATACTGATATCGTTGTTGAGGCGGTATTTGAAGATCTTACATTAAAGCAAAAAATGGTTGCGGAGATCCAAGATGTGACTAAAGGCCATGCTATTTTTGCTTCAAATACATCATCATTACCTATTAATCAGATTGCAGAAAAAGCCAAACACCCGGAAAAAGTGATTGGATTACATTATTTTAGCCCTGTAGATAAAATGCCTTTAGTTGAGGTGATCCCTCATCAGCAGACAGATGCTCAAACTATTGCAACGGCGGTCGCTTTAGCTAAAAAGCAGGGTAAAACAGCAATAGTCGTTGGTGATGACGCAGGGTTCTATGTTAACCGCATTTTAGCGCCTTATCTATGTGAAGCGGCTGAGTGTTTAATGCATGGTGAGTCAATTGAACATATTGATAGCGCGTTAGTTGATTTTGGGTTTCCTGTAGGGCCATTCAATCTGTTAGACGAAGTGGGTATTGATGTAGGGACAAAAATTCTTCCTATACTCGTCGAGCGTTTTGGAGAGCGTTTTATGGCTCCTGAACTTTTAGATAAAGTGAATAAAGATGGTCGTAAAGGTAAGAAAAATGGTAAAGGTTTTTATTTGTATGAGCATCAAGCGTCATCTAAGTTATTCTTTTGGAAAAAGGCTCATAAGCGCCAAGTTGATAAGAGCCTTTATTCATTAGTGGGTATTCATCCACAAAATCATTTAAGCAAAATTGATATTGCAGAACGTTGTGTGATGTTAATGTTGAATGAAGCGGTACGATGCTTAGATGAAAAAATTATTCAAAATGCACGTGATGGAGATATCGGTGCTGTATTTGGAATTGGCTTTCCGCCATTCTTTGGTGGTCCTTTCCGCTATATGGATAGCTTGGGTATTCAAAAAACAGTTGATACGATGAATAACTTAGCTGAAAAATATGGTGAAAAATTCAGACCTTGCGATCGATTGTGTCAAATGGCACAAAATAATGAGCAATTCTTCTCTGAGTAGAACATTGGATAGCGAGGAAAGGATAATGCTCTAAGTGTAGTGAGTCAGGCTAGGATCAAACAAATAGAGCGCTAACCTAATAAAAAACCTGATGAATTTGCTTGTTATAGCAAACATCGGGTTTTTTTATGGTTAATTGTCGGGGAAATGAAAGCATCACAAAGTAGGTAAGATAGGATAAACAGTAACGTTAAGTTGACTGCAAAATCTAGATATATTTCAGACAAACTAAAAACAAAAAAACTACTTAAGTCATTTTATTTTTAAATGGTTTGATGCAGAATCACACATTCGGTGTGGTTAATGCTGATTTTTGCAACAATTGTATTTTCAATAATTTGAAGCTTAGTTAGGTTGTTTTGCGTGAATGAATAATGCTTCAATAGAATATTATCATTTGATATATAAAGGTATTTTAATAAATAAGGTTAGCGAGTCTGGTGACTTAGTTAACCCAAATGGTGGATTATGCAAGTTTATATTATGCGTCATGGTGACGCGGCATTACAGGCTGCCAGTGATGCAGCGAGAGCGTTAACGCAAAAGGGAAGAGATGACTCAGCATTGATGGCTCAGTGGTTGAATAAACGTAACCCAGCAATTGATAATGTACTTGTCAGTCCTTATTTGCGGGCGCAACAAACGCTACAGGTGGTTAGGGAAAATTTAAGCCTTCCTATGCAGGCAGAAGTAATGGAGATGTTGACCCCGGGGGGGAATGCCACATTTGTAGCTGATCATATTCGTGATCTCGCAGTGACGGGAGCAAATGCGGTATTAGTCGTTTCTCATTTGCCATTAGTTGGTTATTTAGTTTCTGAGTTGTGTCCACATGAGGCACCACCTATGTTTATTACTTCCTCAATCGCTTGTATTGAAATCGATGTGGGGCACCATAAAGCTCATTTAGACTGGATGCTTAGTCCATCACAATTATTCTCAATGAACCAATAGTTAACTAGCCCCTAAGGGGCTACTTTAAGTTAATGGGTCTAACGTCTGATGCTTTCTTGGGTTTCAATGAGTAACAGAATTGAAGCGTTACCTCCCCATTCTTTAGGTGCTTGATGAAAGGCAATAATATCTGGATGTTGTGCCAACCAGAGCGGTGTTTGTTGCTTTAGGATATGTTTACCATGGCCATGCATAATACAAGCACAAAATATATTTTCACGTTTACATGCCGCAATTAATGCGCCAATTTCTTGCTTAGCTTCCATTTGGGTCAAGCCATGTAGATCAAGAAAGAGTTCCGGAACGTAATCTCCACGGCGTAACTTTTTTAATTCGTAAGGGCTTTCGCCGGGTTTTAGATAGCGAGTAGGGCCTTCATCTTCTAATTGAGGTTGGAACTCATCAGAAAAATAAAATGTTGCATCAATTTGTTCTTGTTGAACTTTTTTACTCGATGGTTGAGTCACTTTGGCACGAATAGGTGTATGTAAAATTTGATCTTGTTTTATCTTCTTTGCGCCCTGGATGGCTTCTTTAAACAGATGAATATCATCATCATTTAACCCAAATTTGTTTTTCATTATATTAACTGTCTTTTTTAGATAATTATATTTCTTTAAGTTTAACCTATTTTTGTCTCTTATTGTTAGAGGCGTAATTTCTAAGACTAAAATAACAAATTTTTAACTAAACTATCGAGTATACATTGACAAATCACGTTGTTTTGTCTAATTGTATATACATATCTATACCTGTTGTTTTGTTGCAACATTCAATGCATTTTTAAACCATAGGATTTGTTATGTCATTTAAAACCCTAGCTCAAGATGTCATCTGGCAAAATGGCCGTATTGCAACCATGGATCAGCAGTCTGATATTGCTTATGGATTGCTAGAAAATGTTGATATGGTGACACGCGGCAATCTGATTGTAGCGATTGTTCCAGCAGGATCGCTTAATACTACAGATTGCCACGTTGTGGATTTAGCAGGGCGCTTAGTGACACCGGGTTTGATTGATTGTCATACACATTTAGTGTTTGGTGGTAATCGTGCGGCGGAATGGGAGCAACGCATGAATGGCGTTTCTTATGAAACGATAAGTCAGCAAGGAGGGGGCATTAACTCAACGGTGCGTGCGACTCGTTCATTGGATGAGGAGCAGCTTTTTCAGGTTTCTCAACCTCGGCTAGAGGCATTGATCCGTGAGGGTGTTACGACTATTGAGATGAAATCAGGCTATGGTTTAGATTTTGTCAGCGAACAAAAGCAATTATTAGCCGCTAAAAAACTCGCAGACTCTTACCCCGTTAGCGTCAGTTCTACATTATTATCGGCTCACACCGTTCCCCCTGAATATAAAGATAAAGCTGACGAATATATTGATCTTATTTGTAATGAGATTATGCCAGCTTTGTGGCAGCAAGGTTTATTTGAAGCCGTTGATGTGTTTTGTGAAAGTGTAGGTTTTTCTTTGGAGCAAAGCCATAAACTGTTTGCCGCAGCACAAAAATTAGGTATTCCAGTAAAAGGGCACGTAGAGCAACTGTCCAATCTCGGTGGTAGTGAGCTCGTCGCAAGTTTTAAAGGCTTATCGGTTGATCATATTGAGTATCTTGATCTCAATGGTATTCGTGCCTTAAAAGAAAGTGGAACGGTAGCGGTACTTTTACCGGGGGCATTTTACTTTTTACGGGAAACTAAATTACCACCAATTGAGCTGTTACGTGAACACAAGGTCCCGATGGCCGTATCGACAGATTTTAACCCAGGAACCAGCCCTTTTGCGTCATTGCGTATGATCATGAATATGGCAGCGGTATTGTTTAGATTAACACCTGAAGAAATTTGGGCCGGTGTGACATGTCACGCTGCGAAAGCATTAGGCCGAGAGGATACCCATGGGCAGTTAAAAGTGGGATATCAGGCGGACTTTGTGGTATGGAATGCTATTGATCCCGTTGAGATGATTTATGAGCAAGGTAGCCAGCCTTTATATATGCGTGTTTATCAAGGAAATATTAGTCACCATAATGTTTAATGGTATTGGTTGGTTATTAAGTCATAAAATTCTTATATCGCCATACAAAACTGATAATATAGATAGGTAAGTTATTTCTCTTAAGGCTATTTTGCAGGAGATTAGATTTTATTTGCGACGGTCAAAATATTGGCTACTTGATTGTATACTCTAGATAATTTGAGCGATGGCTAGGTGACAAGTGTGTCAGTCCCTAAGAGCATAATCAGTATGATGGGGTAGCCACGAGCTTTAACAAAAGTATTGTAACTTGAAGTATGGCGAGTATATAACTCGATAGTGCCAAGGTAGCTCTTGCCAATTTTATTGCGAGCTTAATATTTTACTTTTTTAATGGAAAAAATTGTGACGGCAAATAAAAAAAGTCCTAGGGACACCCCTGTTCCGCTCTACTTACAGGTAAAACAGCTGATTACGGAAAAGATCCATAATGGAGAATGGCAACCTAATGACCGTGTCCCCTCCGAATCAGAACTGGTAAAACAATTTGAATGTAGTCGAATGACGGCTAATCGAGCATTGAGAGAATTAACTGCTGAAGGGTTATTGGTGCGTGTGCAAGGGGTCGGTACATTTGTTGCCGAGCCAAAGGGGCAATCAGCGTTATTTGAGATCCATAGCATTGAAGCGGAAATATTAGCGAGAGGCCATAACTACAGTTGTAAAATCATAAGATTAGAACAGGTTCCTGCATCGGTTTCCCTTGCTGCTGAGTTGAACATTTCAGCGGATACAATGGTATTTCATTCTATCATTGTTCACTATGAAAATGAGGTAGCTGTACAGATAGAAGATCGCTATGTTAATGCGCTAGCGGCTCCTGATTATTTAAAACAAAATTTTTCAGCTATTACTCCTCATGATTATTTGTCAATGGTTGCACCCTTGACGGAAGGAGAACATATTGTTGAAGCGATAGAAGCTGATGAACGAGCCGCCAAATTGTTGAACATTGCTATCGGCTCCTCTTGCTTATTGATATCGCGACGTACGTGGTCTCAATCATTTGTTGTGACAAGTACAAAATTATTATTTCCCGGCAATCGCTATAAGCTAAAAGGGCATTTTACCTCTTAGGAATAGTAAGCAACGCTTGATATTAAGGTTGCTTGCTATTTATCTTTTTGAAAAATAGTGCATTTAATTATCTGTCAATTAAACTCACTTCTGTTTACTTTCCTGAATTCCTCCAATAGGTCATTCAATTTATTAATGTGAATTAATTGTAAATCTAATGTGATCTCACTGGCAGATTTAGAAGAATTATTCACCATCAACTTTGCGTAAAATCAGTCTAACTGGCTAATAAATAATGACTTATTTTATTTTCCTCGTCTTCCTATCCTAAATTTAATGTTAAAATGGGTATTGATTGTACATGTATATACAACTATACCTATAGCAAGACATTATCAGTACAGACTGAATCTATCGAAAGAGGGTATGAATGTGACAACGATAAATAATAAATACAGAAATGGTGATATCAGAGCTCCGAGAGGCAACACGCTCAACGCAAAAAGTTGGTTAACCGAAGCCCCTTTGCGCATGCTTATGAATAACTTAGATCCTGACGTTGCAGAAAACCCACATGAGTTAGTGGTTTATGGTGGTATTGGCCGAGCAGCACGCAACTGGCAGTGCTACGACAAAATTGTCGAAACTCTAAAAGAATTAGCAAGCGATGAAACCTTGCTAGTGCAATCAGGTAAACCCGTGGGGGTTTTTAAAACCCATGAAAATGCACCTCGTGTATTAATTGCGAACTCAAACCTTGTACCGCATTGGGCCAATTGGGAGCATTTCAATGAATTGGATGCGAAAGGCCTAGCGATGTATGGTCAAATGACTGCGGGAAGCTGGATTTATATTGGTAGCCAAGGGATTGTTCAAGGGACATATGAAACCTTTGTTGAAGCAGGGCGCCAACATTTTAATGATGATCTGACGGGGCGTTGGGTATTGACCGCTGGATTAGGTGGTATGGGCGGCGCTCAGCCACTCGCGGCAACATTGGCAGGTGCATGTTCATTAAACATTGAATGCCAACAAAGCCGTATCGACTTTCGCCTGCGCACGCGCTATGTCGATGAGCAAGCGACTGATTTGGATGATGCATTAGCGCGTATTAAAAAGTACACCTCAGAAGGAAAAGCGGTTTCGATCGCGTTATGTGCTAACGCGGCTGAAGTACTTCCTGAATTAGTAAAACGTGGTGTTCGTCCCGATATGGTCACTGACCAAACCAGCGCCCATGACCCCCTCAATGGTTACTTACCAATTGGTATGAGCTGGGAAGAGTATCGCGAGCGCAGTGCGAAAGATCCTGAAGGCATCACAAAAGCAGCCAAAGCATCAATGGCTGAGCATGTAAAAGCCATGCTAGCGTTCCAAAAACAAGGTATTCCAACGTTTGACTATGGTAATAATATTCGCCAAATGGCCCTTGAAATGGGCGTTAAAAATGCATTTGATTTCCCTGGTTTTGTACCTGCGTATATTCGCCCGTTATTCTGTCGTGGCGTAGGCCCATTCCGCTGGGTAGCGTTATCGGGTGACCCTGAAGATATTTATAAAACGGATGCCAAAGTCAAAGAGCTATTACCTGATGATAAACACCTTCATCGTTGGTTAGATATGGCTCGTGAACGCATTAGTTTCCAAGGCTTACCAGCTCGTATTTGCTGGGTTGGTTTAGGTGATAGAGCAAAACTAGGCTTGGCATTTAATGAAATGGTACGCAGTGGTGAAGTATCAGCACCTATCGTTATTGGTCGTGATCACCTTGATTCAGGCTCAGTGGCAAGTCCAAACCGTGAAACTGAAGCAATGAAAGATGGTTCCGATGCGGTATCAGATTGGCCATTACTGAATGCGCTATTAAATACAGCAAGTGGTGCAACATGGGTATCATTACACCATGGTGGTGGTGTAGGTATGGGCTTCTCACAACATTCTGGGGTGGTTATTGTGTGCGATGGTACCGATGAAGCTGCTGAACGTATCGCAAGGGTTCTACATAACGACCCTGCAACCGGTGTTATGCGCCATGCTGACGCTGGTTATGATATTGCGATTAAATGTGCGCAAGAAAAAAATCTTAATTTACCCATGATCAAAACACGCTAAGAGGTGCAATTAATGACTAAGTTAACTATCCATCCAGGAAAAATGACACTGAATGACTTGCGCCTTGTTCTTGCACAACCAGTAACTGTCACATTAGATAAACGTGCACACTCTGCGATAGAAAAAAGTGTTGCCACTGTTAATAAAATTATTGCAGAAGATAAAACGGCATATGGCATCAACACAGGGTTTGGCTTGCTAGCCAACACCCGTATTGCGACGAAAGATCTCCAATCGTTGCAACGCTCGATTGTTATGTCACATGCCGCTGGGGTTGGTGAGCCACTTGATGATGAGTTAGTTCGTCTGATTATGGTGTTAAAAATTAATAGTTTGGCTCGTGGGTTTTCAGGTATTCGCTTGGAGGTGATTGAAGCTTTGGTCGCTTTGGTCAATCATCAAGTTTATCCTCTGATCCCTGCTAAAGGGTCTGTAGGAGCATCTGGTGACTTAGCGCCTCTTGCGCATATGAGTTTAACGTTACTGGGTGAAGGTAAAGCACGATACCAAGGTAAATGGATCAGTGCGAAATCGGCACTCGAAAAAGCAGGACTGAAGCCTCTAAAATTGGAAGCAAAAGAGGGATTGGCACTGTTAAATGGGACACAAGTATCGACAGCTTTCGCTTTGAAAGGGTTGTTTGAGGCGGAAAATCTTCTGCTCAGCGGTATTGTCTGTGGTTCGTTGAGTGTTGAAGCAACATTAGGATCTCGTAAACCGTTTGATGCTCGAGTTCATGAAGTGAGGGGGCAGAAAGGACAAATCGATGTTGCTGGCTTATTCCGTGAAATTCTAACGCCGACGAGTGAGCTATCTCAATCACATGCTAATTGTGTCAAAGTACAAGACCCATACTCATTACGTTGTCAGCCACAAGTGATGGGAGCTTGTTTGACTCAAATTCGTCAAGCTGCTGACGTGATTTTAATTGAATCCAATGCGGTGTCTGATAACCCATTAGTCTTTTCTGATAATGGTGACATTATTTCAGGTGGTAACTTCCACGCAGAGCCAGTCGCGATGGCGGCAGATAATATTGCCTTAGCACTGGCTGAAATAGGCGCATTATCGGAACGCCGTATCGCGTTATTAATGGATACACATATGTCGCAGTTACCGCCGTTTCTGGTGAATAACGGTGGTGTTAACTCAGGCTTTATGATTGCACAAGTGACCGCTGCGGCATTGGCGAGTGAGAATAAAGCATTAGCACATCCGTCGAGTGTGGATAGCTTACCAACATCAGCTAACCAAGAAGACCATGTGTCTATGGCTCCAGCGGCAGGCCGCCGTTTATGGGAAATGGCCAAAAACGTGACAGGTATTTTAGCCATTGAATGGCTGTCAGCATGTCAAGGAATGGACTTCCGTGAGGGACTAAAATCAAGTGAAACATTAGAAAAAGCGCGTAAAACATTGCGTGATAAAGTGGCGTACTATGATAAAGACCGTTACTTTGCACCCGATATCGATGCTGCAATCAACCTGATTGCAGAACATAAATTATCAACTCTGTTCTCTGAGGGAGCAGTCTTCTCTAAATAATACATCACGCAAATAATAAGCGGTCGGCAATGTATCGACCGCTTGTGGTATTTATCTGCACTAACGTAATTAAAACTATAATACGAAGGATAAATCATGCAAAGCACAACAAAACTTACGCGTGGACTTTCTGCGCGTCACATCCGGTTTATGGCCCTCGGGGCAGCGATTGGTACAGGTCTGTTTTACGGCTCAGCCAAGGCAATTGAAACCGCAGGTCCTGCGGTATTAATTGCTTATATTATAGGTGGAGCTGCGGTTTTTATGGTCATGCGGGCATTGGGGGAAATGGCGGTTCATAACCCGATTGCAGGTTCTTTTTCACAATATGCGAGCCATTATTTGGGGCCACGTGCAGGTTTTTTTGCAGGTTGGACCTATGTTTTTGAAATGCTAATTGTTTGCTTAGCTGACGTAACCGCATTTGGTTTTTATATGAAGCTTTGGTTCCCTGAGGTCGCTCAATGGATCTGGGTGCTAGGTATTATCTGTTTTATCGGCGCCATTAATTTGTGCCATGTAAAAGTGTTTGGCGAAATGGAATTTTGGCTCTCTATCATCAAAATTGTGGCGATTGTCGCAATGATTGTCGGTGGTGCTGCAATCATGATGTTTGGTTTTGGTCAGGCTTCCGATCACGCCGTTGGAATTTCAAATTTGTTTGAGCATGGCGGCTTTATGCCAAATGGAATTGGAGGTGTGATCGCATCCTTTGCTGTGGTGATGTTTGCCTTTGGTGGAATTGAAGTGATTGGGATCACGGCAAGTGAAGCTAAAAATCCTGATGTCACGATCCCTCGTGCTATCAATGCGGTACCGATTCGTATCCTGCTATTCTATGTTCTGACACTGTTTGTTTTAATGTGTATTTACCCATGGAATCAAATTGGTTCTCAAGGTAGCCCATTTGTACAAATATTTGATAGCTTAGGTATTTCTTCAGCGGCGAATATTTTAAACGTTGTGGTGATCACCGCAGCGATATCCGCGATCAATAGTGATATCTTTGGCGCAGGTCGTATGATGTTTGGTATGGCTCATGAAGGGCAAGCACCGAAAGCGTTCACTAAGTTAACCAAAAATGGTGTGCCATGGATGACGGTATTGGTTATGTCGCTTGTCCTGTTAGTGGGTGTGGTACTTAACTATCTGATCCCAGAAAAAGTGTTCTTAGTGATTGCTTCAATTGCTACCTTTGCCACTATATGGGTTTGGTTAATGATATTAGTATCACAGGTGGCGATGCGCAAAAAAATGACGCCAGAACAAGTTGCCTCACTGAAGTTCCCTGTACCGCTATGGCCTGTCGGCCCTGTAGTTGCCATAATTTTTATGCTGTTCATATTTGGGGTGCTTGGTTATTTCGAAGATACCCGTATTGCCTTATATGTTGGTATTGTTTGGCTAGTTATTTTAACAGGTGCATATGCTTTGTGGGTGAAAAAACCAGAAGCGGATACTCAGCCAAATTATAACGCTGAACCAGTCGAATAATTAATCTCTTTATTTAATTTTGGCCATGCTCTCATCCTATGAGGGCATGTGCTTTTTTTAATTGTCTTCTTTATCTATTCCTTCACGATTTAATTATATTAATCTGCTGATTTGTGTCTCACTTCGTGGCAAACTTGAAGACTTTCGATATACAGTCAGGAGAAACACTTCTTGGAAAAGATCTTCGTTGATGAAGCTGTTGCTGAGCTTCATACCATTCAGGATATTTTGCGTTGGACAATGAGCCGCTTTAATGCAGCCAATGTTTATTATGGTCACGGTACCGATAATGCTTGGGATGAGGCGTTACAATTAGTACTACCAACGCTTTATTTACCGCTTGATATACCGGATGAACTACTCACATCGCGCCTGACACCAACGGAGCGTCATCGTATTATTGAACGTGTACTGCGTCGTATCAATGAGCGTATCCCTGTGGCTTACCTGACTAATCGCTCATGGTTTTGTGGTCACGAATTCTATGTTGATGAGCGAGTGTTAATTCCCCGCTCACCAATTGGCGAATTGATAAATAACCATTTTGTTGGTTTGGTTGCGGACGAGCCACAAACTATTCTTGATATGTGCACTGGTAGTGGTTGTATTGCTATCGCCTGTGCTTATGAGTTCCCTGAAGCAGAAGTGGATGCCGTCGATATTTCAGCTGATGTACTGGCTGTCACCGAGCAAAATATTGCTAATCATGGGTTAGAACATCGCGTGATCCCAATTCGTTCTGATTTATTTAGGGATATGCCAGAAGTTAAATATGATTTGATCGTGACTAACCCACCTTATGTGGATGCGGAAGATATGGATGACTTGCCAGAAGAGTTCCGTGTTGAGCCTGAATTAGCATTGGCAGCAGGCAGTGATGGGTTGAAACTTGCGCGCCGTATTTTAGCCAATGCACCACGTTTCCTCACTGATGAAGGGGTACTGATCTGCGAAGTCGGTAATAGTATGGTGCATCTTATCGAACAATATCCAGACGTTCCGTTTATTTGGTTAGAGTTTGAATATGGTGGTGATGGTGTGTTTATGTTAACCCGTGATCAATTATTGGAACATCATGCTCAATTCCAACTTTATATTGATTAAGTGGATATTGCGCGGCATTCTAAACAATCACAACATCACAATAACAATCGCTTAATAAGAACTAGGGATTTGGCATGGCTGGAAATTCAATAGGGCAACTGTTTCGTGTGACCACATTTGGTGAATCTCACGGCTTGGCTTTAGGTTGTATCATTGATGGCGTACCGCCGGGATTAGCGCTGACAGAAGCAGATTTACAAGGGGATTTAGATCGCCGTCGTCCCGGAACTTCGCGTTATACTACGGCTCGTCGTGAACCGGATCAGGTGAAAATTTTATCGGGTGTGTTTAATGGTATTACAACAGGTACCAGTATTGGTCTACTGATTGAAAATACCGATCAGCGCTCACAAGATTACAGTGCGATCAAAGATGTATTCAGACCGGGTCATGCAGATTACACCTACGAGCAAAAATATGGCCAGCGCGATTATCGTGGTGGTGGCCGCTCTTCGGCACGTGAAACCGCGATGCGTGTTGCGGCAGGTGCGATTGCCAAAAAATACCTACATGAAAAACTGGGTATTGTTATTCGAGGCTGCTTAACCCAAATGGGGACAGTAGAGTGCGAAATCAAAGATTGGTCTATCGTTGAGGAAAATCCGTTCTTTTGCCCTGATCCAAGTAAGCTTGATGCATTAGATGAGCTATTGCGTGGCTTAAAGAAAGAAGGGGATTCTATCGGTGCAAAGGTAACCGTGGTGGCTGAAAATGTGCCAGCTGGGTTAGGTGAACCTGTATTTGATCGTTTAGATGCCGATCTTGCCCATGCATTGATGAGTATCAATGCAGTAAAAGGTGTAGAAATTGGTGATGGTTTTGGGGTTATTGGCCTTAAAGGCAGTGAAAATCGCGATGAAATTACTCGTGATGGCTTTAGCTCAAACCATGCTGGCGGTATTCTTGGTGGGATCAGCAGTAGTCAGCCAATCATTGCACATATCGCAATGAAACCGACATCGAGTATTACGGTAGCGGGTAAAACGTTAAACCGTGATGGTGAAGAAGTTGAAATGATCACTAAAGGTCGCCATGACCCATGCGTTGGTATTCGTGCCGTGCCAATTGCGGAAGCGATGATGGCGATTGTATTAATGGATCACTATTTGCGTCACCGTGGACAATGTGCAGATGTTGTTCCGACGATGAAGCCTTTTGCTTAATTATCATTATACTTGTCATACTCAAAGTTGCCGCGTTTTGCGTTGAGGTATGGTGACTATGCTCTTAGTGACTCATTCATTTGTCGCCTAGCTGAGCGTAGTCAACAACCCTGCAACTTGAAGTATGACGAGTATAGAATTATTTAGAGTCTATACGGTGTATACTCTGATAACTCAAAGTGCTGCACTTGAAGGATGACAGTATAAAGGTTTGGATGATACCTGCTTAAACATATTCATCTAGGCAGTAATACTGAGTGATCATAGGTCATAATGTATATTACATATTGCTAGCAATATTGTTATTTGGATTAAAAATGGATTGGTTGACCGCTGTTGCACCTGAAGTCTATTTGCTGCTGTTCTGTGTTGCGTTGTTTGCGGGATTTATTGATTCGCTTGCAGGTGGGGGCGGTTTATTAACCATACCTGCATTACTGTCTGTGGGGATCACGCCTGTCGAAGCGTTAGCCACCAACAAACTCCAAGCGGTGGGCGGTTCTTTTTCGTCTACGTTGTACTTTGTCAGGCGTAGAGCTATCAATTTACGCGAGCAAATATTTCCCTTCATTATGACAGTCATTGGCGCTATGGCTGGTGCTATTGTTATCCAAATGATTAATACTGACTTTCTGAAGCAGCTATTACCCATCATGGTGATTTGTGTCGGGCTGTATTTCTTGTTAACACCATCATTGGGCGCTCAAGACCGCCAACAGCGTATTAGTATTCCGATTTTTGGTGTGGCTATTGGGATGACAATCGGCTTCTATGATGGTGCTTTTGGACCAGGAACGGGATCATTTTTAGCACTAGGCTATGTTTTATTGTTAGGTTACAACCTTGCGAAAGCGACAGCCCATGCGAAATTACTTAATTTTGCATCAAATTCTGGATCTTTGATATTTTTTATTATCGGAGGTCATGTTTTATGGGCACTAGGCTTTGTTATGCTTGTTGGCCAAATGGTTGGCGCGAGATTGGGTGCTCGCTTAGTGCTGACTAAAGGACAAAAACTGATCCGACCGATGATAGTGATCATCTCTTTGTTAATGAGTATTAAATTGCTCCATGATAGTCATGGTGATGCAATCAAGGCTTGGGTTATTTCGTTATTTTAAAATGATTTGAATTTCATGACTAAACATCATTATCAGCAGTTGATAGATATTTTTGAAGAATGCTTCGGAGAAGAGTACAACACGAAATTAGTTAAAGGTGATGACGAGCCTGTTTATTTACCTGCGGATGAGCATACGCCATATCATCGTGTTGTTTTTGCTCATGGTTTCTTTACGAGTGCTTTGCATGAAATTTCTCACTGGTGTATTGCGGGAGAGGCTCGGCGCCAACAGGTTGATTATGGCTATTGGTATTGCCCTGATGGCCGTGATGAAAAAACACAAGGCGAGTTTGAGGTGGTTGAGGTTAAGCCTCAATCATTCGATTGGCTATTTTGTGTTGCCGCTGGGATCCCTTTTAATGTGAGTTGCGATAACTTAGAAGGGGATTTTGAGCCTGACCGTATCGCATTTCAACGCAAAGTTCATCGCCAAGTGATGGAATATTTAGCAAATGGTATTCCTGAAAGGCCATTACGCTTTGTGAAGGCGCTACAAACGTTTTACAATACCCCACCTCTTTGCGCAGAAGATTTTCCTTATCCGGAAGATATCTTCTCCTAATATACTCAAAATAATTTGAGGTGTGGCTAGGCGTATACACAAGTCGATGATTGGTGCAAATGAGCGCAGTTACCTTGTATTAACGTAAAGCGCTGCAACTTGAAGTATGATGAATATAGATACACTAACGACAGTAAGGATAAAGCATGCTTGCGGATTTTGAAACACGCATACTGACAAAAATTGATGATATGGTCGAACACGCAAGTGACGATGAATTATTTGCCGGCGGCTATTTGCGTGGGCATTTAACCCTTGCTGTAGCTGAACTTGAAGAAGAACAAGAAACTAGCGCAGATGCTCTCTATCAACGTGTAGAAGACAGTATTCAACAAGCGATTAAAGGTGGCGAGTTAACCCCTCCAGATCAAGTATTAGTACTAGGCATGTGGAAATCACTCTTAGATGAAGTGCGCTAAACACATCTAATTTTTTTAAATAAAGAAGCGGAAAAAACAGGCTTTTATTCGCTTCGTCAACACCCCCTATACTCTAAATAATTCGAGGTGCGGCTAGACAAGTAGTGAATGCGATCACTATACCTTAACGAAAATTACCGCAACATGAGGTATGACGAGTCTAGAGGGGGGATCCCTCTTTTTTATTATGAAGCAAAAAATGTTTTCAATTCGTAAAGCCGTTCCTTCTGATGCTGCGATCTTACCGACTATTGAACATTCAGCAGCACAAACATTTCGTGGTCACCTTGAATTAGGTTGGATTGCTGATGATGATGTGCAATCAGAACAAGATCATCTTAATTATATAGCTCAAGAAATGGAGTGGGTGGCTGTCAATAATAACGATCAGCCAGTCGCTTTTATCAATATCGAACGATTGCAAGAGAGCCTTCATATCTGTGAAGTCTCGGTGTGTCAGTCTTGGCAGGGGAAAGGTGTCGGACGTCGATTGATCCAACAAGTAGTAGAGTTCGCATTACTGGAAGGGGTTCGTTCTGTCACGCTAACCACTTTCCGCGAGATTGCATGGAATGCACCTTACTACCAGCGATTAGGTTTTTCGATAGTAGAAGCGAGTGAATTAACTACTGACTTAGCATCTATATTGCAACAAGAAGTGAATGCAGGTTTTAACGCTGAACAACGATGTGCGATGCGTCTTAATATTATTAGGTAGTTTAGATAAGTATTGATAATACACTCCATGGCTAGGCTATATTGAAGTAATATAGCTATGTTAGTCATATATAGACTATTTAAAATAAACAGTTTAGTTATTTCTGTTTTTAGGGGTTAAAATAGATGATTTTAATACTCAACTATTAGTATCTGGATAATGGCAATTATCAAGCATTTATTCTATTAAAATAATTAAACTATATTTAATTTTTTACAAGAGAACAACAGAGTAATATTGTTAATATATTTATTTTTATGTCAATAATACAAACACAATAATAATATATTTAATAAGAATACTTATTTTTGATATATATCAAGTTTATTTTTGCGTATTAAATCTATCGAGTGATTTATCTAATCTGTACGCATATCTGTTGTTATTTGTGTATACTCTAGTTTTTTATTAGGGTAATTATAAAATAATCTAAATATCGTTATTAAATTCTTAATCTAGCAGAGACAAAATGTTATTTTGTCTCTTTTAACAATGAATGAAATTTATTCACTATTTAGTTTAGATTTCATTTAGTTATTTTAAGAGAATAGACTTTCATTATCCTTTATTGGTCCAATAAAGATAGTCCAAAATAGACTAATTCGTTCTTTTTTAGCCATTAGGCACATTAATTTAATTAATATAACTTATTATTAACATAATGTGAGTATTATCATGATAACTCCCTTGTATTTGTAATGATTATTACATTGAGATGATCGTTGAAGATGAATCTTGAATGATCTAAATAATATTGTTGATAATCGTTGTGCTTATTCTATTATATAGGTAGGTTAATATTACAAATGGGCTTATTTTATAAATAATAAGTTCACTGATTTATATATGACTATCTAGTGTGAGAAAGTTTATGGAAAATATACTGTCGGTTTTGGATGTTCCAAATACGGCCTTTATGCTGCTGTGTACAAGTTTAGTTATGTTAATGACTCCAGGACTGGCTTTTTTCTATGGCGGCCTAGTCTCTCGTAAAAGTGTTATTACCATAATGTCCCAAAGTTTCTTCTCTATGGGATGGGTGGCGATTATTTGGTTTGTTGTCGGTTATTCATTATCTTTTGGTCCATCAATTAATGGGATCATTGGTGATCCATTTTATTATGCGTTTTTAAATAACGTCAGTCCCCAAACCATGTATACAGGGAATGATGGCGGGTTACCAATACTGGTACATTTCAGTTATCAGATGATGTTTGCCATTATTACACCTGCATTAATAACAGGGGCTTTTGCAAATAGAGTTAACTTCCCTGCTTATCTGATCTTTTTGACCTTATGGACGTTATTTGTTTATTGCCCATTTGTTCATATGGTATGGAGTCCCGAGGGAATTTTTGCTAAGTGGGGCGTTGTTGACTTTGCGGGTGGGATTGTTGTGCATGCAACAGCCGGTTTTGCTGCGATAGCGTCCGCACTGTATGTCGGCAAACGGATGGTACCCTCAGATGGAACCCATAATATTCCTTATATTGCATTAGGTGCTGCTTTACTGTGGTTTGGTTGGTATGGCTTTAACGCGGGCTCCGAGTTGCAAGTAAATACAGTCACGGTGTCTGCATTTTTAACCACGGATATTGCTGCGGCTTTTGCAGCAGTCACTTGGTTTATTATTGAACGTCTGCATACAGGTAAGCCAAAATTAGTTGGTTTCTTAACCGGTGCCGTTGCAGGTTTAGCAACGATCACGCCAGCTTCGGGTTATGTATCAATCGGCTCAGCGGCAATCATTGGTATTATTGCAAGTCTTGTTTGTTATTTCTTTGTGTTTTTAGTGAGACGTCATTTAGATGATGCACTGGATGTTTTTGGTGTGCATGGTGTAGGCGGGATCACAGGTTCTATTTTAGTTGGGGTATTTGCTTCCACAGTTTGGAACCCTAAAGGACCAGCAGGTTTACTTGAAGGCAATGGTATGCAAATTGTGAAGCAACTTGTTGCTGTTGTCTTTACTAGTGTATGGTCGTTCGTATTTACATTATTAATTCTATGGATCATTAATAAATTTACCCCAGTCAAAGTAAATCAACAGACTGTTGGTGATGATTTAGATATCACTGAATTTGATGAAGATGCGTATAGAGAAAAATCTAACTAGTGTTTAGTCGAGTTTAGTCACTAAGCCACTTCGGTGGCTTAGTTTTTGATTAACCTATTATTAAATAACATTATTATAAAAATGAACGAAATAGAAAGAGGATAATATGAAAAAGAGATTAGCAACAGCAATCCAAGCCGCATGCTTAATGGGGCTATCTATGGGTGCTCTAGCCGATTCTACTTCACCAGAACATACTTTACGTCTGGCTATTGGTTCTGAACCAACAGAAGGTTTTGACCCTATGTTAGGCTGGAGTCATGGCAGCTATATGCTTCTTCATAGTCCGCTGTTAAAACAGAATGCAGATTTGTCATGGCATAGTTATATGCTTGAGAAATATGAACATTCTGATGATGGTAAAATTTGGACGCTAACATTAAAGAAAGATTTAAAATTTTCTGATGGCTCACCATTAACAGCAAAAGATGTGGTTTTCACCTATAACAATGCCGCTGCAAGTGGTGGTAAAGTGGATATGGGGAACTTTGCTAACGCTGAAGCGATTGACCCATTAACCGTTAAGATTACATTATCATCACCACAAAGTACCTTTATTAACGTATTAGGTTCATTAGGTATTGTTTCTGCCGATAAGTACGATGCTAAAAAGTATGCACATAATCCGATTGGTGCAGGTCCATATCGTTTAGTTGAATTTCAACCGGGACAGCAACTGATCGTTGAACAAAACCCATACTATGCAGGCCCAAAAAACGACTTTAATAAGATGGTCTTCGTATTCCTTGATGAAGACTCGGCTTTCGCTGCGGCACAAAGTCGTCAACTTGATATCGTGCGCATCCCTGCGGCTATCGCAGCGAATGCAAAAGATGTCAAAGATATGAAATTGGTTGAACGTCATAGTGTAGAGAATAGAGGGATCTCTTTCCCTATTCCTCCAGCAGGTGAAAAAGATGCACAAGGCAATCCAATTGGTAATGATATCACCTCCGATGTGGCGGTGCGTAAAGCCATCAACTATGTGATTGACCGTAAATTGCTGTCTGAATCGGTACTTGAAGGATTTGCTATCCCTGCCTACACAGGGGTTGAAGGATTACCTTGGAATAACCCAAAATCATCGTTTAAAGATGGTGATGTAGAAAAAGCGAAAGCGATTTTAGAAGAGGCTGGTTGGAAATTAAATAAAGACGGCTTAAGAGAAAAAGACGGTAAGGTTGCTAAGCTGACTCTCTGGTATGCGAGCGGTGATACTACGCGTCGTGATTTAGCTCAAGCGGTAAGGGCAAGTTTGAAACCTATTGGTATTGAGATGGATCTGAAATCAGGAAGTTGGGAAACCGTTGAGCGTTACATGCATGCCAACCCAACATTGTTTGGTTGGGGTAGCCTCGACCCAATGGAACTGGTTCATAACTATAGCAGTAAGGCTGCGGGTGTTGGTTTCTACAACCCTGGTTATTATAAAAATCCAGCTATTGATGAAATCATCGAAGAGGCGTTGCGCCAGCCAGACCAAACAGCCGCAATTCCATTATGGCAACAAGTGGATTGGAATGGTCAAACAGGAACAGGTATCCAAGGTGATGCAGCTTGGGCGTGGTTGATGAATATTCAACACATTTATTTATTAGATAATTGTGTTGAATTAGGCAAAGGTGCACCTGAAATTCATGGTTCTTGGTCTGTACTGAATAACGTTGATGATTGGGCTTGGACCTGTAAATAATGCGTACAACAATAGGGCTTTTACTGCGATTTATTTGTTTGCTGTTGGTGACAGCGATAGGGGTTTTTATTCTCTTAAGCTATTCACCTATTGATCCGATAAAAGCTTATATTGGTAATGATTTAATGCATGTACCCCCTGAGCAGTATCCACTGATTGCTGCTCGTTGGGGGCTTGACCAGCCATTATGGATGCAGTTCTGGCGTTGGTTTTCGCAGCTATTACAAGGTGATATGGGCTATTCGATGCTCTATAACACACCCGTATCACAAGTCATAGCCGATAGATTAGCGCCTTCATTAGCATTATTGATATCAGCGTGGTTATTTTCAGGGATTATTGGTTTTGCTTTGGGATTGGTTGCGGGACGTTACCTTAACCGGTGGCCAGATAGGGTGATTTCAACATTATCTTACCTATTAGCGTCGATCCCTGTGTTTTGGATAGGATTATTATTACTGTCATTATTTGCTGTTTCGTTGCATTGGGCGCCAATTTGTTGTGCATGGCCAATCGGTTTAGACGAACAAACAGCGACATGGTCACAAAAAATCCATCATTTAGTACTGCCCGTGATCGCTCTAGGGCTGCTGGGTGTTGGAAATATCGCCTTACACACGCGCTCTAAAGTGGCGGAAGTGATGAATAGCGAGTTCATTCACTATGCGAAAGCGCAGGGTGATAAAGGATGGCCAATGATGAGTTTTCATATCTTAAAACATGCAATTACACCCGCGATGTGTTTGCAATTTGCTTCGGTGGGGGAATTACTCAGCGGCGCATTATTGGCTGAAAAGGTATTTGCTTACCCTGGTTTAGGGCAAGCGACAATTGATGCAGGGCTACGGGGGGATATTCCATTGCTCATGGGGATTGTGATGTTGTGTGCAGTGGTGATCTTTTTCAGCAATAGCCTTTCAGATTTGTTATTGAAAAAGATTAATCAGGGAGTGATTAGAGAGTCATGACCTATAACCCAAACCGAGCTTTACTGAAGTTAATAATTTCTTTAGTGTGTTTATGCGTGTTAGCCATTTATGCCTTGTGGCTTTCACAGACTGATGTCGAAGTGAATTTATTAGATCGCCGTCAAGCGCCCTCATTAGTTCATTTATTCGGTACTGATAGTTTAGGGCGTGATTTATGGGATCGCGTATTTCAAGGTTTAGCGACCAGTTTGCAGATTGGAACGACGGCAGCGGTATCGAGTGGTTTAATCGCAGTTGTGATGGCGGGCTTATCGTCATTTAGCAAAACGATGGATTATATCGTGCGTGGCATTATCGATTCATTATTAGCACTGCCACATTTGCTGTTGCTGATCTTGATTTGTTTTACATTAGGCGGTGGAAAAGCGGGAGTCATTTGGGCGGTTGCATTAACTCACTGGCCAAAATTAACGCTTATCTTACGTTCTGAGTTATTGCGAGTACAACAAGCAGATTACATCATGTTATCGCGCCGGATTGGTAACAGTGCACTATATCGTTGCCGATATGATTATCTGCCGATGATTTTACCGCAGTGGATGGTTGGAACATTATTGATGTTTCCACATGCAATTTTACACAGCGCTGCATTGAGTTTTCTTGGTTTTGGCTTGTCACCACATGAGCCATCATTAGGCATTTTACTATCTGATGCGCTGCGTTATTTAAGTACAGGTGCTTGGTGGTTAGCGATGTTTCCGGGTCTTGCATTAGTTGGATTGGTACTGTTATTTGACCAGTTTGCCAAATCTGTCCAAAACTTATGGTTAAGGGGAGTATGATGTTAAGTTTTGATCATTTAACCGTAGATGTTGCACAGTTTCGTTGGCTTGGAAAAAAACGTTGGCAGCCATTATTGAATGATATTTCATTGGATGTTCGCCCCGGTGAGATGGTTGCGCTAGTGGGGGGCAGTGGTGAAGGTAAAAGCCTATTGTTACAAAGTGGCTTAGGTTTATTACCAGAGAATATGCGTTGTCATGGCAATATTGTTTTAAATGGTAATAAGCTAACTGAAAAAAACAAGCAGCAGTATCGTGGTAATTCTTTATGTTATATACCACAGGGTGTCAGTGCTCTAAACCCCTTAATTAGAATCGGCCCTCAACTCGAAAGGGCGGCCGTGTTAAGTGGGCAGCATATCAAAATGCACGATGTAGCACTGCATTTGCAGCAATATAACTTGCAATCCAGTGTGGTGAATAATTATCCAAATCAATTATCAGGTGGAATGGCAAAACGTGTTTTAGCCTGTAGTGCGACATTATCGCGTGCTGAATATATCTTAGCGGATGAGATTTCTTCTTGGTTGGATGATGAACATGCAATCCAGCTATTGGAACATATCAAGTCACTTTGCCAAGATGGAAAAGGTATTTTGTGGGTAACACATGATCTTGCGATGGCTGTACGTTTCGCCGACCGTATTGCACTTTTACGCAATGGGTCACTTGAAGAAGTATTAACGAGTGAAAAATTACAAAATGGTGGAGGGGGGAAATGGCTCCAATCTCTATGGCATTCTTTGCCTGAACACCAATTTATGAATTTTAAACAATAATCATTTTAGTATTTAAAAATAACAAACTTTTAACAAGGTATCATTAATAATATTGGTTATCTTATTTTGATTGGTCATTTGATGAGTATTTATTGGTGAGATAAGGTGACTTTAATATTAATGATTATTTTTTAAATGCAACGAACTTGTTATTTGGTTTTTACAAGGATTTATAGCGCAAAGGATTGTTTATATTTGTCATACTTTGAATTTTAGGGGGGACTATACTCAGCTAGCCGGATCATATGGTTTATTTATGCTCCGTCTATTTTCGTGTGTTGTCGACCTTATCTCGAATTATTTTGAGTATGGCTATTTAATGCGTGTAATAAATATTTATCTGTATTGATAAATACAAACTTTTATCAATCGAGGAGGCGTTATGCAATTAACCCCAAGGGAAATTGAAAAATTGATGGTTTATACACTCGCAGACGTTGCACAAAAACGTCGTGACCGTGGTGTGAAATTAAACTACCCAGAAGCGGTTGCCATTATTACGGTTACTGCTTTAGAAGGTGCACGTGATGGTAAAACCGTTGAAGATGTGATGAAAGAAGCTGCTGCTGTCTTAACGAAAAAAGATGTTATGGATGGTGTGTGGGATTTAATTCCAAACGTACAAGTTGAAGCTATTTTTACTGATGGCACACGTCTGGTTACTGTGCATAATCCGATAAAATAAGCTGATGACGAGGTGAGCATATGAGCAACGCGAAAACAGATACAAAAGCACCTACACCTTTAGGCGGGGTTATTTTAGCGGATACCCCAATTGAATTTAATGTAGGCAAACCTGAAACGAAATTAAAAGTGCGAAATACCGGTGACCGTCCAGTACAAATAGGCTCTCACTTTCACTTTTTTGAAGTTAACCATGCATTAGAATTTGATCGTGCTGCGGCTTATGGTAAGCGTTTAAATATTGCGTCTACTACTGCAATACGTTTTGAACCAGGCGATGAAATTGAAGTATCACTTATCCCTTTCGGTGGAAAACAAACTGTTTATGGATTTAATAACCTCGTTGATGGTTGGGCAGGGAATAACGTCGCAACAACAGAGCGTCCAGCAAAAGCGATTGCATTAAATGAAGCGATTGCTCGCGGTTATAAACATAAAGAACAGTAATTGTGTTGTTTATCGATAATGATAAATAGCTATGTACCTTATAAACTATAAAGGTAAATAAAATGCCACAAATTTCTAGACAAGAATATAGCGGCCTATTTGGCCCAACAGTCGGCGATAAAATTCGTTTAGGTGATACAGATCTGTATATTGAAATCGAGAAAGACTTACGCGGATATGGCGAAGAGTCTGTCTATGGTGGAGGTAAATCTTTGCGTGATGGTATGGGTGCAAATAACACCTTTACCAGCGATAACGGGGTTCTTGATCTCGTTATTACCAACGTCACTATTGTTGATGCACGTTTAGGCGTGATCAAAGCCGACGTAGGGATTAAAAACGGTAAAATCGTTGGGGTTGGTAAAAGTGGTAACCCGAATGTTCAGGACAATATCACCCCTGGAATGGTGGTGGGTGTAGCCACTGATGCTATCTCAGGTGAGCACTTAATTTTAACCGCTGCGGGTATCGATACTCACATTCATTTAATTTCACCTCAGCAGGCTTATGCTGCGTTATCAAACGGTGTAACGACTTTCTTTGGTGGTGGTATTGGGCCAACTGATGGTACCAACGGCACCACAGTAACTGCAGGTCCATGGAACATGCGTGCCATGCTGCGTGCCATTGAAGGCTTGCCAATCAACGTTGGTATTTTGGGTAAAGGTAACTCATATACCCGTGAACCATTAATTGAGCAATTAGTTGCTGGCGCGGCAGGCTTAAAAGTACACGAAGACTGGGGCGCAACAGGGAACGCAATTCGTCACGCACTGCGTATCGCTGATGAGTTTGATGTGCAAATTTCTGTGCATACAGACAGCCTCAACGAAGGTGGTTATGTAGAAGATACTATCGAAGCGTTCGAAGGCCGTACTATCCACACCTATCACACAGAAGGTGCTGGTGGTGGTCACGCACCAGATATTATTAAAGTTGTTAGCCAGCCAAACGTGCTGCCAAGTTCAACGAACCCAACACTTCCTTTTGGTGTTAATAGCCAATCAGAATTGTTCGATATGATCATGGTTTGCCACAACTTAAACCCAAATATACCATCAGACGTTTCGTTTGCTGAAAGTCGTGTGCGTCCAGAAACTATCGCAGCGGAAAACGTATTGCATGATATGGGGGCAATCTCGATGTTCTCTAGTGACTCACAGGCGATGGGTCGTGTTGGTGAGAACTGGTTGAGGATCATTCAAACCGCGAATGCAATGAAAGCTTCACGTGGAAAACTGCCTGAAGATGCGCCGGGTAATGATAACTTCCGCGTTTTACGTTACGTTGCAAAAATCACGATTAACCCAGCGATTGCACAAGGTGTGAGTCACATCTTAGGTTCAATCGAAGTTGGTAAAATGGCTGACTTGGTGTTATGGGATCCAAAAATGTTTGGTGCTAAACCAAAACTGGTGATTAAAGGTGGCTTGATTAACTGGGCGGCAATGGGCGATCCAAATGCGTCACTGCCAACACCACAACCTGTATTCTATCGTCCAATGTTTGGCGCTATGGGTAAAACCGTTAATGACACTTGTGTCACATTTGTTTCCCAAGCAGCATTAGATGATGGCGTTAAAGAAAAAGCTGGTTTAGAGCGCCAAGTTGTGGCGGTGAACAACTGCCGTGCGATTGGTAAGCGTGATTTAGTTCGTAATGGTGAAACTCCGAATATTGAAGTTGACCCTGAAACTTTTGCTGTAAAAGTGAATGGCGAACATGCTACTTGCCAACCGATTAGTGAAGCAGCCATGAACCAACGTTATTTCTTTGGTTAATACTGCGACACAACCAGTAATTTGATTGTTTTATTTTCTGCCTGCCTTCAAGCAGGCAGAATTAACATAATAGGTAATGCGATGATCATCATTGAACAAATTCTTGGAAATGTGAAAAAAGATCCAGTTTGGCAAGAAAAAAGTCAAAAAGCACAGCTGGATGTTTTGATACTTGACCAACGTGAAGCACAGAAGAGTCGTTGTCGTAAACATACAGAAAAGGGTCTTGATCTCGGTATTGCATTAGATCGTAATGTCCTACTTTCTGATGGCGATGTTATTTTATTTGATGAAGCCGCCAATACGATGGTTATTGTGCAGATTTCTTTGCGTGACGTGATGGTAGTTAATTTACAGCGCTTGCAAAGTTTGGATGCTGAAGAACAAATTCGAGTTAGTTTTGAATTGGGACATGCATTAGGAAACCAGCACTGGAAAGCGGTTTTAAAAGAGAATCAAGTTTATGTGCCATTAACGGTGAGTGAAAAAGTCATGGAATCGGTTATGCGTACCCATGGTTTTTCTCAAGATACTTTTGCTTTCGTAAAAGGTGAGTCTATTTTACCAAAACTGACACATTCAGAAGCGCGTTTATTATTTGGTGGTGCGGAAGATACCGATACGCATGTCCATGTGGCAATTGGTCAAATTCACCAACATGCACATAGCCACTCTCATGACCATGATCACGACCATCACCACGATCACGATCATGACCATCACCATGGGCATAGCCATACACATAAGCATTAATGGTCATTGCAGTTAAGGATTGTGGTATGAAGGCATCTGATTTAATTAGGATCATGCAGTTTGGTGACTCGGCGCTACCTATAGGTGCATTTACCTTTTCAAATGGCGTAGAGTCGGCAATACAAAAAGGCGTTGTGCACGATAAAGAAACGCTAAAGTCATTTGTCCGTACATCACTCAATGTTGCGGCAAGCTCTGATGGTATTGCGGTAGTTGCTGCCCATCGAGCCGTTATCGCACAAGATAATGAAGCATTAATTAATATCGATTGGGCTGTGCACAATCGTAAATTAAATGAAGAAGCGAGAATAATGACGACCCGTATGGGAAAGAAACTCGCGGAGATCTCAGTACATATATTTGAAAACCAGCAAGTTGCTTGGTGGCTAGAACAAATTAAAAATGGCACAGCAGCAGGAACCCAGCCAGTGACACAAGCCATTGTAATGGCAGTTCAAGGAATAACAGAAAGAGATGTGGTGGTCATGCATCAATATGGTATTGCCATGACGATTTTGAGTGCAGCAATGCGCTTGATGCGTGTTACGCATTATGAAACACAACATATTCTGTTTGAATTGAATGAAGATATCGACATCTTTTGTGACATTGCATCATGTGGCGATATTCAACAAATGGCCTCGTATGTGCCAGTGATTGATGTGCTGGCAGCAGTGCATACAAAATCGTTTGTTCGTTTGTTTATGAACTGATGATTAACTAAAAAATTTTGAGGAACAATGATGAAAAAAATGACTCGGATTGGTATCGGTGGACCAGTAGGTTCAGGCAAAACAGCAATTATTGAAGTAATTACTCCGATCCTCATTGAGCGTGGCGTTAAACCGTTAATTATCACTAATGACATTGTGACCACTGAAGATGCGAAACAAGTTAAACGTACTTTAAAAGGTATTTTAGACGAAGAGAAAATTTTGGGTGTGGAAACAGGTGCATGTCCGCATACTGCTGTTCGTGAAGACCCAAGTATGAACATTGCTGCGGTAGAAGATATGGAAGAGCGTTTTCCTGATAGCGATGTGATCATGATTGAAAGTGGTGGTGACAACCTAACATTAACGTTTAGTCCCGCATTGGCTGACTTTTACATCTATGTTATCGATGTGGCTGAAGGCGAAAAAATTCCACGTAAAAATGGTCCAGGTTTAGTACAGGCTGATATTTTAGTCATTAACAAAATTGACCTTGCCCCTTATGTTGGCGCGAGCCTTGAAGTGATGGAGCACGACACGAAAGTGGTTCGCGGTAATCGTCCATATGTGATGACTAACTGTAAAACCGGCGAAGGTGTTGTTGAACTGGTTGATATGATTATGGATAAATTCCTGTTTACCCATCAATCATCAAGGGGCTAAGTATGACTCAATTCAGGGCAGATATCGCAAATACACCATCACGTGTTCAAGCACATACACTCGGTAACAATGCACCTGAACTTGCCATCTATCAAGATGAGCCTAAACAAATGCAAAGCGGTGCGGTAGGTAAAAGTGGTTATCTCAAGCTAAGATTTGCGCAAGGCGAATATCGCAGCGAGCTAGTAGAGATGGAACGTCGTGTTCCATCTCTGGTGCAAAAAGCACTCTATTGGGATGAAATGATGCCACAGTTACCTTGTGTCACCATGATTTCTACTTCAGGTTGTCTTTTGCAGGGCGACCGTCAAGCGTTGGATATCATTGTGGAAAAGGGGGCGTGTGCTCATGTAACCACACAATCTGCAACGAAAGTGCATATGATGGAAGCAAACTATGCAACACAATTCCAAAATATTATCGTTGAAGAAGATGGTTATTTAGAGTATTTACCTGATCCAATTATTCCTCATCGCAATTCACGCTTTATTACTGATACTCGGATTAACATTCATCCGAGTGCGACAATGATATATTCTGAAATATTGATGTCGGGACGTAAGTATCATCACCAAGATGAGCAGTTTGGTTTTGATATTTTCTCTTCGCATATCAGAGCAGAATCTTCATCGAATAAAGAATTGTTTGTTGAGAAATATATTCTAGAGCCTAAAAAAGAACAATTAATGACCACTGCGGTGATGGATAAATTTGATACGTTTGGCAATGTTATTTTGCTAACGCCTAAAATTCACCATAGTCGTATTTTAGAGCGTCTAGAAGCTATTTATGATACAGAGAACAATATTGCATTTGGGGCAACTCAATTACCTAATGATTGCGGTTTAATTTTTAAAGCATTGGGTGTTGATAGTCCAAAAGTGAAAGAGGCTGTTAGATATTTTTGGCAAATCGCACGTGAAGAAATACTGGGAATAACATTACAGAAGCCTTTTTTATGGCGTTAAAAAGTATACTCGCCATACTTTGTATTATTAAAGTATGGCGACTGCGTTCTTTTACGTTAGTCATATAGTTTTTATGCTGCTGCGATCAGTTTATTCGTCGCTTGGCTGCACCTAAAATTATTTAGAGTATATAAACTTATTTAGCTTATTAAGTTACAAAGATATTCGTCAAATAATGACAGGTAGGATCGTTGATTAACGATCCTATCTATACCTATGCCAAGGAATAGAAGGGACATTACGATGAACACTTCAACAATAAATAAAAATGCTTGGGATCAGCTTGCTGATAAAAATATTACAGTACAGTTTATTGATGTCACACTTCGTGGCTGTGCTCAAGTGATGTTTCAAAATAATCCATTAACTGGATTGCTATTTTTTATTGCAATCTTTATCGGAGCATTTTTAGAAAGCATGCCTGCTGTAGCCTTTGGCTGCCTATTAGGCACAGTCGTATCCACATTGACTGCGTATATCAGTAAGTTGGATACAAGCTCATTGCGTTCGGGGTTGTATGGTTATAATGGCTGTTTAGTTGGTGTAGCTTTACCTACTTTTTTAGAAAATACGCCTTTTGTTTGGTTATCGATTATTTTAGGTAGTATTGTTTCGGTGATCGCGACCATATCCTTAATGGACTTCTTAAAAAATTGGAAAGTTGCTGCATTAACCGCTCCTTTTGTATTAGTTTCTTGGACTATCTTATTAGCCAGTTACAGTTTTTTAGGTATAAAAGGTGTTGCTTTACCAGCACCGGCGCTTCCGCAACAATTTATTGAGCCAATTGGCAGTATTCCACACAGTGATATTGTTGCTGATGTCTTCCGTGGTGTTTCTGAAGTCTTTTTACTAAGTAGTGTGATTGTTGGTATTATTTTTGTGGTTGGACTTGCTGTTAGCTCAATATGGGCCGCAGTGTTTGCTATTGTTGGTTCGCTATTAGCATTTATTATTGCCACGTTATTGAAAGGCGATTTTGTTAGCATCCATACTGGTTTATATTCATTTAGCGCCGTTTTAACTGCAATTGCTTTAGGTTCAACATTTAATAAGCCGAGTTATCGAGTGGTAGTCTATGCTATCATCGGAGTTATCTTTACTGTTTTTGTTCAAGGTGCATTAGATATTATTCTGGAGCCGTTTGGTATACCTACATTAACCATGCCATTTGTTTTAGCATCATGGTTATTCTTAGTACCGAACCAAGATATTATGCCTGAACATAGGCAATCATAATTATACTCGTTATCTTTCGAGTTGCAGAGGAGGGCGATGCTTTGCTGGTCGGGTTACCTAATTTATTTAAGCTTCTCGACTATCTTTGCTGGTCCTCTACCTGCAACGCGGACTATTGACAGTATAAAATATAATTTTAGGTCATATCGATATGAAAAAGAATGCGATTTATAAATACATTCAAAATATGACGATGATAAGGACAACATTAGCATTGTTGATCTTGCTGGATGGGCTATTGATAATACTGCCTATCTTAGCGTCATATAATATTAATTTGTCCCCACAACACCATAATTTTGTTGATTGGTTGCAGTCATTAGGTTTCATTAAATTACTGGATATCCCTCGGTTTGCTATCGGGGTCGTTTTGATTATTTTGGCATTACCTATTTATTTAGGTATCAGAATTGGATGGGTATTTAGTTGTTTTATGCTGTTTGTTCTCGTTCTGATTAACTTGCTCTTAGCAAGAGAGAATGTATTAACGGGAACGCTCTCACTACTGATATTAATTGCATTGATTGCAAATTGGAAAATATTCCACCGGCATAGCTTATCCGGTGCGGGCTTTGTTGCTTTTGTCAGTTTGATTGCTTTACTGGGATATTCAGTATTTGGCTCACTGTATCTTGGTGATCAGTTCCAACCTCATATAACCGATATCTCTTCTGCGTTTTATTTTGCGCTGGTGTGTATGACAACCGTAGGATTCGGGGATATTGTTCCTATTAGTGTAGAAGCAAGGTTATTTACCATTTCTATTGTGATATTGGGTATCACAATTTTTACCACTTCTATTGTTTATTTTTTAGGAGTGTTTGCAAAGAGCACACAAGAAATTGTCAAAAAGAGATTATTCCGTATGAAAGATCATTATGTAATTGTCGGTGCTAGCCCTTTAGCGTTAAACACCTATCATGGATTAAAAAAGCGTGATTTAGATGTGATGGTGCTGTGTAAAGAAGAACACAAAAACAATTATCCAGATAATGCTCCAGTGATCACGACATCACAAATCAATAAGAAAAGCTTAAACCAAGTGAATTTAGCAGATGCCAAAGCATTATTTATACTTGGAGATTCAGATGCCGAAAACACGATTGCGATGCTGGCGGCTAAAGAGATTGTCGGCGCGAATATCAAAAGTGTTATGGTCGTCAACGATGATAATAACTACGAAAACTTGAAATTACTGCATGCTGACCTGTTGATCTCTTTATCATCGTTAGGTAGTGAAGTATTAATTAAAATGATTTTTGGTGAGAGTATCAATAGCCAAATAATTGAAAACATTATTTTCTCGAACAATATTCTAGATTCTTAGAAGATGCGTAGAGACCTGAATATGAGCTGTGGAATGACCACAGCTCATTATTTTATTTTGCTTCAAGTGAAATAATACAAGAATAAAAATGGCGAGCTAAATATGGATTCAATTATTATTATTTTCGTGCTGGTTTACATCGCGATGGCTTTTGGCACGTTTCCAGGAATAAAAATTGACCGCACGGGGGCGGCTGTTGCTGGCGCCTTAGCAATGATTGGTTTTGGTTTTATTACCCCGAAAGCTTCTTGGGACTCTATTGATTATCAAGCAGTTGGGTTGCTATTTGGCTTGATGGTGGTATCGGCTTCATTCACCGTTTCTGGCTTTTATCATAAAGTCGCGAATGAAATGGCTATCCTCAAAATTAGCCCACCCAAATTGTTACTGGTCTTTATTATTGTTGGTGCTGTACTTGCTTCGGTATTGACTAATGATGTGGTGGTCGTGGCAATGACGCCATTGTTAATTTCAATCACATTAGCAAGAGGGTTGAATCCAATTCCATTTTTATTGGGCTTTTGTTTCGCAGCAAACAATGGGGCAGCAGGTTCATTGATTGGTAGTCCTAAAAATATGATAGTTGCACAAGGCTTAGATCTTTCATTTATAGGCGTGCTGCATATCACCGCTATTCCTGTATTGCTTTCTTTGCCTGTTGTTTGGTGTGCAATTAGCTTACTTTATCGTAAAAATTGGTATTTACCTGAAAGTCAAAAGGCATCGCTACCCCCTAAAACACATACGGTGATCCCATTTAATCAATGGGAAACGGGTAAAGCCGCTATTGTGATCGCCATTGTCATTATTGCGTTTTTGTTTACAGATTTACCTAGAGAGTTAGTGGCACTCTCAGCGGCTTGCTTTTTATTATTAAATAGGAAAATTGCCTCTAGTGACATGCTAAAGCATGTTAATGGTGATCTGTTATTGCTAATAATGGGCCTGTTTATTATTAACGCTGCCTTTGCTAAGACAGGGGTTCCGCAGGAAGTTTTGCATTATTTGTTAAATAAAGGTATCGATCTGAGTAGCCCTATTACGCTATTTTTGGTCTCAAGTATTATGAGTATCTTTATTGGGACAACGCCAACCGTGATGCTGTTAATTCAATTCGTTTCTCCCGATGGTAATGCTGATCCACTAGGAGCTGCATTGATTTTTGGTGCTTGTTTTTCAAGTAATATTTTTGTTTTTGGTAGCCTTGCGGGCATTATTGCTGTCGATCAATCAGCCCAACATGGTATTAAAATTTCATTTTTAGAATTTACAAAATCAGGCGGTATCATTGCCTTAATTTGTATGTCGATTGCGGCAGGTTGGATTTTATTTAGCTAATAGTGACTATTTTAGGTGTAAGAGGAAGGGAAGATGTTAGAAGTAAAAAATATACGTATCACTCAGGGAGGGAATACACTCTGGAACGATCTTTCCTTTTGCTTAGGTAATAATGAGCGCTTAGGACTTTCTGCACCAAGTGGCTTTGGTAAAACCACATTAGGTCGAGTATTAGCACAATGGCAAGCACCCTCTAATGGTTTGATTTTATTTGAGGGAAAGGCATTAGCGCCAACAGGTTATTGTCCAATACAATTAGTGCCACAACACCCAGAGAAAAGTTTTAATCCATATAGAACTGTCGGCTCAAGTGTCAATGATGCATGGAAACCAAGTGATGAATATCTCGAACGTTTGTCAATTAAAGCACAATGGTTAGAAAGACGTCCGAGTGAGCTTTCAGGGGGAGAACTGGCACGTATTGCTCTATTAAGAGCGCTAGATCCTCGCACTAAAATATTAATCGCCGATGAAATAACGGCTCAACTTGATGCACATTTACAAAAAGATATTTGGCAATTTCTGATTGAATTATCACAAGACAGACCATTAGCGATGATTATTTTTAGTCATAATAAAATGTTATTAGAAAAGGTATGTACGTCAGTTTGGGAAATATCTTCTATTTGAAATTAAATACATTGAGGTACTCAATATGCTCGCTTTTGATATCGCCTTAGTCGGTGCTGGTGGTGGGATCGGTTCATTATTACGTTGGTGGATTGGACGTTTAGTCGGTGAAAAATATCACGGTAAATTTCCTTTATCGACCTTCATTATTAATGTATCAGGTGCTTTTATAATCGGCTTTTTAAGCAGTTATTTTTTGTTAGATTGGGATGATCGTTATGGTTCATTTCTACAATCAGCCATATTAACTGGCTTATTAGGTGGCTACACCACATTTAGTAGTATGCAGCTTGATGCGCTAAAACTGACGCAAACAAAACAAAAAATATTAGCGTTGTTTTATTTATTGTTGTCAATTATTGCAGGTCTGATGGCTGCATTTTTTGGCGCGTGGTTGATTAACTAAAGGATAAAAATATGAATATTGCAATCTTAGTTTTTATCGGTGGTGCTATTGGCGCAATTTTTCGTGAGTTATTAATGATTTCTGTACCGAAAATGGCAGACCAGTTTCCTTTAGATATTTTCATTGCCAATATTAGTGCTTCATTTTTATTGGGTATTGTTGCAGGGTTACTCACCAGTAAACGCATTGGCCAATCAATGAATGCTTTTTTTGCTACTGGAGTGATGGGCGGGTTATCTACTTTTTCCAGTTTTGTGTACGGAGCAGTAGAGATAATGAAATACCCTCAATATTTATGGACTGGCGTCGTATATTTAATATTGAGCGTAGTCGTTGGGTTTATTGTTATCTATTTCGGTTATATATTAGGCAGCAAGCAGTGTAAAAATAACCCTAATCATAGCGTTTGATTTCAGAATAAGAGGTTACTTTAATGAGTGTTCATAAAACGATTTGGAATGTTATTTCAGCTAAGCCGTATCGTCTACAGCTATTTTTTGATTTATTATTATTAATTTTATCGCCAACCCTGTTTATTAGCATTATTGGTTTCGATACGAATACGTTAAATATGGATATTTTGACCATTACGTTGATCATATTCTGCTATATCTACATCACTAATTGGTTTAGTCGCTGGTACTGTAACCGCAGAAAAAATAACCAAAAGTAGTTCGTTTAGAGACAATACACAATGATAGCCTCTATGTTGCAAGAGGCTTTTTTAACTGCTGGTTAATTTGATCGTCTATGGTTTTACTTTTACTTCGCGACCTTTTAATAATTTTCTGACCCAAAATCGATTAGGGTGTAGTGCTGCTAGCGTTTCATCATTGAATGGTAATGGCTCATTAAAGATTTGTGCTGCAAGTAATTCACCGCATAAAGGCGCAGTCGAGAGCCCTCTAGAGCCAAGCGCACCTAATATGAATAAATTAGGATGAACAGGAGCAGCTTGAATATCTTCTGGTTGTGTCATTTGTTCAGATAGATTTTCATACAGAGTCATGAGTTGTGTAAAATCGGGAACATTACCGACTAGCGGCATATGGTCGCGAATAACACAGCGGATCCCTTGTCGTGCTTGCTTTCCTGAAACATCAATCTCTTCAGTCCATGTGATATCAGGCAAACTATCCCGTAATTTTTGACGATTTTCTTGTTGGTCAGCTTCACTGTAATCAAAGTCGAGTTGATTGCGCTGATAGCTGGCACCAATACAATGCTGCTGATCCGCAGGGTTAACTGGTGTTAAATACCCTTCATAACAGAGCACATTATTTAACTGTCCTAGTATGGCCGTTGTTGGGATATGGCTGACTTGTCCTTTGACTGGGGTCACAGGCAGTTTTTCCGTTTGTGAAAATTGGGTCAGCAGATGCCCATTAGCAATCACTACGGTTTGATGTATAAAGGATTGTTGTTGTTCTTCAACTTCGGCGTGTAATAACCAGCCTTTTTCAGTGTGTTGTAGTTCTTTAATGTTGTGCTTAAAGTGAAACTTAGCCCCTTTCTCACTGAGGTGCCGCATAAGATTTTCACAAAGTTGAGCAGGGCACAGCCAGCCGCCATTGGCGTAATGAATACCTGAATGATTGACATCCAACCCCGCTAATTGGCTCAGCTGTTCACGGTTTTTTTCTGCGGCAAATTGCTCTGGCCATTGGGTTTGTAACATGGAATTAATTTTGCGGCGACTTCTTTCATGGTAAGCCAATTCGGAAACACCACACCATTGCCCATCAAATTCGATCCCTTGACGGCTTAGCTGATGATAAAAACGATGTGCGTAAGGAAACGCGCTGACAAAAAATTGTTCTAATGCATTCGCCTTACCGTTAAGCAGTGGGTAAACCGCTCCCTGTCGATTACCTGATGCATTTTGTGCCACGTGTTCATCTTTACAATAAACAGTAACATGCGCACCTCGTTGTATGAGTGCATAGGCGGTGGTTAAACTGGCGAGGCCGCCACCAATAATGGCAATGTCATCGGGTGTTGATGCAGCTTGTCTGGCAAACCAAGGTGTCATCATTTTGTCATTTTTATCGGCTAAGTTACCCGTAAGCATCTCACGTTTATGACCAAATCCTTTAATTTTTTTAATAGTAAACCCTGCTTGTTGTAAACCTCGTTTAACAAAACCAGCAGAGGTAAAGGTGGCAAACGTTCCTCCTAGACGAGCAAATTTAGCCATTGCAGCGAACAGTTGTTCGCTCCACATTTGAGGATTCTTTGAAGGTGCAAATCCATCTAAAAACCAAGCATCTATCTTATTGTTTAAATTGCTATTAAGTTGGGTTAATTGTTCATTTACGTCACCAAACCATAAATCAAGTGTAATTAGCCCATTTTTTAATACAATTCGATGATTTCCGGGGAGTGGTTGAGGCCATTGTTCACACAGCATGGTTGAGAGCGCAGCAAGCTCAGGCCAACGGCTATGTGCCATTTTAAGGTCATCTCGACTAAGTGGATACTTTTCAAAACTAATAAAGTGTAATCGCTGTAACGTTGCATGTGGATGATTACGGTTAAACTCTTCAAAAGATTGACATAAAGTGAGAAAGTTTAGGCCTGTACCAAAACCCGTTTCCGCAATAACACAGGTTTCAAATGGATGGCTCTCAAAGCGTGCTGGAAATTGATTTCCCTGTAAAAAAACATAACGGGTTTCTGCTAAACCATCTTGATTAGAAAAATAGACGTCATCAAATTGTTCTGAAATCGGAGTGCCTTCGTCGTTCCAGCTAAGGCGGGCTGTTTGAACTGCTGACTTTTTCACGCTTATGCCTAATATTATCCAAATAATAGCTGAATTTTAGCGCTGAACAGGCACCAAGGCTACCTTTGAACAAAAATGTTGTTATGTTAGATAAGAAAAAAATACAAATATTTACCCTGATCGGACTTGTTCAGCGTACAAGTGTAAGCTAAAGTGGCACACTATAAATCCCGTACTCACATTATTAAAAGACATGAGGTAATGAATGAAGCGTGCAGTCATCACTGGCCTGGGTATTGTTTCCAGTATTGGTAATAACCAGGAAGAAGTACTGGCTTCTCTGAAGGAAGGTCGTTCCGGGATCACTTTTTCAGAAGAATTCAAAGAGGCGGGGCTACGTAGCCACGTCTGGGGTAATGTAAAAATGGATACAGACGGTTTAATTGACCGTAAGATCCGCCGTTTCATGAGCGATTGCTCAGTTTACGCTTATTTGTCTATGGAGCAGGCAATTAGTGATTCGGGTTTAACTGACGAACAAGTTTCTAATTTACGTACTGGCCTTGTTGTGGGTTCGGGTGGTGGTTCTCCTCGTAACCAAGTTGCAGGCTCAGATGGTATGCGAGCAAAAGGCCTACGTGGTGTTGGTCCTTATATGGTCACTCGTGCGATGGCATCGGGTATCTCTGCTTGCTTAGCGACGCCATTTAAAATTAAAGGTGTTAACTATTCAATCAGCTCAGCATGTTCAACATCAGCGCACTGTATTGGTCACGCAGTGGAATTGATCCAATTAGGTAAGCAGGATGTTGTTTTCGCCGGTGGTGGTGAAGAGCTTAGTTGGGAAATGACTTGTGAATTCGACGCGATGGGCGCACTGTCTACCAAATACAATGAAGACCCGAGCAAAGCATCAAGAACGTATGATGTTGACCGTGATGGTTTCGTTATTGCAGGTGGTGGCGGTATCGTCGTTGTTGAAGAACTTGAGCATGCATTAGCGCGTGGCGCGCACATTTATGCAGAAATCGTCGGCTATGGCGCGACTTCTGATGGTGCTGATATGGTTGCTCCATCTGGGGAAGGTGCTGTACGTTGTATGCAAATGGCAATGCAGGGTGTCGATGGTAAAATTGATTACATCAATACTCATGGTACATCAACACCTGTCGGTGATACGAAAGAGCTTGAAGCTATTCAAGAAGTCTTTGGCAATGACTCTCCGGCTATCTCTGCAACTAAAGCAATGAGCGGCCATTCACTGGGTGCTGCGGGTGTACATGAAGCGATTTATAGCCTGCTAATGTTAGAACATGGCTTTATCGCGCCAAGCATCAACGTTGAGACGTTAGATCCTAAAGCAGAAGGCTTGAATATTGTGACTAAACCAACTGAACAAGCGCTAGAGACTGTAATGTCAAATAGCTTTGGCTTCGGTGGTACTAACGCAACGTTAGTGATGAGCAAATACAAAGCTTAATTTATTTAATTAGCTAAATAAATTTTTAAAGAGCGAGAACGATTAGGTTTTCGCTCTTTTTATTGGGTGACTGGAATATTTAATCACCACCACCACCTGAGTCACCACCACATGAATCACTTCCGGACGAACTACACTCATAACTATCATTGCTATTGCTTGAACGTTGCTCATGGCTTGAAGAGCTGCTCTCAGAAGAGGTTGTCGTCGTTGAATAATGGCGACTATTTGAGGAGGTAAAGCCGCGTGATGACGTGAAAATATTGTGTTTGATATCGAGGATCTGGGTTTTATTACCAATCCAACCAATCGTGATAATATTAATATTGCGTTTTAAACGTAAAACTAATAATCCATTACAGCGTACATGTACTTCACCTTGAGATTTAATTAATAAATAGCCGCTTTCTTTATAAGTCAAGGTCGCTGGATTTTGGCTACTAATTTGGTAATTATCATTTAAAACCTTGGCATATTGGTTATAAGCAAGTGGTTTAGGTTGCCAGTTAAATAGACGCGTAAATATTTTAATAAACATATTAAGAGTAATGGTATTCTAAAGTGAGATAATACAAAAATAATATAAAAAGCCAAGACTGTTTTTATATAGAGATTGTCTGATTTTTAATAAAATCAATGGAATAAACTGAATAAAAAATGCCCCAAAATAGAACTGGGGCAAAATGTTACAGAGAATTGATTGCGAGTAAGATTATTCAGTTGTGTGGGACTGGTGTTGGCGTTTTCTACGAATAAGTTTAATAATTGGCGGTAATATTAGCACTAGCACTGCCATAGCCAGTAAGCATTGTGAGATAGTGCTGCTCCATAAAATATTGAACTCACCATTACTGATTGATAAAGAGCGGCGCAAGTTCTGCTCAAGCATCTCACCAAGTACAAAACCTAAAATCAGAGGGGATAGTGGGAAATTCATTTTCCGTAATATATAACCAAATACGCCGAGTCCCATCATCAGTAATAAGTCAAACGTTGTACTGTGAACAGCATAGACGCCAACAGCAGAAACTGTAGCGATCGCGGGCACTAAAAACCACAGCGGTACGGTAAGCATGCGAGTGAATAAGCCAATTAATGGGATATTCATGACTAATAAAACCACGTTTGCAATCAGTAATGCGGCAATTAGCCCCCACACGATATCAGGTTGCTCTGTAAACATACCTGGACCGGGTGTGATGTTATACAGCGTTAATGCCCCCATCATGACTGCCGTGGTTCCTGAACCGGGGACGCCTAAGGTTAACATTGGGATAAAAGAGCCACAGGCTGAGGCATTATTAGCAGCCTCTGGAGCCGCGACCCCACGTACATCACCGTTACCAAATTGGTTATTTGCACCACTGATTTTTTTCTCAGTCATATAGGTGATAGCACTGGCTATTGTTGCACCTGCGCCGGGGAGCACACCGACAAAAAAACCAACAAATGAAGAACGTAATGTAGGACCTACACACTGTTTAGCTTCTTTGCGATTAAATAGCATACGACCTGTTTTGCGGATCAGTCCTTGTCCTGTAGCGGTACCTTCTAGCATTAACAAAATTTCGCTAACAGAAAATAATCCAATGACAACGACGATAAATTGGATCCCATCTGATAAATGAACGCTATCAAAAGTAAAACGGTATTCACCTGAGTTTGCATCTACGCCTACGGTCGCAAAAGATAAACCAATTAGCGCGGCTAATAGTGATTTAATGGGATTTTGGCTCATCATGCTGCCAAGGCAAGCGATCGCAAATACCATAAGCGCAAAATATTCAGCCGGTCCGAATGCTAAAGCCCATTGTGCCAAAAGTGGTGCAAATAAAATGATACCGCCAATCGCGATACTTGAACCAATAAATGAGCTGACTGCTGAGATAGATAGTGCAACCCCACCTTTACCCTGTTTTGCCATCGGATAGCCATCTAAAGTTGTCATAATGGCAGCGGCATCACCGGGAACATTCAGTAAAATAGAAGATATACGCCCACCATATTCGCAGCCTAAATATACGGTTGCTAATAATATTAATGCTGATTCTGGAGGCAGTTTTAATGCGAATGCTAAAGGAAGCAGTATCGCAACACCATTGATTGGCCCTAAACCGGGTAGCATGCCAACGACGGTGCCAATAAAACAGCCGATAAGGGCGATCAGCAAGTTTTGAGGAATTAATGCGACTTCAAACCCTTGCGAAAGATACATCCAAGTTTCCATGGCTATTTCCTTACTTAATTAAACAGATTGCCAATAGGCAGGGTGACATCAAGTAGCTTGTCGAAGGCATAAAACAGTACAACACCCAGTATTGGTCCTGAAATAATTGCGGCAATTGGTGTCGCGCCAAATAGCAATGCAACACTGATGGTCAGTAAGCTGGTTGATAATGGAAACCCTAACCATTCGAATACCCATGCATAGATCACTAATGACAAGATCAGCAGTGCTAAGCGACGTAAAACATAAGGTTTTGGCCATTCAATAGCTTCTTGTTTGCCTAAAAGTAACAGTAAGGCACACAAAGCCATTAAGGAGAGTATGGCTATCGGGAAAGGCCGAGGCCCCAGAGGTTCGTATGAGAACTCACTCTGGATGCCCCAACCAATGTAAAGACCGATCCCACACAATATCAGCCAAACAATGGCAAATATGCGCTGGCTCATCATCGGCCCCCGTTATTTCACTAAACCAAATGAGCGAGCTTGTTCTCGGTATTGCTCGATTTCTTTTTTAACGTAATTGTCCAGTTCTTGACCTGTTAAGTTATATTCAAATAACCCGCGTAGTTCGCGTTGTTTTTTGAATTCATCGGTTTGTTGTAGTTTTTGGAAGGCTTCGACCCATTGGTTATAGTCTTCATCTGAAACTTTGGGCCCCATATAGAAACCACGAATAATTGGCCAGACAATTTCATAACCTTGCTCTTTCGCCGTTGGGATATTTTCAAGCCCATCACTGAGGCGTTTATCAGCATAAACCGCCAGTACGCGTACTTTGCCATCGTTAAGGTAAGGTGCCATTTCACTCATATCACCAGACATAACTTGAATGTGGTTACCGAGTAATGCTGTTAATGTTTCACCACCCCCTTCAAAGGCGACATAACGCATTTTGCGCGGGTCGACATCGATTTGTTTAGCGAGCAGAGCAGTTTTCATCCAATCTTGGCTGCCGATTGAACCACCAGCACCGAAAACGATACTGTTAGGATCTTTTTTGAACGCTTCCATTAAATCTTGCAAATTTTTATAGGGTGAATCTTCTCGAACCGCGATCATGCCGTAATCGCTACCAACACTGGCTAACCAACGCACATCATTTTCGTTATAACGGCCAAATTTTCCTTGTGCGAGATTAAGTAAAGAACCGCCAGAGAATGCGACAATGGTACCTGGCTCGGCTGGGCGTTGTGCTACGATAGCATTGTAAGCAACAGCACCAATACCACCTGGCATATAAGTGACCCGCATTGGTTTTTCTATTTCTTTTGTTTCAAGCATAGATACTTGAACTAATTTACAGGTTAAATCGAAACCACCACCGGGTTTCGCTGGAGCAATACACTCTGTACGATCAGGTAGGGCACTGGCTTGCTGTAAGCTGGCAAAAAATAGGGCGGTCGCAACAGTGGTTAATGATAATTTTTTCATTTTTTTTCCTCACGAAATCAAATAAAGAGATGTCATTGTTGTTTTTCTCGCCAACATCATGGGCTCACTAAGCTTTCATTTACCTTTCATTAACAAACAAAGTTATTTTTTTGTGATGAATATCAGATTGTTTATTATTAATTATTTTTAATTGTTAATTTAATGTTAATTTGTGTGCGTGAGGTATTCCTGTGAGCTGGATTGGAAATATTATGCTTAAGTCTTTCATTACGTAGAGGTTAATGCGAACGTATACGCAAAATCTGCTTAAATGAGTGCATGAACAATGAGAATTTTGCTAGTGGAAGATCACGATGAGTTGTCATTGTGGTTACAAAAAGCACTTAGCTCGACAGGGTTTGCGGTGGATATCGCGAGTGATGGCGCCATAGCCGATCAACTATTACAAACAGAAAGTTATTCGCTGGTGGTGTTGGATGTTTCTTTGCCAAGACTAAATGGCTTAGAGGTACTGGCACAAATGCGTAAACGTGGACAAGAGCTGCCCGTTTTATTATTGACAGCCAACTCGGATGTTGCAGATAGAGTCAAAGGGCTCAATGCAGGTGCTGATGATTATGTGACTAAGCCTTTTGATTTAGCTGAATTGGAAGCACGAATTAGAGCGCTGTTACGTCGTAGTCAAGGGCAGGTCAATGAACAGCAACGTTTTGGTTCACTTTGCTATCATGAAGATGGCTATTTTTTGCTGAACCAAGAACCACTTGCCTTAACACCAAGGGAGTTTGCTGTACTCAATACCTTATTCAATCGCCGTGGGCGTCCTGTTTCAAAAACACAATTGTTTGAGCAGGTTTTTTCCCTCTCCGATGAAGCTAATTTACAGAGTATTGAATTATATGTGCATCGCGTCAGAAAAAAACTTTCGGGGACAGATGTCAATATTAGTACTCTTCGCGGATTAGGATACCGACTAGAGCAGTGTAGTGTATGAAATTAGTCTCTCATCCACACTCTCTCTTTCATCAGTTGCTGCTCTTTTTCGGTATCCCCCTTATTGTTTTGGGGGCTTTTACAGTCTACACCCATTATTACAGCGCCAAAAATGCGGCGAACCAAGCTTATGATCGCACTTTGCTTTCTTCCGCGAGGACAGTGGCTGAACGTATACAAGTGCAAGATGGTCATTTAATCGTTGATGTGCCTTATGTTGTCTTAGACAGTTTTGAGCGCAACATTAATGACCGCTTATTCTATCAAGTCATCTCTCCAAGTGGTGAAACTATTTCAGGTTATAATGATTTACCTGAGATCCCCCCGCATTGGTTGCGTTCTCAGCTGTATACGGCACTGGTTTATTTTTACGATGCTGAATACAAAGGTTTACCGATCCGTGTTGCCTCATTTTATCAACCCGTGAATGAAGGCGGCATGATGGGAATGGTAGAGATCCGTGTGGCAGAGACAGTCGCATCACGACACGAATTTGCACGCCAATTACTCATTTCATCCTTAATGAGCCAAGGAACTGTGGTATTTTTGACCTTGGTTCTAGCTTATCTATTATTGAGCCGCCTATTAACCCCACTCAAAAAATTATCTTATTTGATGATGGGGCGTTCTGCAAATGACCTAACACCTATACCCGATGTATTACCATGGTCAGAGTTATCACCGCTTGTAGATGCATTAAATCGTTATATTGAAAGATTAAAAAGAATGGTGAAGCGCCAAGAGCGTTTTAGTGCTGATGCCTCTCATCAATTAAAAACGCCCTTAACCGTGTTGAAAACACAAGTGTCTGTGGCATTGAATAGCAATGATGAACAACAACGACAGCAAAGTTTACATGCCATTAATAATACGTTGGATAGTACTATTGCCTTAACTGATAGGTTATTGCAGCTAGCACGTTTAAAAGCACATGAAAAAGAAGCTATCCGCCAATATCGAGCAATCAATTTTGTTGAGTTGGTTCAGCAGGCTTGTTTTACTCGCCTAGGGCAAGCTGAAAGTAAAGGTATTGATTTAGGTTATGAGGGGGAAGAACAATCATGGATCAAAGGAGAGCCAATTTTGCTTTCTGAAATGTGCGCCAATTTAATTGATAATGCGATTAAATATACCCCTACCAATGGCATAGTAACGGTACGAATACTCTTCAGTGAAGACAAGCAGCATACTATTTTGGAAGTAGAAGACTCAGGCCCCGGTATTCCCGATAAAAAAATAACGCGTTCTATGGAAGCATTTACACGATTAAATAATGCATTAGCGATGGAAGGCTCTGGACTTGGCCTTGCATTGGTAAAAGATATTGCGATTTACCACGGCACGGAATTGCAATTATTGAAAGGGACGGAATTGGGTGGGCTACTGGCTAGGGTGGTGTTTCAAACTAGCCCGTGATGAATAGGGGATAGAGCACTAATAAAAGTAAATTCGTTGTGTTTGATCGGATACTGTTATGGTAAAAAACCAATCTAATCTGACTGCCAAAAGCGGATTTATTGGCTTCGAAAGGCTGGATGCATTAAATATCTAACTAAAATATTTACTCAGGTAGCTTGTAGATACTAGCGTTCCAGTAACCGTGTCCCTGTCGGTGACGCTCTTTCCAGCCCATCGATATGAGTTCCTTTGCAATCAGCAGATTCATCACAAAGATGGGGGAAAACCTAAAAGCTGGAATGTGTAATTTAACTCTGAATGGCTTTTAGTTGGTTGCTTCGCATAACACCCGGTGGATACCCAATGATACGCTTAAAAGCTCTGCTAAATGCTGCCTGTGAGGCATAGCCGAGACGTAAAGCTACCGTGTCGATTGAGACTTTATCGTGAATAATCCAGTGAACAGCGAGGCGCATTCGTACTTCCCTTGCATAGCGCTGGGGAGGTATTCCAATGATTGATGTAAAGCGTTCAGCGAAAACAGAACGTGAAACATGAGACTGAGCAGCAAGCTCTGCAACAGACCACTCTCGACTTGTATCGCGATGGATGGTCAGAATGGCACGGGCAAGCCGCGGATCACGTAGCGCAGCGATAAGGCCAGCGGCATTTTCACTGCCGTTTTCTATCCATCCACGAACGATCATGGCAGCAGCCACTTCTGCTAGGCGTGCCAAAATGCCCGCGAAGCCAGCACGTCCAGAACAAATTTCAAATTTCATTGCATCCAGAATGGGAACCAGTCCCGGATATACCTTTTCGTTTGCTTCCACCACTATGGCTTGCGGCATCAGTTTACCCAAGCCCTGCATTCCACCAAGATCGAACTCCATACAGCCATAAAACAGAACTGTGCTGGGAGTCGGATGCGTACTGGGACAGGTATTGATTCCGCTGACAGCCTCTCCTAAAGGCGCAGAGCCTAACGTATCGATATGTTGAATTGCACAGCTGACATCCGATATAAGCTGATGCTCCTCACCCTGTGGCATAAATACCATGCTTCCGGCTTTCAGCTTGTGAAGCACACCATCGTTTGTACGAAGCAAAGCAGTTCCCACAGCGATGTAATGAAAATAGGCATGGCCCGATTTATTACTAAAACCGACACCAAATTCAGTTCCAGTCAGTAAACGACGGTACTGTACGCCACGTAGGCGCATTTCAAGCAATAGTTCACTGATGAGTTCGGATGACAGAGCAAAATGTTTATTCACATGTATTTCCGGCGTTTCGGGTAAAAAATCAGGATGTAACATCATAGATCATCCGGCTTCACAGCTCTAGACTTGGAACCTAAATTTTTTCCTGAAAAGAGTATGTTATGAGAAATGAAGCACCTGAAGCCATATCTGCTAGTCTGAATAGTTCAGAGCCTAAAGAATCCGCATGGATGGCTGTTATTTCGCTGACGATGGGGGTGTTTGGATTGCTGACCGCAGAATACCTCCCAGCTAGCTTGCTGACACCTATGGCCGCTGATCTTGGTGTTACCGAAGCCCTTGCAGGTCAGGCTGTGACGATAACAGCAGTGGTAGCACTGTTTGCTGGCCTGATAGTTCCCCGTCTGACGCGCAATTATGATCGCCGAAATGTCTTGCTTGGTTTTACCGTGCTAATGATTGCTTCCAACCTGCTTGTGGCACTTTCATCGAGCCTGTCAATCTTACTTGTAATGCGCATTCTGTTGGGTATAGCTCTGGGTGGGTTCTGGAGTATGGCAGCTGCCGTAGCTATGCGGCTGGTTCCTGCAAAAAGAGTGCCGCGTGCTCTCTCCATTATTTTTAGTGGTATTGCCGTCGGAACAGTCGTTTCGATTCCGCTGGGAAGCTACTTAGGTGGGCTTTATGGATGGCGCAGTGCTTTTATCGCTGCAACTGGAGTAGGCGTGCTGACACTCATTTTTCAGTTGTTTACGCTTCCTAGAATGGCTCCACGTAGAATGATGGCAACTGCAACTATCTTGGATGTGCTTCGCCGCCCAGGCGTTGCGATCGGAATGACTGGATGTGTTATTGTACATACTGGTCAGTATGCGATGTTTACCTATATTCGACCGGCTCTTGAAAATATTACTCAGCTTGATGTAGACCATTTATCTTTAATCCTGCTTGGATTCGGCGTGGCTAATTTTATCGGAACGCTGCTGACTGGTTGGCTAATGGAAAGAAGTTTGCGTTTTACGCTGATACTGATGCCAGCACTTGTCGGTTTGGCAGCACTGGGCATGATTTTATTGCCCCTGAACGAAAATGGATTGATATTGTTTGTTGCGTTATGGGGGATGGCTTTTGGTGGCGTTCCCGTGGCGTGGTCAAACTGGGTAGCACGTTCCGTTCCCGATCAGGCTGAAACAGCAGGGGGTATGGTAGTGGCAGCAGTACAGTCTTCAATTGCTGCTGGAGCTGCACTAGGAGGCTTACTCTTTAGCATCAGCGGCGTGATAGGGGTTTTCATCACCGCTGGTTGCGTAATGTTTCTTGCCACGCTCGTTATTGGACTAAAAGTGAAGATCCGATGACCTGAGCATTTTGAATATGTTTCCGGTTTTAATAATGGCCAGTAGGATCCGATGGCTGGCCTGAATAGAAGCATTAAAATTTCCCCATGGCTTGCCGACTAATTTGTTATCCGCTCCTCGCTCATGGCTGACCGCTGAAACTCGCTTAGGGTAGTCCTGTGCCAAAGCGGGCAGTTACAAAATTTCTATAAGTTCAAATTCCTCAAAGATAAGCTCCATTTCTTCAGAATAAGAGCCTTCACGTTCAAAATAACGCTTATGGCCTTCTTGCCAATACTCCAGACTTAAATCACCTTCACCTTCTTTACTGGCGAGTTCACGGGTCATTTCATTGAAGCGGATGACTTGCATCTTGAGAGTTCTGATTACGCACATTGGCTGTCCGGCTCCGTTAAGAATGATATTATAACTGCCAACGTAGGGGGCTTCGCCTCGCTTATATTCATGCTGAAAAGATGCTATCGAAGAACATGTCGCTGTTTTAATTCCACTCAAAACCAGTTGTACAAGTTCGTCAGCAAGTTCTGGGCTATCGCCAAATTGCCATACAAGTGCATCGGGATAAATATTTTTTAATTCCTCGAGCTTTGTCATTTTCAGCCTTTGTTAATTTAATTTTCTTAGTGGAAGTGAACTCTTTCCAATCAATATGAACGATCTCATTCAAAAAATCATCTTTGTTGCACTGTTACGTGCGTCAGCTCTTCACTTAAATTAGGCACTTGAGCGCTGTTTGAGGGCAGTTTAGTGTCAAAATGTTTAATTCAATGTATTGTACTTTATATCGCTCATCTGGCTGTGATGAGAAATCCCCTATGTTATTATTGCTGAATTAACTACTGTGTTATGAGGCACGCTGCCCCTGATTTTATACTACCGCTGACCTGCGACAGAGGATCCCGACAAAAGAGAGTGTCATCATGAAATCTACCGATGAAATCCGCTTTGCTGAGTGGCAAATTTGGCCTCAATTGAGGATCCTGCTGCATCGCGGTAAACCGGTTAAAATTTCTGCCAGAGCCTTTGATGTGCTGGTTGCTCTGGTCAGTGCACAAGGCCAAGTCGTCAGTAAAGACCGATTGCTTACTCAGGTATGGGGGAATGAAATTGTTGAGGAAAATAATCTTCAAGCGCAGATTTCTGTCATCCGTCGCGTGCTTGGCAACGATCGTCATCTTCTAACGACCGAATTTGGTGCTGGCTACCGTTTTGACCTTTTGCCCAGTCATCAAGTCGTATCGTCAGAACATAGCAGAAAATCCCCGGTTGTTTTTCCTTTTCTAACCTCGATTTTAGGGCGTGATCAAGCAGTGCAGGAGGTATGCGCCTTAATACGTCAGCACCCACTTGTCACTATCACTGGTCTAGGCGGCGTGGGTAAGACGCGTTTGGCTTGGGAAGTCGTTAATTTTGTTCGGGCAAAGTATCCAGATGGTGTTTGTGTGGTTGAACTGGCCCACATCTCTGACGCTTCTAGTCTTCTCTCCGCTTTCTCACAGGCTTTGCATCTGCCATTAACTGCTGTTCATAACGATTCTGATTTATCGCATCAGCTCGCCCAACGCCAGTGCTTGTTGATGATTGATAATGGTGAGCATGTTATTAAAGAGTTAAAACCGGTGATTGCCTTGCTACTGAATGCAGCACCGCATATTACCATGTTACTTACTAGTCAGGCGGCAACAGTACCTTCTACCGCCACTAGTGGTTCCAGAAAAAGAAGAGGCCGATTCTCAACGATTGCTGCTGTTTCCCTGTGTTCGCCTATTTATTGAACGCGCTCAGGCTCAGAGATTTGATTACCATCCATCAAATGCTGAGCTGCCGGTGATAGGTGAATTATGCCGTCATCTTGACGGGCTCCCCCTAGCAATTGAACTTGCAGCCTCTCGGTTACCGATTATGAGCGTCAGTGAGATTTATCATGGTCTGGAAGATCGTTTTCAGCTTTTGAGCAACAGACAAAGCGTTCGGGTATCTCGACATCAAAAAATCAAGACTACGCTAGAGTGGACTTATCAATTACTCAATCCGCGTGAACAGAAATTATTCTGCTCTTTGGGGATCTTCACCGATATATTTTCCGTGAACGCTGTGACCGACTTCTTACAGATTCCCGAAGAAAATAGTTGGCAGATGGTCGATGATCTCCAACGATTGGTCTCCCTGTCACTGATCCAAGTGATTACTCAGGCACCCGTTACCCGTTTTCGTTTACTGGAAACCCTTCGTCAGTTCGCTTGCGATAAACTCAGGCTGCAAGGAGTCTATCCAAGGCTTGCCGCTCAGTTTGCTGACTATTGCCATCGTCGAGCGGAGCAAGCTCAGCTCGATTGGTATAGGCTGCCAACGAAACAGTGGCGAGCACGTTATGACTCTATCCTTAATGATTTACGCAGTGTTTTACAGCATACCTTAACTGAAGGAGCTAACCCTGCAAAAGGACTTGATATATTACAGGCCATGACGCCATTCTGGATTGAATATTCACTTTATCATGAATGTCAGCGTCATATTTATCCGTTGCTCAGTGAAGCGCGTTTGCAGGGAGTTTTAACATTACATCAGAGAATGGATCTCAGTGCAGCTGCGGGTAAAGCATCGACTTGGGCAAAAGGTCCCACTCCTGAAACACGATCCACTTGGCAAACAGCATTGTCACTTGCTGAACAACTCGACGATAACGAAATCCGCTTACAAGCTTATTATGGGCTATGGTTGTATTACTTACGCACCGGAAAACTGGATCTATCGCTTCATCATGCGCAGTCAATGTGCACGCTCGCACAGGCGATTAATGATACAAACGCACTGGCTACAGGATTGCGAATTTTGGGGGTATCTTGGCATTTTTTGGGGCAGCATGCTCTCGGTCGCGATTATTTGCAACAATCTCTAGAGCGGTTTGCCATTGACGGTTCTGACCACGTTTTCCGGTTTGGACTTGATCAGGAAACTGCCGGAGAGGCATTTTTATCCCGTGTACTGTGGGTACAGGGTGAGTATAAAACCGCTAAGCAGATTGCATGGCGAGCAGTGAAAAAAGCGGCGCGTTTACAACATATTTGTTCGTTGTGTTGCGCATTGGCGGAAGGTGCTTGCATGACAGCGGCGCTCGATCGCAATCCGCGCTGGGTAAGAAAGGCCGCTCTTTGGCTTATTGAACTGGCTGAAAAACATGACCTCTATTTTTGGAAAACCTACGGTGAGTTATTTCTCCATTGGGCTGAGCAGTTCAGTCAGCCGAATATCAAGCAAACTATGTTATTTAGATCGCTGAGAGGCATGGGATTAGACTGGCAGTACTCTCCTTTATTATCAGAAATGGATAGCAGGCTTTCACAGCAAACCCTGCATGAAAACTGGTGTACGCCCGAACTGATGCGTCTTTCCGTGATACATTTACCGATCTGCGCTCAGCGCCAGCAATTAGAACTGGCACTGAATAAAGCATACCAGCAACAGGCATATGGCTGGGCTTTGCGCATTGTTTGCTCGCTAGCAACGCTGCTGATTGAAATCGGTGAGCGTGTGGTGGCAAAACAGTTAATCACGGAGGTGTTAAGCCACATCGATGATTCTCAACACTCAACAGACATCAGAAATGCGCGAGAGCTATGTGCTCGTTTGGGGGGATGAAGGGTTGTATCTGATGGCGATTAACATACCTAACATCACGAGCCCCGCCCCAGCAGCCACAATCAACATCCAGTTATGCGTGGTTTCCCATAGCCAAGTAGCCGTCAGTGAGCCACATGCGCCACCGATAAACATGATGCACATAAAAAGTGTGTTAAGACGGTTTCGGGCCTCTAGACACAAAGAATAAATGGTGTGCTGATTCGCGATCAGGACACATTGTTCCCCCGCATCCAGTAACAGGATGCCCACCACCATGCCGACTATGCTGTTCCAACCCCAGAAAACAATCCAGGCCAGCAGCATCAGCACTATGCCCAAGATAACCATTCTAAAAGGGCCCTGACGATCGCTGATACTTCCTGCCAGAGGCGCACAGAGAATTCCGATTAACCCCAGTGCTGCCAGAGACCCAGTTATGCCTGTCCCGTAATGGTAGCGGTAGTCTAGCCAGAAAGGGAGGGCAGTCCATAATATGCTGAAGGAGGCAAATAACAGGGCTTGTGTCAGTGTGGCATTTCTCAGCTGTGGTTCATTTTTCCACAACTGGCCTAAGGAACGCAGTACTGTGAGATAATTAAATTTCGGAGTGGATAACGACTGAGAAGGCAAAATACGGGCGATGAAAAATATCGCGAACAGTGTTATGACTGCGCCAGACAAAAAGACTCCTCGCCAATCGAAATATTCACCGATAAAGCCGCCAATAGCCCGTCCCGTTAGAATTCCTGCCAAAACACCACTCATTACCGTTCCCACTGTTTTACCGCGTGAAGAACTTTTCGAGAGTGAAGCAGCAAGCGGCACAATCTGTTGGGCAACGGTGGCAGCAATGCCAGTCAGGAAAGAGAAAAACACCAGCGCTGATGCAGTTGGAGACAATATCATGCCAATCAGTGCCAAAAACAGCACTTGTGCCTGACGCAGGATAAGCCGTTGGCGTTCTATATAATCGCCCAGCGGGATCAACAAGAACAAACCTGCCGCATAGCCTAACTGGGTGGCCATGGGGATCAAAGAAACGGCTTTCCACTCATTAGGAAAAGAACTCGCAATCAGATTCAGGACGGATTGATTAAAATAAATATTAGCGACAACGATACAGCAAATAATTGCCAGTATTAGGAGCTTGATCGAAGAAAGTTCCTCGCTATCAGTACACATGTTCACACCTCGTTCTAAACGCAATGTTGTCTACTCTAGGCAATATCTATTCCCGATTCTTTGACCACTTTATTCAGACGTCTGAATTTTATTCCCCAAGTGTTTGAAACAGAAAATTGCTACTCATGTTATTCACATTAATCACTGAACATAATCTAAGGAGTTGAAAATGGATTTAAAACTGACGGGTAAAGTGGCTCTAGTAACTGGAGCCAGAACTGGTATTGGTTTCAGCATTTGCGAAGAATTGGCCGCGAATGGTGTCCATCTGATCATGGTTGCTAGACAAAAAGCACAATTGATATTAGCAGCACAAAAAATTGCAGATAAATACGGTGTAACCGTACTGCCTATTGCTGGGGATGTGACGGATCCTGAACTGCCTGAGCTGGTGGTAAAACAGGCCGAAAGTATTTTTGAGCGCATTGATTTACTGGTAAATAATGCAGGAAGAGCCCACGCAGGCACGCTGCTGACTACATCAGAAGAAGAGTGGCAGTCGATGACAGAGACTAAGTTTTCCGCAATGCGACGGTTTTGTAAGGCTGTCATACCCGGAATGCAGGCTCAAAATTGGGGACGCATTGTTAACATTTCTTCTATTGGTGGGATCTATCCAAACCCCCAACTGACGGTTTCGCATGCTTTGAGCGCTGCAATCAATAATCTAACTCGTAGTCTGGCACTGAGTGTTGCGCCTGATGGGATTTTGGTTAACGCGGTGGGGGTAGGTGCTGTCATAACGGATAACTGGGCTAGGAATATGCTGCCGAATGTCCGTGACCGTCGTCCTGAGCTGGCTGATAAAACGGATAAAGAGATCATGACATTATTGGGCAAAGAGAAAACGCCTGTAGGGCGTTTTGGATTACCCGAAGATATTGCGGCAATCACCGCATTCTTACTTTCTGAACGGAATCAGTTTGTTACCGGTCAGACTATTGAGGCTTCAGGTGGGGCTGACCGGTTTATGTAATAGCTGGATGCTTCCTTGCAGACGCTGGCTGATTGATGAGTACTCTCAGGTCAACCAGCGTGGCTATTTTTCAAGCAAAGTGTATAGGAAGCTAAGCTTGTTAGTCGCAGATCAATCAGTACAGACGGATGCTATGAAAGTTTGGACTACGGTTATGATTTATTTTTTAGTATTTTGACCATCGATATAATTTTGTGCACGTATCTTGATAGCTTCACGCTGTACATCGGTTAGCGTATTAAACATGGTGACATTATCAATATCTTTATCAAGAACTAATGCATAGTAATAAGCTTCATTGGCATTTCCGTTTAGGATATGTGCCTCATAAAGTTTTTCTAATGCAATTTCAGGTTCATATTTTAATAAATATTGATACATTTCAATCGCCTTATCTAGATCTCGCGCTATATCGTCAAAGCCTTCGAAATAAATATTGGCAATGTAGGTTATCTTTAGAATAGGAACAGTAAGCTCTTTAATCTTCTCTTTATCAGCAGCTTCCCTCATATTTAAATATTTCTTGAGATATTGAATCGCACGCTCAAAATTCTCATCTTCAGCATCATGTTGAGCAAGATAAAAGTTAAATAGATAATTAGCTGCTTTAATATTACCTTTTTCATCAGCTTCTTTGGCATATGCTAGCGCTTTCTGCGGATCTTTTCTTGTATAATATTCAGCCAATAGCATTAGCGTATCAGTACGTTTCTTAGACTGTGATTCTAATAATTCAACGTACGCTTTTTCATGTTTTGGACGAAGATTTCGATAACTATATCGTTCAGTTCCATCTCTATATGCAGTCAATAAAGAATCAAATGCAAGATTTGCAATCACAGGATCTTTTGAGTCTAATCCTTCATGCAGGTATTGAATGAGAGACTGGTAGAGCTCTGGGTTTGCGGCTACTTTTTTGTTACTTAGCGCTAAAGATGCAAAATGGACTTTAGAATATAGATTGTTCTTCAATGTTCCAAATGAATATAATTCGCGTTTTTTGTCTGTATTGGTAATTATTTTATCAAGAGCAGGGATGATGATATTTAAATCTGTTTTATCCAGTATTTTGTTATACCAATAGGCTGCCGCAGTATGTTGCTGTTGCTCAATATACCAATGGGACAATCGGAGTGTTGCATTAATATCATTATTTAACGCGGGTAATACCAGTGTATTATAACGAAATAACTCATCTTCCTCACAACAGGTCAGAGGGTGTTTTTTTAACCATGAAATAGCTTCATCCCAGTTAGGCTCTACTATCCAGCGATTTTTTTTATAATTATAAATACCATTTTGTAACGATCTAATATAGGTATAAGCAGCATCTTGATCACCTTGCTCCCCAGCGGCTTTAAAATATTGTCGAGCTTTTAAATGATCAATACTGGCTCCTCGGCCAGATGTATGTGCGATACCTAGCTGAAGATTGGTATCTGCATCTTTATTTTTCACATTAAATTTTGTATCAAAATTATCCATTTCAGTGAGATAACGCTCGCCATCTTTGCCTGATTTTTTCAATAATTCACGAGCCTTCGTGCGATCTGCATCAACAAGGTGCAATCCGTATAAATAATTTAAGCCTAAGCTGAGGGTAGCTGATTGATTACCTGAGGCGATCTGCTGGTCATAATAACGCAGGATTTTAGCTCGATTTTTTTCGAGTAAACCTTCGTTCTCATAATATGTCTGTAGATCATTTAATGCTTCATAACTGCCTAAGTTTGCTGCTTGATCGAGATAGTTAAGCCACTTAATGTTGTCTTTCTTTTGCCCATATTTACCGAGCCGATAAATATCGGCTAGCCTGTGAGCAGCTTCGGCGTCATTATTGTGATATTGATTGAGCAGCTCATTGAATTCTTGTTGCTCTTTTTCAATCAATTTCATATCAGATTTATAATCCAGAAACTCATACTTATTAGGTGTGATATGAATTCGTTGATAATATTCCAGTGCTTTCGGATAATTTTTTTCAACGCCAGATTGCCCATATTGGTAGAGTTTACCAAGTTCGGCCAAACAGCGGTTACTCCCTTGTTCTGCGCACTTGTTACGCCACATCAAACGATCACTTTGTGTTGTACCAGTGAGTTGATCAAATCTATTATTGTAATAAAGGGCTCCAGGAATAAAGTTATCATCAATTTTCCCATGAATAATAAACAGCATAGCATCAATGGAACCTAACTCTGCGGCTTTAATTATGTCTAGATAATATGAGGTTAATTTATTTTCATCAACTTTATTCTCAATACTCATACGGCTAACATTAGCGATGGCATATTTAAACCTTACGTCAGGATTTTGATCTAATAAGGGAAGGATGAAATTTTTTGCTCGTTCATTATTAAATGATTGTTCAATAATAAATTGAATTGCTCTAGGATACTCAAGAGCATGTTCAAAGAGTAGGTCATAAGCATTTTGACGCTCTCTTGTGGTGAGATAATGACGCTCTTTATCTGATTCTAGCGTTAATAAAATAAGGGCCATGGCCTGATCTTTTTCGTGTTCTTTATATTTTATTAGCGCTAATGCATGATGTATATTTGCATCAGTAAAATAGTTGACTGTTTTTTTGTATAATGAAAAAGCATATTCTTTATTATTAATTGGGTCTTGCTCTAAAAGATAGTCTGCATAGTAATGTGCTAAGCTATAATCTGGAAATAAAGAAGTTTTATTTCTTTCAACACCTTCTTTGAGTATATCAATAACGAAGTCTTTTTCAATTTCATCGGATACATCAAATTGAAAATAGAGTCGTGCTAATGCATATTGGCTATCTTTTACTAATTTATCGTTAGCAATATTTTCTTGTAGAAGACTGATAGCTTGTTTTAAATTTTGCTCTGTACCTAGAGCGAGAGCGTATTTTTGAGCAAGTTTATAGTTGTTCTCTGCTGATGGTGATATTTCACTCGCTTTTTGAATTAATTCAAATGATTTTTCAGGATTATAAAAATGTGTTGTATATGTTGCATAAAGATCGCTTAAAGCAATAAGGGCTTTCGGAGAATCAGGGTATTTGTCTAACAGAGTATTAATATATTTTTGCGCTAGCTCATCAAGGTACTTTCCGGGAAAATTAAAACGGAAAGTTGACTGTTCAATCATTTCAATCAATGCATCTTGATGGCCTAATTCAGCCGCAAGCTCAAGGTATTTTTGAGCTTGTAACCGGTCTGGTGTTAAATTTTCTCGATACTCATCACCATCATAGATTCGATACAGTAAATACGCTTCTTGGGCGTAATTATCATTAACAATGGTTGAGAAAATCGTAGGAAGAGTCACCGTTGATGGCAAGTCATTATGCTCATTTTTAGCCAATGACACTAAACCCTTTTGAGTGTCATCGGATTGAGAGAAAGCATAACTTGTTGCTAATGGTGATAGATGAAGTTTTGAAGACGTAAAGCACAAAGCGAGCAGTGTAGCTAAAGTCACGGTGGCTATTCGAAATGGCTTAATATTAGGGAGCATGGCTATCCTTTTACATATTCATCATAATATTAGTTACCTAATCCATAATGTTTTCAACAATGTAATATTTAATGTATTGGTATTTTATTAAATAAATTAAATTAAGATGATTCATTTAATAATTAATGGGTATAAATAAAAAACATAGCCCCACATAAGTGGGGCATATGGATTACGACATTGCATTGCTTGAAAGCTAATTTTACTGGCTGTTATCGTTTACGCAATCTTTTTTCTGCTCAATGTGTTTTTTACTCTTGAAAAGATCAGTCAGTGGCGTGCGTAATTGTTGTGCTAACATTACACCAAGTAAGACCACTCCGCCGCCTAATAGATGGTAGCTTTTTAATTCTTCGCCGAGCGCAAAAATCGCGATAATTGCTGTAAATACTGGCGCTAAATTCATAAAGATAGATGTTGTATTGGCACCTAAGCGCATCACACCTTGGATCCACATCGCAGGGGCGATAATTGATGCTGCAATCCCTGCGAAGGCCACAAGACCAATATTATGGCTATTGAGTGAAACATCGTCAGCCAATAAAAAGTTAGGTATTAATAGGAGCACACCAAAGAAAATCTGCACATACAGTGAATCCCAACTTGATAACTGAATTGCCCAACGTTTAGTCAGTACGCCATATAAAGCATAGGCTGCGGAGGCAATTAACATCAATAGCTCACCTGTACCAAGTCCTTGAGAAAATAGAGTGGCAGGGTTTCCTTGACTCACTAGCCAAACTAACCCAACCAATGACAGTAGTGTACCGATAAAAATACCGACCGTTGGAATGACTCGTAGGACAAATATACTAATTACCACGGTTAGCAATGGGATCAATGAGTTCATGATCCCCATAAAGGTTGCGCTGACTGAGTGGGCCGCATAATAAGCAAGGCTTTGATAAAGCATCATGCCTAGTGCCCCTAAAATGGCTAATTGCCACCAATGTTTTTTGACAACCGACCAATGTCTAAGAACTGAACGCAGTACGAATGGAGTCATGACTAATAGTGCTAATGCCCAACGGTAAAAAGATATTGCCGCAGGATCGATGGCCGTTGCAGCCGCTTTATTGACAATCGCATTGATTGACCACAGTAAAACCGCTATTAACGGAAAGATTAAATTTTTCATCAAATGCTTCTCCCTAATGATGGCAATAGTATAGCCTTGTCAGATTTTTTATATATACTGATATTCAGACATTCGATAACGGTTTTCAGACAACATTCATGAAACAAATTACAAACACATCGAAACGACTAATTAATGAGTGCAATATCATTGAACCTGCGTTTATTGCCTTACGGCATGAACAAATTGATACCCAGACAGAGTATAAATCTCACTCTCATTCGTTTGGGCAATTGCTCTATGTGGTGTGTGGGATCATGGAAATGGAAGTTGGCGGTAAGCATTATCTAGCGCCACCTGAATTTTGCATTTGGATACCTGCCGATGTCCAGCATGCGAGTTTTAATAAACAAAGTGTTAAATTTCGGATCATCGATTTTGCACAACACCTCAGCGGCAAGTTAGCCTCTCGTGCCTGCGTAGTTCGACTAAGCCCCATTTTTCAGACGATTATGTCCAATTTTTATCAAAGGGGAATTGTTGAGCCTCAAACCGATGAAGATAAGCGCTTAGCCAGTGTGTTGGTTGACCAATTTGCACTTTCACCTTGCCAAGATACCTATCTTCCTATCACAAAAGATAAATTTTTAGCCCCCATTTTAGATGCCTTACAAAGAGATCCCACTGATAACTCGACTTTAGCGCAGTGGGCTAAACGCAGTTACACCTCAGAACGAACGTTATCGCGTCGTTGTCAGCAAGAGCTAGGGATGTCGTTTAGTGAATGGCGTCAGCGTTTACGTTATTTGCATGCGGTAGCTGGATTAGAACGCGGAAAAAGTGTGCATGAGGTCGCGCTGGATGTGGGCTATAGCTCCGCATCGGCATTTATTGCAATGTTTCAACAAATATCGGGTGTGACCCCTGATCGTTTTCGTACTAAAGAATCGTTAAACGAAGTAAATCGTACATAGGAAATGGTGCTGGAACGTGGCAAAATAGATGACATACTCGTCATACTTCAAATTGCAGCGCTTCTCATTAATATAGGGCACCTACACTCACTGACGCTAGCCACAGTGTTTTCTATACTTCTAGCTGAGCGTTCGTTTATCGCCTAGCTGCACCTTGAATGATTTAGAGTATACTTTGCATTTTTATTTAAAAGACGCGTGATGATATTGGGGCGAATTCAGTGAAAATTTTAGTTGATGAAAACATGCCATATGCTCAGCAATTATTTAGCAAGCTAGGTAAAGTTACTGCTGTGCCAGGCCGCCCAGTACCTGAAGGTGAATTGCTTGATGCCGACGCACTTATGGTACGTTCAATTACCAAAGTTAACAGCGCATTACTTAGCCATACACCAGTTAAATTCGTGGGTACGGCAACAGCGGGCTTTGATCACGTCGATACAGCATGGCTCAACCAAGCCAAGATCGCGTTTTCTTCAGCACCGGGTTGTAACGCAATCGCTGTGGTTGAATATGTATTTTCTGCATTATTAATGTTAGCGGAACGCGATCATTTTGATTTGCGTGATAAAACAGTCGGAATTATTGGCGTTGGTAATGTTGGAGGCCGTTTAGCCAATCGCTTGGCAGCTTGGGGGGTAAAAACATTATTATGCGATCCTCCTCGTGCGCAAGCAGAAGGTCAGGGCGAATTTTTACCTTTAGAAACAGTACTGGCGGAAGCGGATGTTTTGACTTTCCATACCCCATTGAATATGGATGGTGCGGATAAAACCTACCATTTAATGGATACTCAACGTTTGGCTGAGCTACGTGATGGCACGATCCTTATCAATGCTAGTCGTGGTGAAGTCGTTGATAATCAAGCTTTGTTATCACTATTGAAACAAGGTAAATCGCTTTCTGTCGTTTTAGATGTGTGGGAGCCCGAGCCAGATTTAGATATTGAATTACTTCAATGGGTAGACATTGGCACACCACATATTGCAGGTTATACCCTTGAAGGTAAGGCACGTGGTACAACCCAAGTCTACGAGGCGTATTGCCAATTCTTAGGCAAACCAGACAATATCGCGCTGTCTTCTTTATTACCTACACCTGAAATTAGCGCACTAACATTTCAAGGTAAATTATCGCAAAGTCAGCTCAAAAGGCTGGTTCATCTCGTGTATGATGTGCGTCGCGACGACGCTGCATTGCGTGAAGTCGCCGCAATACCCGGTGAGTTTGACAAATTACGCAAGCACTATCAGGAGCGCCGTGAGTGGTCGTCTCTCAACATTGGTTGTGATGATGCTCAGGTTGCATCACAACTATCTGCACTGGGTTTTAATGCACATTTAATTAAGTGAATACAGCAAACAACGATAATAAGTTGATGATTACATCATTAACTTATTATTTGCTAATTATTTCATTTAATCGTTATTTTTTGGAGAAACAGCAATGACTGAAGGTTGGAATATTGCGTTATTGGGTGCAACCGGCGCTGTCGGTGAAGCCATTTTAGCATTATTACAAGAACGCGAATTTCCGGTTGGCGAATTGTACTTGTTAGCCAGCGAGCGAACAGCAGGGGAGAGCATTCGTTTTAATGGCAAAAGTTATCAAGTCCAAGATGCTACCGACTTTGATTGGTCGCAAGCTCAAATGGCGTTCTTTGCTGCAAGTGATGAAGTCAGCTTGCAATATGCGGAACAAGCGGCACAAGAAGGTTGTATTGTGATTGATAGCAGTGGTGTGTTTGCTCTCGAACCAGATGTCCCTTTAGTTGTACCGAGTGTAAACCCGCATGTCTTAGCTGATTATCGCAATCGTAATATTATTGCTGTTGCAGATAGCTATGTGAGCCAATTATTGAGTGCCACTAAGCCATTAATTGATGCGGCAGGAGTGGGACGTATTACGCTGACAAATATGTTATCTGTTTCTGCTTATGGTAAATCGGCAGTGGATGAACTCGCAGGACAAAGTGCCCGTTTGTTAAATGGCATCCCAGCTGAAGAAGGCCGTTTTACTAAACAACTCGCATTCAATATGTTACCAACATTAGCCGATGAAGAAGGCAGTGTACAGCAAGAGCGCCGTCTGGTTGAGCAAGTACGCAAAGTATTGCAGGACGATGGACTACCCGTTGCTGTGAGCTTTATTCAATCACCAGTATTTTATGGTAATGCCCAAGTGGTTTACCTTGAAACCTTACGACCCGTCGGTATGGAAGAAGCTCGCGATGAACTTGAACGTTTTGATGATATTCAGGTCTCAGAAGAAGGCGATTATCCAACTCAAGTGACTGATGCCTCTGGCAACGATTATTTGAGTATTGGTTGTATCCGTAATGATTACGGTATTCCTGAAATCTTACAGTTTTGGTCGGTTGCCGATAATGTGCGTTTTGGCGGTGCATTGATGGCAGTTGAAACCGCAGAAAAACTGGCTCAGGAGCTATCTTACTGATGTCCGAGTCAACCCAGTTGTCTCGCATTGCGTTAGGCATTGAATATAACGGTAGTCGCTATTATGGCTGGCAACGCCAACAAGAAGTAAAAAGTGTACAAGGTTGTCTCGAAGAAGCGCTGTCTAAAGTGGCTAATCAGCCGATTAGTGTGTTTTGTGCGGGGCGTACTGACGCAGGCGTACATGCGACAGGGCAGGTGGTGCACTTTGATTCGCCAGTAGTGCGCAAAGAGGCAGCGTGGACAATGGGCGTTAATACCCATTTGCCTGACGATATTGCCGTGCGTTGGTGCCAAGGTGTTGATGAAGAATTTCATGCGAGATTCAGTGCAACAGCACGTCGTTATCGTTATGTCATTTTTAATCATCGCTATCGACCTGCGATTTTATCGAATGGCGTCACGCATTTTCATTATCCATTAGATGAAAAAAGAATGCATCAGGCGGCGCAAGTTCTATTGGGGGAAAATGATTTTACCTCATTCAGAGCAGTCCAGTGCCAGTCAAGGACGCCTTGGCGTAATGTAATGCACGTGCAAGTTAGCCGTCATGGTAACTATGTGGTGGTGGATATCAAAGCCAATGCATTTGTTCATCACATGGTCAGAAATATTGTTGGAAGTCTGCTAGAGATTGGTTGCGGTAATCAAGATATTAATTGGATGGCAGAATTACTGGAACTTAAGGACAGAACAAAAGCTGCGGCGACCGCTAAAGCTGAAGGTTTGTACTTAGTTGCGGTTGATTATCCTGAGAAATTTGCTCTGCCATCGAATGTGATGGGGCCGCTTTTTTTAGCCGATGAGCTGATGTAAATCTAATCTTAAGAATCTTAGATATAGCAGGGACGCTATTCATAAATCACGAGGACATTTATGGAGTTTATCAGTTTTATTATCGATTTCATTCTGCATATCGATGTGCATCTAGCAGAGCTGGTTGCTGAATATGGTACTTGGGTGTACGGTATTTTATTTCTGATCTTGTTTTGTGAGACTGGGCTGGTAGTAACCCCATTCTTACCTGGTGATTCATTATTGTTTGTCGCAGGAGCAATTTCTGCATTAGATAGTAATGATTTGAATGTGCATTTAATGGTTACACTGATGATCATCGCGGCTATTTTAGGTGATGCAGTTAACTATACAATCGGTCGTATATTTGGCGAAAAATTATTTAAAAATCCCGATTCAAAAATTTTCCGTCGTGTTTATTTAGATAAAACCCATGCGTTTTATGAAAAACACGGTGGTAAAGCCATTATATTGGCGCGGTTCGTGCCGATTGTTAGAACTTTTGCGCCATTTGTTGCAGGAATGGGCAAAATGTCTTATCGTCATTTTGCCTTTTATAATGTGACAGGTGCGTTATTATGGGTGTTATCATTCACTTATGCAGGTTACCTGTTTGGTGATTTGCCGTTCGTACAGCAGAATTTGAAATTATTGATAGTCGCCATTATCTTTATTTCTATTCTTCCGGGGGTGATTGAAGTGATCCGTCATCGCCGTGCAGCAGCGAAAGAAAAGCGTGTCGCTACGCAAAACAGTGATAATCCGTAACGGATTTTAAATTTTTTTATCCACAGTGGAGTACCATTGTGGTTTAATGGCACAAAATTACATACTGGTGTTTTACCTGAGAGGCGTTATATTCGGCTTCTCAAGGAAGTAGCCAGAGATCAATCAGACGAAAAGGTCTATTAATGAGCTGGATTGAAAAAATATTAAAGAAAGGTAACTTGACCCAATCAACTAAAGTCAATATCCCTGAAGGGGTTTGGACTAAATGTGATAGTTGTGGACAAGTATTGTATGGGGCTGAGTTAGAGCGTAACTTACAAGTGTGCCCTAAATGTGATCATCATATGCGCATTCATGCACGCCAGCGCCTTGAAGCTTTTCTTGATGAAGACTCTACAACGGAATTAGGCAGTGAACTTGAGCCAAAAGATATACTCAAGTTCCGTGATTCAAAAAAATATAAAGATAGAATTTCAGCGGCTCAAAAAGAGACGGGTGAAAAAGATGCTATCGTGGTAATGAAAGGGACGTTAAAAGAAATGCCAATTGTTGCGGCGGCATTTGAATTCTCTTTCATGGGTGGCTCAATGGCATCCGTTGTTGGTGCTCGCTTTGTTCGTGCAGTTGAACAAGCTCTAGAAGATAACTGCCCATTAGTGTGCTTCTCTTCAAGTGGTGGCGCGCGTATGCAAGAAGCGCTGTTGTCACTGATGCAAATGGCGAAAACCAGTGCAGCGTTAGCAAAAATGCAAGAACGTGGTCTGCCATACATCTCTGTATTAACTGACCCAACCATGGGTGGGGTATCGGCAAGTTTAGCAATGTTAGGTGATATCAACGTCGCTGAACCAAAAGCGTTAATTGGTTTTGCAGGCCCACGTGTTATCGAGCAAACGGTACGTGAAAAATTGCCTCAAGGCTTTCAACGTAGTGAGTTCTTGTTAGAGAAAGGCGCTATCGATATGATCGTTCGCCGTACTGATATGCGTGATACGTTAGCTGATGTATTAGCAATGTTAACCAATAAACCGAGCTTCAATACAGAAGAGTTTGTACCTGTGGTTGAAGAGGAAGTGAAAATCGATATCGCTAAAGACGATGTTGTCATCGATGCTCATGAGCAAGTAAAGGACTCTGCTAAGCATAAAAAAGATGATGAGTAATCAATTTACTATTCCAAATGCCGAGTCTCCATTGGAGACTTGGCTTTCATATCTTACAGACCTGCATAGCCAAAATATTGATATGGGGCTAGAGCGCGTCGGACAAGTTGCTCGTCAAATGGGGTTGCTTCAACCCGCACCTCACGTGATCACCGTGACAGGCACTAATGGTAAAGGGACAACCTGCCATACTCTTGAATCTATTTTAATGGCGGCTGGCCTCAAAGTGGGAGTTTATAGTTCACCACATCTAGTCCGCTACACCGAGCGGGTACGTATTCAAGGTCAAGAGCTAGCTGAAGCGGATTTCTGTCGTGTATTTGCTGATATAGAAGCGGAACGTGGCGATATTTCATTAACTTATTTTGAGTATGGCACATTGGCAGCGCTGAAGTTGTTTAAACAGTCTGCGTTAGATGTGGTGATCCTTGAAGTAGGGTTAGGTGGGCGTTTAGATGCGACCAATATCGTCGATGCTGATGTCACGGCAATCACCAGTATTGCTATCGATCACACTGATTGGCTAGGCTCTGACAGAGAACACATTGGTTTCGAGAAAGCGGGTATCTTCCGTGGTGGTCGTTATGGTGTAGTCGGTGAACCAGACATGCCTGAATCGATCGGTCAATATGCCAATGAAATTGGTACTCTGCTGTTTCGTCGTGATAAAGATTGGTCTTTTGAGCAACACGAAAATAATTGGTCATGGCAAAGCGATAAATACCAGTGGGCGAATTTACCGTTACCTAATGTACCGCTCGCTAATGCAGCGACTGCTTTAGGGGTTATTTGCTGTCTCAAAGAAACTAACCATCAACTAGCCAATAAAATTACTGATCAGGCGGTGAGAGAGGGCTTGAAGTCTGCTCAACTCCCTGGGCGTTTTCAAATTATTGGTGAGAAACCGTTGATGATACTGGATGTGGCGCATAATCCACATGCAGCAGGTTATCTGGTGACTCGTTTAGCACAACTTCCTTCGGTTGAAGGGCGACGGATCCGTGCGGTAGTTGGTATGTTAGGCGATAAAGACATCCAAGGCACATTAACGCGTTTATCTGAGCAAGTGACGGATTGGTATGTGGCGTCATTAACTGAGTTTCGTGGTGCATCAGCATCTCAATTAAGCCAATATCTAGATTCGCCAAAGGTATTTGATTCGGTTGATGAAGCATGGCAGCAAGCTTGTGTTGATGCAACAGAGAAGGATATTGTGATTGTTTGTGGTTCTTTCCATACTGTTGCTCATGTAATGATGTTGTTAGATCAAACAAAAGGATAGCGTAGGTGGCAAGTAAATTTCAAAATCGTCTTGTCGGCGCCATTGTTTTAGTTGCTGCGGGGATCATTGTGTTACCCGCATTACTTGATGGCGATAAGAAATACAATGAAAATGAATTTGCGGCCATACCTATTATTCCAAAACCGGGTGACGAGCAAGATATCGAAGCGATCGCACCGCTGACGCAATCTTCGACGTCAGGCGCGGTATCGGAAGCCATGATATCTGAAGCGATTTCTGAGCAGAAACAAGATGAACAGCAGCGCGAACAGCAATCTGCCACAACATTGCCAGAAAAAGCGGTTACCCCAACTGAACAGCCTAAAAAGCCAGAACCTAAACCTACGCCAAAACCTGAAGTGAAGCCAGTGCCGAAGCCGGAACCAAAACCAGAGCCTAAGCCTGAAGTTAAAGCTCCACAGGGGAAAGCGTTTGTAGTGCAGCTTGGTGCATTGAAAAATTCAGTGAAGGTTGAGGAAATTGTCGCAAAATTACGGTTGTCTGGGTATCAAGTCTATACGGTTCCTTCACGACCAGTGAATGGCCAATTAACGCGTATTTTTGTTGGGCCAGAAGCTTCACGGCAACGCTTAGAAAGCGCATTACCTGAGTTGCGTTCGATAACAGGGCTGCAAGGTGAGATTAGGGCTTTCAAGCCATGAGTAAATCATCGTATTGAATTAGGAATAAGATACTCGTTATCATTCGATTTATAGCATATTGCGTTGAAGTATAGTGACTATACTCAACGCAATAGTCATATACTGCTGTAGGCCCTTGGCGACGAATTGATTTGTCGTCTAGTTGTATTTCGAATTATTTAGAGTATAAAAATTTGAGTTTTTAACCAATTGTAGCGGCGAATATGAATTTTTCTTTTCGCCGTTGGTTTTTTTAAATTGTATGTAAATTGGTTACGCAAACGTTTTCGTTTTCTGTTAGAATGCACTCCAGCCACTGCCGTGGGTGCGAATTTTGGAATGAAATATGGTCTGGTTAGATTATGCAATTATTGCCATCATTGGCTTCTCGGCACTGGTAAGCCTGATCCGAGGGTTTGTTCGCGAGGCTTTATCACTGATAACATGGGGCTGTGCATTCTTTGTTGCTAGTACATTTTATCCTTACTTAGCACAGTATTTTACGCGCTTTGAGGACATACTAGTCAGAAATGGTATTGCTATTGCTGCATTATTTATTGCGACATTAATTGTCGGTGCAGTTGTTAACTATGTGATTAGTTCTCTGGTTCAAAAAACTGGCTTATCGGGCACAGATCGTGTTCTGGGGATCTGCTTCGGTGCGTTGCGTGGTGTGTTAATTGTATCTGCGTTATTATTTTTTCTTGATACCTTTACACCACTTCCTCAAAGTGAGGATTGGCAACGTTCGGAACTTATTCCGCAGTTCAGTCATATAATCAGGTGGTTCTTTGACTACCTGCAAAATGCGTCAAGTTTCCTACCGGAGAACATCTCTCCGTCTGGCTGATGAGGAAAGACTAAATGTGCGGTATTGTCGGTATCGCCGGTGTATCACCGGTCAACCAATCTATTTATGATGCTTTAACTGTGCTTCAGCACCGTGGGCAAGATGCAGCAGGGATTGCTACCATTGATGGCAAAAATAATATTCGTTTACGTAAAGCGAATGGCCTCGTAAAAGATGTTTTTGAAACGCGGCATATGCTCAGACTGCAAGGTTGCATGGGAATTGGCCATGTACGTTATCCAACTGCGGGAAGTTCAAGCGCATCAGAAGCACAGCCCTTCTATGTGAACTCGCCTTTTGGTATCACCCTTGCTCACAATGGGAATCTGACAAATGCGCATGAACTGACGCGTCGTTTATTTGAAACAGCTCGCCGTCATGTGAATACCACCTCGGACTCTGAGATTTTATTAAATATATTGGCTTATGAGTTAGACCGCTTTGATCACTTTCCACTTGAGCCAGACAATGTATTTACAGCTGTAGCTGCCATGCATAAAAGATTGCGTGGGGCATATGCATGTGTGGCCTTGATTATTGGTCATGGCATGCTGGCATTTCGTGATCCTCACGGTATCCGTCCATTAGTATTAGGTCGTCGGGTGCTGGAAAATGGGGCTGAAGAGTACATGGTAGCTTCAGAAAGCGTTGCATTAGATACACTAGGCTTTGAGTTTTTACGTGACGTTGCACCCGGTGAAGCGGTTTATGTGACTGAGAAAGGTCAACTGTATACACGCCAATGCGCCGAGAACCCACAATTAACGCCATGCTTATTTGAGTATGTTTATTTTGCTCGCCCAGACTCTTTTATCGATAAAATATCAGTGTATAACGCAAGATTGCGTATGGGGCAAAAGTTAGGCGCTAAAATTGCTCGTGAGTGGGAAGACTTACATATCGATGTAGTGATCCCAATACCTGAAACATCTTGTGATATCGCTTTAGAAATCGCGCATATTTTAGATAAGCCATACCGCCAAGGTTTTGTGAAAAATCGTTATGTTGGCCGCACATTTATTATGCCAGGGCAACAAGAGCGTCGTAAATCAGTTCGCCGTAAGCTGAATGCTAACCGTGCGGAATTCCGTGATAAAAACGTATTATTGATTGATGATTCAATTGTACGTGGTACCACCTCAGAACAGATTGTTGAACTGGCGCGTGAAGCTGGTGCGAAAAATGTTTATTTTGCATCTGCGGCACCTGAAGTTCGCTTCCCGAATGTGTACGGTATTGATATGCCAAACGCCAATGAATTGATTGCACATGGTCGTGAAGTTGATGAAATCCGTAAGCTCATTGGTGCTGATGGTTTGATTTTCCAAGATCTCAGTGATTTAGTGGATGCCGTTCGTGAAGAGAATACTGAAATCAGTGAGTTTGAATGTTCAGTGTTTGATGGTATTTATGTCACAAAAGATATCGACCAGACCTACTTAGATTATTTAGAGAATCTACGTAGAGATGATGAGCTAAAAATTAAAGATCAAAATGAGATTGAGAACCTAGAGATTTATAACGAAGGTTAATCACTTTTGATTTAAGAAGAAAACCAGCCTATGGGAAATCCCATTTTAGGCTGGTTTTTTTATTAGATAAGGTTTATATCTTGTTCAGCAAGCCGTAGCTTAAAAGTTACTCCTAAACATAAAACAAGCTCTATTATTTAATTTAATACTACTGAAAATTTCGATATTCTGAAAAGTTAACATCTTTAGTTTTGGCGATCTAACCGGTAGATTTGAAGGTTTTTAATCACAATAGCTGTTATGATTAGCGCTGGATATATTCGTTGGAAAGAGGGTGGCATGAAAAAGCTAATCATTGGTTTAACTGGTGCAAGTGGTGCCATTTATGGCATTAGGCTATTAGAAGTTTTAAAACCAGTGGATCATGTGGAAACACATCTTGTGATGAGTGCGGCTGCTCGCCAGACATTATCGTTAGAAACCGACTATACAGTAAAAGATATCCAACAGCTGGCTGATCATAATTATGATAGCCGTGATATCGCGGCTGCGATTTCATCAGGTTCATTTCGTACAGCGGGCATGGTGATCATGCCATGTACCATGAAAACACTGTCGGGCATTGTACATAGCTATACTGATACGTTAGTCACGCGCGCAGCAGATGTGGTATTAAAAGAAGGTAAAAAATTAGTGTTAGGCGTACGTGAAACCCCATTACATCTCGGCCACCTGCGTTTACTGGTACAAGCAGCCGAAATGGGCGCGGTGATCATGCCTCCAATGCCAGCTTTTTATCATCAACCCCAAACAATTCAAGATATTGTTGATCAAACAGTAAATCGAATTCTAGATCAATTTGATATTCAATTAGAACAAGATCTCTTTACCCGTTGGCAAGGTAGTAAATAATAAAATTTTAGGCTGAATTTAATTATATTATTCAGCCTAATAATAAATGTTATTTTTTAAATAGCTTAGGTAAAATCTTAGGTACGTTTTGTATATAATTATGGTAGTCTTGCCCTAATGTTTTTCTTAAGTCGTTTTCCTCTAAATAGATCCCCCAGAAAATATAAAGTGTCATACCAATATTAAATAATAACCGACCACTTGTCATATCAGGGGTAAACCAGAAGGCAATTAAAAAACCAGTCATCATTGGATGGCGTGTCAATTTATAGAAACCTTTCATTTGAAATGGAATATGGGTATAGATTTGTTTTTTCCATTGTAGCCAAGCTTGGCGTAAACCATATAAGTCACTATGACTCACCATAAAAGTTGAGCTGATACAGATCAGCCAACCTAACCCTCCAATGAGATTTAATCCGATTGCAATACTATTATTAGCAGGTAATTGCCAGAGGCTTCCCGGTAGCGGTTGCCAATACAGTGCTAAAAATATGAGTACCAAACCAGAGAAAAAGACATAACTATTTCGTTCTATGGCAGGAGACAATGGATACGATTGTTTAAATGTGAGTCTAGCGGGTAACGAATGTGAAAAAGCAAACAGCAAAAGTAGCGCAATATTGATAAGCCAAGGTGAAATATCGGATACACTGTTATCACTTTGCATATTGTGGATACCAATATTGGTTAATAGTAAAAATAAAAAGCTAAAACCAATTAGAAAGGAGATATAACTAATAAAACTATAAATTAATATAAGTAATCTTTTCATGTAAATTATCGCTCAATGTAATTAGTTAAAAGATTAATACCCATATCATATATAGCTTAATAATTAAGAAATAAAAACTCATAGATTGATAGTTATATAAATTAATTATTTCATTTTTAGTATATACTCCAAATAATTCAAGATGCAGCTAGGCGCATACATTAGTAGATGACTAGTGCGAATGAAGCTAATCAACAACGCTGCAACTTGAAGTATGACGAGTATAGGTTATATCTATAATAAAATATGTCATGATCTTAATAACCATACCTCATAGGTATGGCTATTTTTTATTGTTTTTTAAATAAATCCTCTAAAGCAATTTTCAATTCAATATATTCAAATTGAAAACCCGCTTCTTCTAAGCGCTTAGGAATAGCTTGTTGACCGCCAAGAACTAATGCAGCGGCTTCACCCAGAATGGCTTTAATAGCAAAGGCAGGGGTACGAATAAACGCAGGACGGTTAATAACTTCGCCTAAAATAGCTGAAAATTGATCATTATGAACGGGATAAGGGGCTGTCATATTAAATGGCCCTGATAATGAATGATTATCGAGTAAAAAGCAGATTGCATTTACCATATCATCAATATGGATCCACGGCATAAACTGTTTTCCATGGCCAATAGGACCACCAGCGCCCATTTTAAAAATAGGGAGGACTTTTGCCAATGCTCCACCATTTAATGACATGACGACCCCAGTACGTAATATGCATACCCGTGTTGCTGGTGATTCGGCATTTTGAGCAAGCGCTTCCCAATGTTGACATAAATAATGAGTAAATTCGTCGTGGGGTTGTTCAAATTCATCCACAACCGCTTGCCCTTGATCGCCATAATAACCGACAGCGGAGCCGGATAAAAAAGTATGTGGTGGTGTATCACTGGCTGCAATTAATTCCGTTAAGCGTTGAGTTATTACCCAGCGGCTTTCACATAAGATTTTTTTCTGTTCATCGCTCCAGCGTTTTTCGGCGATAGGCTCTCCTGCAAGGTTAATTACCGCATCAAATTGATTAAGGTTTTGCTTATCTTGAAGAGAAGTCCAACATTCAACAGCTTTACAGAAATGACTGTAAACTTTTTGTGGAGAGCGGCTTAGTACAGTTACTTTATCTGAACGCGCAACAAGTCGTTGCACGAGGGGTGTACCAATTAACCCTGTACCGCCAGTAATAAGTATCCGCATAATCGCCTCCTGTGAAAAATGGGACTAATATCGAGCCTATTTGTGCTAACTATAGCAGTTGCTTCATAAATTTGCTGAGGCTGTTAACAATTTTGTGAAAATTATTTCATAAGGAAATGATAAATGTCGATTAATTCGTCAATAGTACGGAATAAACACTCAAATTTATTGGTGTTCGCTTGCAAGGGAGCAATGAAAAGAATACCTTGTTATGTGCTCAGCATACATCAAGTTGAATGTTGAGTGATATCGGAGAGATAGACTGTTTGCTTGACCGTTTTCGGTAAAGTTCTATGGCATAACAACTGTACTTAACAGGCTGATAAAAAAGGTTTTAAGGATGGATGAACAAACCGAAGTGGTTGAATGGGTTGATATTGTTGATGATAACAATGAGGTGATTGCCCAGGCAACTCGCAGACAAATGCGTGCAGAAAATCTACGTCATCGTGCGACCTACATTGTTGTCCATGATGGCATGGGAAAAATTTTGGTACAAAGGCGAACTGATATCAAAGATTTTTATCCAGGTTATTTGGACGCAACGGCAGGTGGAGTGGTAACTCAAGGCGAAAATATTCTTGATTCCGCAAAGCGTGAAGCACAAGAGGAGCTTGGGGTTTCTGGAGTGCCATTTGCTGAGCATGGCTTATTTTATTACGAAGGTGAGAACTGTCGTATTTGGGGTGGTTTGTTTAGTTGTGTTAGTCATGGCCCATTTGCTTTACAGGAATCTGAAATTGTTGAAGTCAGTTGGTTAACACCTGATGAAATTAGCGCGCGTTGTGATGAGTTCACTCCAGATTCACTGAAAGCACTCTCCTTATGGTTAACGCGTAATAATCAATTTGATAAAGCCATTTCTTGTGCTGATAGCTAGAGGCGTTGATTTTGACGGTGAATTTTTATTCAAATTAACGGCCAACTAGGTAGGGTAGATGAGAGGTTCGTGGTCTACTGAATTCGGCGATAGCCTCTCAATATCGCCTCATATGAAAGACGCATGTTTTAAGCGTACTGGTAGACTGACATGCAAGCATAATACTTAACTCAAACAATGGAGAGTTGAGTTGAGCAAGATAATCATCGATTTTTTAAACTTTTGTTTTATCTTTTTAGTTGTAAGGATCAGCAGCAAAGGTCAACCATCCTTACATATACTATCAATAATCCCTTCGCAGAAAGAGCTAAATATTAAAGTTATTTCAATCAGTTAACCGTCAGTATTGGCTTTTCAATTATGCTTCCACTTATTTCCTATATAGTATTATCTAGAATAATGTATAGCTATTAGTTATAAATGGTAGAAAGATTAATTGTTATATTCATCACCCCGCAAAGCTTACTGAGTGGGGTGGTATTGATATTTAGACATCACCCGAGAAATTAAATAATGACAACATATAAAGATATCTCTTTTTTGAAAAAACAACACCTTGAGAATGTCACAAAGAAAGCGCGTCAAATCATGGAACGTGATGATATCGAAGTGCTCATCGCAACAGTTGCTGATAACTTCTATCATCTAACAGGATTTGCGAGTTTCTTTATGTATACCTTTAGACAAACGGGTACAGCGATTGCCGTTATTTTTCGTGATCCTGCGATAAAATCACTGGTTATTATGAATGAATTTGAAGCGGCAAATTTGCAATTAGAAATGCCGAATGCACATATCGTAACTTTCCCTATTTGGGTTGATGTTGATGATCCGTACAACCCCGACCATGGCAAAGTGATAAAGCCACGACCGATTAATAGCCCAATTGAAGCTATCTTCAGCTTATTAAAAGACGCTTTAGCAGATGTTAAAGGGGATGGTAAACAGGTTGCTATCGAGTTAAATCAAATTAGCTACGCAGGTAAAGTGTGGTTAGACAAAGTGATCCCTGAACTTAATTTAGTGGATTCTGCGCCGTTATTTAATGAATTGCGTATGATTAAAAGTGAGTGGGAAATAGCGCAGCTAAGAAAAAGTGCGGAAATTACCGAAGCAGGTATTCAAGCGGCAAGTGAGTTAATTAAAGTTGGGTGTACTTCAGCCGAGTTAACCGCAGCGTTTAAAGCGAAAGTTATGCAATATCCTGAAACGAACTATAGCCGTTTTAATTTGATCTCGGTAGGCAGTGATTTTTCACCCAAAATGTTACCTGACAATGTGCCAGCCAAAGAAGGTGATTTAATTAAGTTTGATTGTGGTGTTGATGTGGCTGGCTATGGTGCTGATATCGCCAGAACATTTGTGGTGGGTAAAGCAAATGACAAAGTCTCATCGCTTTATCAAACTATCCAGAAAGGGCATGAATATATGTTAAGCCGAGTTGCACCGGGAGTGCAATTAAGTGATGTCTTTAATGACACTATGACATTAATTCGTAATTCTGGCTTGCCTCACTACAATCGTGGTCATTTAGGTCATGGTGACGGTGTTTTTACTGGGTTAGAGGAAGCCCCGTTTGTGAGTGCGGCAGCACAGGAAGTGTTTAAAGCGGGTATGGTAATGAGCCTTGAAACACCTTATTACGGCATTGGGGTTGGAAGTATTATGATCGAAGATATGTTGTTGATCACCGAGGATGGAGTCGAAATGCTGAGCCATCTACCACGAAATTTAGTTTCTCGTGGTTAATCATCAAGGAGCTTATCTATGAAATGGTATCACTTTTTGGTCATCTTTCCTTTACTAGCGCTGACGGTAGGTATTTATTATGCCAATCGTGTAGAACCGTTTGTGATGGGACTGCCGTTTTTAATGTTTTGGATCGTTGCTTGGGTGGTTATTAGTGCACTGATTATGCTGCTAATTAATGTATTAGACTCTAGACACAGTAAGGAAGAACAATGAGCTCAGCATTAGTTGTTATTACGCTGTTTTTCCTGTTTAGCATTTATCTTGCGCTTAGAGCCAAAAAAGGCAAAACCATGGATCACGAAGGGTGGTCGGTGGGAGGGCGTAGTTATGGTGCGTTGTTGGTTTTTTTACTCAGTGCAGGGGAAATTTATACCACTTTTACCTTTTTAGGGGGAAGTGGTTGGGCATATGGTAAAGGACCCGCAATTCTGTATACATTAGCCGTCAATGCATTTATGGGGATCTTTTTGTATTGGGTGCACCCACGAGTTTGGCGATTTGCTAAAGAAAATGATATCAGAACGATTTCAGATTTCTTTGGAGCGAAATACCATAGTCAAGGTTTAGCATTGTTAGTCAGTTTAATTTCTATTGCGGCAATGGTGCCTTTATTTGTCTTGCAGCTTAAAGGGTTGGGGATCATTGTGTCTCAGGCCTCTTATGGCGCAATTCCTGCTGATATGGCGATTTGGATTGGGATCATTGCTGTTACTTTGTTTGTGATGATTTCCGGTATTCATGGTTCTGCATGGACATCAGCGTTAAAAGATTTGATGATATTACTGGTAGTGTTATTTATCGGTATTTATATTCCGCTGCATTATTATGGCAGTTTTAGTGATATGTTCCGTGCGATTGATACCGCAAGCCCCGGCTTTTTAACCTTTTCAGAAAAAGGGTTAAATATTCCTTGGTATATTTCCACTATCTTCTTATCGGTAGTTGCCTATTTTTGTTGGCCACATTATATGGCGGCGGTATTTACGGCAAAAAATGAAAAGTCATTGAAACGCAATAGTATTTTAATTCCTGCTTATAGTTTGATCATGTTGTTTGCTTTCTTTGTAGGCTATGCTGCAATACTACAAATACCTCATCTTGACGGCTCACAAGTTGACTTATCGTTATTTGAAATTTCTAAGGCGACTTTTTCACCCGTCATTGTCGGTTTAATTGGTGCCGCGGGAATGTTAACCGCATTGGTTCCTGGTTCGATGTTGCTGCTGACAACATCGAATATGTTAGCGGGGGTGGTACAAAAAGCGTTAAATGTCAGTGAAGAAAAACGCCAATCTGGTATTTATGCACGCTTTATGGTGCCACTGGTTGCTTTAGTCAGTTTGTATTTTATTTTCCACAGTAATGATACTTTGGTGGCGATAATGCTACTTGGTGTCAATATTGTTGCGCAGTTTTTCCCTGCGTTATTAATGAGTTTTAGAAAATATAATCCGATGTCAGCTGCTGGGGCGATCGCAGGCATTATTGCAGGCGTACTTTTCCTCGCTATCACTTATATTGAACATATCTCATTATCTCAATTATTCCCTTGGTTAAGCGAGGGACTTGAGTTTATGAATATCGGTATTGCTGCATTTATATTAAATATACTTGTTGCTACGATTGTATCTTTATTTACTGTTAAAAAATAACAGACAAAAATAAAATATTGTCTAAACACCAAAGCTAGGGGATATTTCTCCTAGCTTTTTATTTATTAGCCGTAATGATTTTTCAATTAATATAGTCATAAATTGATGAGTGTCTCACCTTACATTAAGTCTAAATACCAGCAATTACTTTCCTTTCTATAAATAAAAGTAACCTATTGAAATATTTAGCATTAATGACATTGCACTTTATTGTTGTGTTATTTATGTAGCAAATCCGTCATGAATAAATATGAAGGTTAATGATATGTGAAAACGATCATGGAATAATTTTTTTATAAGTAATAATTTTGAAATGCATGATTCATGTTGTATGTTTCTAAATTTCGTCATAACAAGGCTAGTATTATTTTTAGCCCACAATTAGATGAACATGGCAAAATTCTTCGTGAAGTACTTACCCCAACAACGATTATCAGTCATGTATTCATTGGTCTATCTATTTTAACTCTGATTGCGGCGTTGTTATCTTGGAAGTTAATTAAGATGAAAAAGGCCGCTGGAGCAACACAATAATGATGATTATCCGGAAGGCAAACTTTCGGATAATTTTTAATAATATACTCGTCATACTTCAGGTTGCAGTGAAGTTGACTACCTGCATCTTGAAGTATTTAGAGTATAAAAGGTGAGTATGCCTGATGATAAATAATAAATTACCTTGTTGGTTAAAATATATTAATGATAACCGGTCAGTGACTGAATTGAGCATTCCGGGAACGCATGATGCGATGACGGCCTTATGTGACAGTGCTTATTATAAAACTCAGCACCTGTCGTTGATTGAGCAACTGAATATTGGGGTACGTTTTTTTGATTTAAGGATCACGCGAGATTTGGTTGCTGCGCATCGTGAGTGGGTCAGCGATATTTCCGCTCAAGTTATTTTCGAACAGTTACAGCAATTTTTAGCTCAAAATCCATCTGAGTTTGTGTTGGTACGGATCCAAAATGCCAATGAAAAAAAGATGATTTCGAGCAATACAAATCAGCTATTCAAACCTTTATTGCTGACTATCTTGATAATCTTTATCTACCAAAACTCAATGATAATGGTGATATTTATGTATGGCCAACATTGGGTGAAGCAAGAGGGAAGATTATTGCAATTGAATGTGCTGCACCTATATGGCAGGTATCTTCATTGGGGGATCTCACTTGGGCATATAATTGGCATGAAAATAACAATATCGTATTGCAAGATAATTGGAATGGGCCTGAGATTGAAGAGAAAATACAGGACATCGATGCATTATTATTACCCATGCCGCATTACAGCCATAAACTAGTCCTCAACCATATCAGCGCAACCAATGGAAAATTAGGGGATCCTAGGGGGTATGCAGATATTTTGAATCCAATCCTTGCTAACAAATTAACGATGTTGCAACAAAGTGCAGGTAAAGGTGTGCTTATCTACGATTTTATTGATAAAGATTTGGCCATCAAAACCATTCAAACTAATGTGTTTGATTATTGTTGATATTATTCATTTTATAGATAAAGAAAAAGCCAACTATCATAGTTGGCTTTTTGCGAATGAAAGGTTAATCGTAGTGATTAAGCATTTTCATTTTGTGCAGCTTGAATGGCTGTTAAGGCAACAGTGTAGACAATATCATCAACCAATGCACCGCGAGATAAGTCGTTTACAGGTTTACGCATACCTTGCAGCATTGGACCGATAGAAACCAGATCCGCTGAACGTTGAACCGCTTTATAAGTGGTGTTACCTGTATTCAGATCAGGGAAGATAAATACAGTTGCTTTACCTGCGACGGGTGAGTTTGGTGCTTTGGACTTAGCAACATCAGCCATTACCGCAGCATCATACTGTAGTGGACCATCAATCATCAGATCAGGGCGTTTCTCTTGTGCCAGACGTGTTGCTTCACGTACTTTTTCTACATCGCTACCCGCACCTGAGTTACCTGTAGAGTAAGAGATCATCGCAACGCGTGGGTCGATACCAAACGCTTTTGCTGAATCAGCAGATTGGATAGCGATTTCAGACAGTTGCTCAGCGGTTGGATCTGGGTTGATTGCACAGTCACCGTAAACAAAAACTTGTTCAGGTAATAGCATAAAGAACACGGAAGACACCAGCGAGCTACCCGGCGCAGTTTTAATCAACTGTAGCGGTGGGCGAATGGTGTTTGCTGTGGTGTGAACCGCGCCAGAAACGAGGCCATCAACTTCGCCTTTTTCCAACATCAATGTACCGAGAACGACGTTGTCTTCTAATTGCTCACGTGCAACAACTTCGGTCATTCCCTTGTTTTTACGTAATTCAACAAGGCGAGCAACATACTCTTCACGTACTTTCAGTGGGTCAACGATTTCAATACCTGTACCCAATTCGATACCTTGAGCGGATGCAACACGACGGATATCTTCTGGATTACCCAGTAGAACACAAGTTGCAATACCACGTTCAGCACAGATAGAAGCCGCTTTAACAGTACGTGGCTCATCACCTTCAGGCAGAACAATGCGTTTGCCCGCTTTACGTGCTAATTCAGTTAATTGATAACGGAATGCAGGAGGAGACAGGCGGTTTGGACGCTCTGAATCAGCCACTAATGACTCAATCCACTCGCTGCTGATATGACGAGCAACGTAGTTTTGAATTTTTTCAATACGTTCATGGTCATCTGCTGGAACTTCTAAGCTGAAGCTTTGTAAGTTCAATGAAGTCTGCCACGTATTACTTTTCACCATGAAGACGGGTAAACCGGTTTCGAAGGCTTGTTCGCACAGCTGGCGGATCGGTGCGTCGATATGGTAGCCGCCAGTTAATAGTAGAGCACCAATTTCAACGCCATTCATTGCTGCTAAGGAAGCAGAAACTAATACATCAGGACGGTCAGCAGATGTGACCAACAATGAACCCGGACGGAAGTGTTCTAGCATGTGAGGGATGCTACGTGCACAAAATGTAACTGATTTAACGCGGCGAGTGTTAATTTCACCTTCGTTAATCACTTCAGCATTTAAGTGTTTTGCCATATCAATGGCACGAGTCGCAATCAGATCAAAGTTCCAAGGAATAGAGGCTAGTACAGGTAAGCTTAGGCACTCTAATTCTTTTGGTGTGATATTAGTGACGGTTGCTTTAGTTGAGTCATCAAAAATTTCAGACAGATCAGGGCGAGTACGGCCTTGTTCATCAACAGGTGCATTGACTTTATTAACAATGACACCAATGATGTTTTTATTACGTGGGCCGCCGAACTCGTTACGCACTAACTCTAAACGTTCTTTCATTTGAGTGATTGTGCTGTTGCCTGGCGCAGTAACGAACACAATTTCAGCGCCTAAAGTTTTCGCGATGTCGTAGTTTAGTGATTGGGCAAAAGAGTGCTTACGGGTTGGCACTAAACCTTCAATCAGAACCACTTCTGCATTTTTAGTTTGCTCATGGTAACGAGCAACAATTTCTTCCATCAATACGTCTTTTTTTGATGAGGTCAGTAATGACTCAACATATCCCATTTCTAATGGTTCGACGATAGATGTGATACTTGAATGAGAGCGTAAAACCTCGGTAGTTTGGTCTTTCTGACCTGAAACACGCGGCTGTGCGATAGGCTTAAATACACTCAATTGAACACCTTTTTGTTCCATTGAGCGAACGACACCTAAACTGACGCTGGTTAGGCCAACGCTGGTGCCGGTAGGAATTAACATAATTGTACGAGACACGGGAACCTCTCTCTAATTATAAAACAGTACCGCCAGCGTAGAGCTGGCGGTATCGAGACCTTAAGCGGTTAAGCGAGCAGAGTCTTGGGCAATCACTAACTCTTCGTTCGTTGGAATAACTAACGCTGGGCGGCTATTATCAGTGGTGATTAGACCTTCTTTACCGAAACGGGCAGCTAAATTGCGCTCATGATCGTATTCAAAGCCTAACAGAGCCAGTTTTTTCAGTGTCAGTTCACGAACCTGAGCTGAGTTCTCACCGATACCGCCAGTAAAGATAACAGCATCAAGACGACCTTCCATCAGTGCGCTGTATGCACCAACGTATTTTGCTAAACGATGGCAGAATACATCCATCGCACGTTTCGCATCTGCTTTAGTATCGTAGTTATCTTCAACATAACGGCAATCGCTGGTTACGCCAGTTAAACCAAGTAGACCTGACTCTTTAGTCAGCATCTTATTGATTTGATCAACGCTCATACCTAGAGAATCATGAAGATGGAAAATAATCGCAGGATCGATATCACCACTACGCGTACCCATCACCAGACCTTCCAGTGGCGTTAGTCCCATAGAAGTATCAACGCATTGACCGTTAACAATCGCAGTCACTGAGCCACCGTTACCTAGATGGCAGGTGATCACATTTAATTCTTCAACAGGTTTGTTTAATTTTTTAGCGGCTTCACGAGACACATAGAAATGGCTAGTACCGTGAGCACCATAACGGCGGATGCTATGCTCTTCATATAATTCGTATGGCAGCGCATACAAGTATGCTTCTTCAGGCATAGTTTGGTGGAATGCAGTATCGAATACGGCAACGTTTTTACCAACCAAATGAGGGAATGCTTTTCTTGCTTCCTCGATACCAATCAAGTGAGCTGGGTTGTGCAGTGGAGCAAATGGGATGGCTGCTTTAATGCCTTCAACAACTTCATCATTGATTAATACCGATGAAGTGAATTTCTCACCACCGTGAACAATACGGTGACCGATAGAGGCGATTTGTGCAGACAACTCAGGTTTTTCTGCTAAGATCGTGTTAACAATGAAATTCAGCGCTTCACTGTGTGCAGCACCTGCGCCTAATTCAGCTTCATGCTTAGCGCCATCCATTTTCCACTTAATACGGGCTTCCGGCAGATTAAAGCACTCAGCTAAACCAGATAAATATTCATCGCCATTAGATGGATCGATGATGGCGAATTTCAGTGAGGAGCTACCGCAGTTTAGAACCAGTACCAGCTTACTTGACATGGAAATACCTATTGTTAATTGTTGTAGTGAAGCCTTTAAAATGCAAAATTGCCTAAAAAGACTTTGTAAAAATCTAATGTGCTAGAGCCTAGCGTATTTTGTACCCTAATTTTATGATTCAAGTCATTTACTCGTCATACTTCGAGTTGCAACGCCTTTCGTTAAGGTATGGTGACTGCGTTCACTCGCACTAGTCACCTACTTATGTAGGCTCCTAGCGACTCATTTACTTGTCGCCTAGTTGCACCTCGAATTATTTAGAAGTAAACAGTCTGTGATACTTCAAATCATTTAAAATTTATTGGGTACAATAAAAGGGGGACGTTATATGTGTTTATACTCGTCATCCTTCAAGTTGCAGGGCTTTCGTTGAGGTATAAGTGACTACGCTACGCTCGCCGAGTCACAGAGTTTATCTATGCTCCCCGTCTATCTTCGCTTGTCGCCTACCTGCATCTTGAATTATTTAGAGTGTATCTTTTATTGGCTAAGTGCATAGTTTAATGCATTCAGCCATTGGTGTTGAAATAACACGTCAGAACCCCAATATATAACAAGCCTGTTGAACATTGATAACCTTACTCGGCTAGCAAATTTCGACAGCAATACTAAATGCGGTTAATTCTACTAAAAATATTTTATATTTTGTATGTTTTTTTTATAAATAGAAGCTTTGATTGATTGAAATCATAACAGCCCTATAAAATACGCATTTTATGCAAAATTACCTATCCATCAGAATAGCTGATTTCGGCAAAATAACTAGGTGATGAGTGCGAATGAACGTGGTCATTATGCCTTAACGAAAGGTGTTGCTATTTGAAGTATCATGAGTATAGGCATTACGGATAAAATGGCGTATGGTGATGGCGAAGCAAAGATTTAATAGGAAGGTATCCATGAGTACATTACAAAACTCACCGCCAGGTTTTTTCAAACGATTTAGGCTGGGGAACCTGTACCTAAAAACATTTCCAATGGAGAAAAAGTTATCTCCAATATTCCCCGAATTACGCATGATCAAAGCAACGCGCTTTGGTATCCGCTTTATGCCACCGATCGCTATTTTTACGCTCGCTTGGCAAATTGCGCTTGGCGGACAGCTCGGACCTGCGGTCGCAACAGCTCTGTTTGCCTGTAGTTTACCAATGCAAGGCTTATGGTGGTTAGGAAAAAGGGCGGCAACTCCACTGCCTGCTAGTTTGCTCAGTTGGTTTTATGAAATCCGCGACAAATTTACCCAAGCAGGCATTGCTATGGCGCCTATCGAACATCAACCTGATTACTTGGCATTAGCGCAGTTGTTACAACGCGCATTTAAGCAGTTAGATAAGTCTTTTATTGAAGATATTTAAATTAAAAGTTCGATTTAACAACAAGTAATGTAAAAAGGTTGTTTAGATCAATAAAAGTGGTGTTTTCACTGTCCATCATGAATTTTGAATGCGAAGATGAGCTAAAAATTTTCCGAGGAGGATCATGATGGAAATGACTAATGCACAACGCCTGATTTTATCAAATCAATACAAAATGATGACGATGTTGGATCCTGATAATGCAGATCGCTACCGTCGTTTGCAAACTATTATTGAGCGTGGCTTCGGCTTACAAATGCGTGAGCTAGATAGAGACTTCGGCGAATTAAGTGAGAGCACTTGTCGCACCGTGATTGATATCATGGAAATGTATCATGCATTACAAGTGTCTTATGGAAATATGAGTGATCCTCAAGGTATCGATGAACGCCGTGTGCAGTTCTTAGGCTTTGACGCAGCGACAGAAGCGCGTTACTTGAGCTATGTACGCTTTATGGTCAATACCGAAGGCCGCTATACCCATTTTGATAGCGGAACTCATGGCTTTAATTCTCAAACACCAATGTGGGATAAATATGTGCGGATGCTAGGTATTTGGCGTGCTTGTCCTCGTCAATACCATTTGTCTGCCGTGGAAATTAATCAGGTTATTAACGCATAAATGCGTTTCTAAGGGGTAAATGTGGAGTTAAAAGCAAAAGGTTTTCTGTTTGATCTTGATGGTACTTTAGCCGATTCATTAGCGGTAGTTGAACGTTGCTGGTGTTTATTTGGTAAAGAAATAGGGGGTTCACCCGAAGAAATCATTAGCTATATCCATGGAAAACCTGCGCTAACTAGCTTACGTCACTTTATGCCTGAAGCCAGCGAAGACGAAATTATGTCTCGCTTTCGCTGGTTAGAAAAAATGGAAGCTTCCGATATGGAAGGTGTCGTCGCATTACCCGGAGCAGTGGCTTTATTGACACGTTTAGAAGAGATAGGTGCACCTTGGGCGATTGTGACTTCAGGAACGGTACCAATAGCACATGGACGCCAAAAAGCTTCGGGTTTACCTGAACCAAAACATTGGGTTACTTTTGAAAAGGTATCAAAAGGTAAACCTGACCCAGAACCTTTCCTCTTAGGGGCACAATCCCTCAATTTATCACCAAACGATTGTCTGGCTTTTGAAGATGCTCAAGCAGGGATTTATTCAGCACTTGATGCAGGCTGTCAAGTTGTAGCCGTGCACGCGCCAGAGAGTATGCCAAGAAGACAACAAATTGATGCAATTATCAGTTCATTAACGCAGATTACGGTGACAGGCCCAGATAAAAATGGTGTTTTTACACTCCATGTATCAAAAAATGTCTAACAGCGATTAAATCAAAGTAATTCTCCGTAAAACATGGTTAACTAAGGGAATATCTAACACTATTTTTTTCGTTGAAAGGGGACGTTTTTGAACGGAGAATTGCTGTGGGTGTTAACCCTCTTATTGATCGCGATAGTTTTGTTCACCACAAATAAAATACGGATGGATGTGGTGGCATTACTGGTGATTGTCGCGTTTGTGCTAAGCGATACACTTTCTTTAGAGCAGGCGACAGCAGGCTTTGCTGACCCTAACGTATTATTGATTGCGGCTTTATTTGTGATTGGTGATGGTTTAGTGCGAACGGGTATAGCCTACCAAATGGGCGATTGGCTGGTTCGTGTCGCGGGTAGCAGTGAAAGTAAAATGTTAGTGTTTTTGATGATCACCGTTGCTGGGCTCGGGGCTTTTATGAGTTCGACTGGTGTGGTTGCTATCTTTATCCCTGTTGTGCTTAGCGTTGCTGGGCGCATGAAAATTTCCCCAAGTCGTCTAATGATGCCATTAGGATTTGCTGGTTTGATCAGCGGCATGATGACATTAGTCGCAACACCGCCAAATATGGTGGTCAACAGTGAGTTAGTTCGAGAAGGTATCAAAGGCTTCCAATTCTTTTCAATCACCCCAATAGGTATTGTGATCTTACTGGCAGGGATCGCTTACATGTGGGTTGCTCGTCGTTGGCTAGGGAGTAGTGAGCCTAATAAATTACCTGAGCGCTATCAGCGTACTTTCCGTGATTTAATTCGTGATTATAAATTAACGGGTAGGGCTCGTCGTCTTGCTATTCGTAAAGGTTCACCATTAATTGGGCACTCCCTCGATGAATTACATTTACGTTCGCGTTATGAAGCTAACGTGGTTGGTATTGAACGTTGGCGTAAATTTCGGCGTGTTATGGTGAGTGCAACGGGGGGGACGGAATTAAGAGAGCAAGATGTTTTATTAGTGGATATTGCAGTGAGTGATGATGCTCTGCGACAGTTTTGTTTTGAGCAAAAACTTGAACCGATGATCCTGCGTGGCGATTATTTCTCCGACCAGTCGCGTGATGTGGGGATGGCGGAAGTATCGATGAACCCGGATTCCGAACTATTGGGCAAAAGTCTCCGAGATATTAAATTTCGTACTCGTTATGGTCTAAACGTTGTTGGTATTCGACGTGATGGTAAGGCGATAGGGGGGAAATTAGTTGATGAACCACTAAGGCTTGGTGATATTTTATTAGTGATTGGTGACTGGAAATTAATTCGTATTCTTTCAACTAAGCCTCGTAATTTTATTGTATTAAACTTAGCCGCGGAAGTTGAAGCTGTCGCTCCTGCATCATCTCAAGCCCCACATGCTTTATTTTGTCTTGCCTTGATGGTTGCTATGATGGTAACCAATGAGATCCCCAATTTTATTGCCGCGCTCATTGCCTGTTTATTGATGGGCAAATTTCGTTGTATTGATATGGAGAGTGCGTATAAGTCAATTCACTGGCCGAGTATTATTTTAATTGTAGGGATGATGCCATTTGCTATCGCACTACAACAAACAGGTGGTATTGCTTTAGCGGTTGACGCTCTCATGAAAATTGCGGGTGGGTTAGGGCCACACGTTATGTTGTTGTGTTTATTTATACTTTGCGCCTCAATTGGCTTATTTATTTCTAATACAGCCACTGCTGTTTTGATGGCGCCAATTGCCATTGCAGCAGCTCGTCATATGGATGTGTCGCCGTTACCGTTTGCTATGATAGTAGGAATAGCCGCATCGGCAGCCTTTATGACACCAGTTTCTTCACCCGTAAATACCTTAGTGCTGGGACCTGGGGGATATAAATTTAGTGATTTTATTAAGATCGGCGTTCCATTTACTGTTATTGTCATGATTATTAGTATATTAATTGTTCCTATTTTATTTCCTTTCTAAATTATTTTTAATAAAAGGTGACTGACTCATTTATTTAGTCAGTCACCAGAATTTTATTTTTATTATTCTATGATACCAATTATGATATTACATTTGAATTTATCCTGTATTGTTGATATTTCATCGATGATGAATTCCGTTTGGAATATACATTTTAGTGAGGATAAATGAAAAAAGAACAAATTTTTGGTGAATATGAATATCTTACAGGTTATTGTGACTTCGAAAACTACTGGGGAGAGGAATTGATAGAAGTTGAGTTTACTCATTTTGTATCGGGACTTATTGACCAATCTGAAGTCTATGGAACAAGTAAAATAATCCATAATGTTCCTGATAAAACAAAAATAACGGATGCATTTGTGTTTCGATACGCAGTGGGGCCTTGGGATCGCTATGATTATTGGATCATTAAAATACACACAAAAAGTGGTAAAACGTATCAAAGCAAAAGACGATTTTATTGTTCATTAGGTGAACAGGATGATGGTAGGGCAATATTAGGTGTCAATGGTGATGCCAAAACGTTTTATGTCGCATTTCCGGTATCATCAGGATGTAATACCGAATTGAACGAAATAAATTAAATTCAGCAAGGAAGGAATAAAAATGTTATTCCTTCCTGTAAATTAGTTGCTAATTTCATCAAGGGAAAGTTTAAAACCAGGAACAAATATTTCGATAAAATAGTCCATTTCAGGGCTTTTTCTGTCAGATAGAATTTTTTCAAGGCGCTTTTTAGCCAATTTAAATTCACTATTTCCAGCAGATAGCTCTTCTAAGCATTTTAAATAGGCACAAAGTGAATCTGCTTGCTTGACAATAAAGTGCTCTTCTTCAGTTTGCAACTCTTCAATGATAAGTTCTTTAAAATCCTCGCGGAGTTCTTCAGGTAACATATCTAACAGCTTCTGTTGAGCAAACTTTTCTATTTTTTTATATTCATGAGCAATTTGTTCGTTATGATATTTGATGGGAGTTGGTAGATCGCCCGTAATCACTTCACTGGCATCATGATACATCGCGAGTAAGGCAACATGCTCAGGGTTAACATTCCCGCCAAATCGTTTATTTTTTATGATAGCGAGTGCATGGGCAACCATTGCAACCTGCAAGCTATGTTCTGAAACGTTTTCAGTGCGTACATTGCGCATCAATGGCCAGCGATGGATCAGTTTCATTCTAGCAAGGTGGGCAAAAAAGTAGCTCATGATTACTCCCTATTGGCTAAAGCTATATTGTAGTGGAGAAGGCTCAAAATTGATATGTATAATTTTAAAATTATATATCAATCCTATTGAACTTATTAATTAATTTATTGGTTACAGTTTACTGATAAGTGAAAGCAAACCTAAGACATGCATAAGCGTGTAATGTTAGTAGAAATAAACATAGCGATGATTAAGGCTGAATATTTATTTTTTATAGGATAGATAGTCGATAAATTATTTACATTGATATTTATGAGGTGATTACAAACTAAAAATAAGCAAGGTATGCCTTTTTATGAAATATCTGCATATATGGAGTATGTGCTTCCAGATATAGAGAATGAAAAATATAATCTAAAAATAGATGATTTTAATCGGAAGTGTTTAGTTAACTTATTATTTTAAAAGGTAACGTTGTTGTCAGATTTTGCTTGATGACGTGATGGCAACTTATTTATTGCGAGGGAATAATAAGAGAATAATCATTGCCTGTTTAATATGGATAATCAAATTAAGATTATAATGTTCTGCAACTATATAAGTTTATAATTAGTGTTTGATTTGACGTGATAAAAAACTATAATGAAAAGGTCATTATTATTCAATAATAGTAAGGAATGCCATGAAATACTTCCCCATTATTTTATTGCTATTTTTCTTAGCAGCAGTTTATTTTATTTCTATACTTTAAATTTTCATTTAAAACCATCTTTTCTCGATGGTTTATAAAAGTAAATTTCGAATGTTTATAGCAGTATGTTTTTATTGATGCCCTATTTCATTTATATTAAATTAATAAAATAGGGCATTACATTATATATTGTTGATACCGTTATTGTAGAACTTTATAGTATGAAAGGAGCAATGCTCTCATTGTGGTAAGAGCGTTAAATACTCGTTATACTTCAAGTTGCAGGGTTGTTGACTACATTCAGCTAGTCGAGTCATAGAGTTTATCTATGCTCCCCGCCTATCTTCACTTGTCGCCTACCTGCATCTCGAATTATTTAGAGTATATAGGGGATTATTGACGGTAGTTTTCGATAAAACGACCAAATTTATTAATTGCCATTTCAAGATCATCTGCATAGGGTAGCGTAACGATGCGGAAATGGTCAGGTTCCGGCCAATTAAATGCAGTTCCTTGCACTAAAAGTACTTTTTCTTGTAGTAGTAGGTCTAGGATCATTTTTTGGTCGTCATGAATATTAAAGCGCTTAATATCAATTTTAGGGAACATATATAGAGCACCTTGTGGTTTAACACAAGAGACTCCAGGAATTTGGTTGATAAGTTCCCATGCACGCTCACGCTGTTCATACAATCGGCCACCCGGCTGAATAAACTCACTAATACTTTGATAACCCCCTAAAGCGGTTTGGATAGCATGTTGCATTGGGACGTTTGCGCAAAGGCGCATAGATGCCAGCATCTCCAAACCTTCAATATAGCCTTTAGCTTGCTGTTTTGGACCATTCAAAACCATCCAACCTTGACGGAAACCGGCTACGCGGTATGTTTTAGATAACCCGTTAAAGGTCACTGTTAACAAATCAGGGGCAAGAGCAGCAATGGAATGGTGGACTGCATCGTCATAAAGGATCTTATCGTAAATCTCATCAGCAAAAATAATCAGATTATGTTGACGAGCAATCTCAACAATTTCTAATAATAGCTCTTTGCTGTATACCGCACCTGTTGGGTTATTTGGATTGATGATAACAATCCCGCGGGTACGAGGACTAATTTTTTTACGAATATCTTCAATATCTGGCATCCAACCTTGTTGCTCATCACACATGTAATGCACTGCATTACCACCTGATAAAGAAACTGCCGCAGTCCACAGCGGGTAATCAGGGGCAGGCACTAACATTTCATCGCCATTATTTAGCAGGGCTTGCATCGCCTGCACAATTAATTCAGAAACACCATTGCCAATATAAACGTCTTCAACCGTCATTTCACGGATATTACGTGCTTGATAGTGTTGAACGATGGCTTTACGGGCTGAATATAAGCCTTTTGAATCACAATAACCTTGTGAGCTTGGTAAATTGCGTAGAACATCAACCAATATTTCGTCTGGGGCTTCGAAGCCAAACGGTGCCGGATTACCGATATTGAGCTTGAGGACTTTGTTACCTTCTTCTTCTAAGCGTTTTGCTTCTTTTAAGACAGGCCCGCGAATGTCATAGCAGACATTATCAAGCTTGTTAGATTTCTTTATCGTATTCATTGTTTCTCTCATTACCCTATTTGGGATGCTTTAAGTAGGGGGATTCCGGCGAACAGTTCTACTCTACTCCTACCTCGGAAGCTTTTGAAGATAGTAGATAATTTTTGGTGTAAAAGGTTGGCTAATACCGTAATGCGATAGATGAATACTAAATATTTTTATTATATCAAACTAGTTATCTGTTTGTATTTATTAAGTTGGGTTTATATATCGTCAAATATCGCAGTTTTGGAGGAAAAAACAAAAAATCTTCATGTAGTTAAGTAAGAAATAAAAAATTTGTATCAAATTGTAAGATTGATGACGAAATTAGATGTTTAGAAATAAATTTCCACGAAATTTCAGCAAAAACGAGCTCTTTTTGTTAGTAATATTGATTGTTCTAGTAAAAAAGTAGCCACAAAGATTAAATCAAATGATTTCAATTTATTGATTTTAAATGATAAAATTGTCTTTTTGAGTATGTGCCTATAGGCATTTACATTAAAATAATTGCAATTACATTAAATATGTTACTATTTGCGGAGCGACAAAATAAGAAGGTTGTATTTGGGATTTAAATTAAATCGCTCACTTAGTAAACTTTTTTTGTCGTAGGTTGGTATTGTCGTTTTACGAGCTATCAACACATTTAAAGAGTAGTCAATGCGATCCTAGGGATTGGAAAGCACTAAGCAAGTTATTTTAAGTTATTAAACAAGCTGATCTCAAGGAGGAGAGCAGGAACACCAGGTACCATAAAATTATATAAGAGAATAATGATGATAAATTCCAATCGTCCAATAATGAATCTCGATCTGGACTTACTGCGCACATTCGTTGCGGTAGCCGATCTCAATACATTTGCTGCCGCCGCCGCCGCTGTATGTCGCACACAGTCTGCTGTGAGCCAGCAAATGCAACGTCTAGAACAGCTGGTAGGCCGTGAATTATTCGCTCGTCATGGGCGAAATAAATTACTTACCGCTCATGGTTTACAGCTTCTTGGCTATGCGAGACAAATCTTACGTGCTAACGATGATGCGACAGCATCATTGACCTACAATGACGCTGAAGGTGAGCTGCGCATTGGTGCATCGGATGATACTGTCGATATTTTATTGCCATTCTTATTAAATCGTATTGCGTCTGTTTTCCCTCGCCTTGCTGTTGAGGTAAGAATTAAACGTGCGCATTTTATTGAATCGATGTTAGATAATCATGAAATCGATTTAGCATTGACAACTGCACGTATTAGTCATCACCCTAAAACAGCATTGAGAACAGTGCCTGTATTATGGCACAGCGCACCTGATTTCCAATTGCGTGCTAATGAACCTATCCCATTAGTGGTAATGGATGAATCAAACCCATTCCGTAAAATGAGTACTGATGCATTAGATGATGCTGGATTGTCTTGGCATGTTGCCTATGAAGCTGCATCATTGCCAGCTGTCAGAGCTGCTGTGAATGCAGAAGTTGGCGTCACGGCACGACCAATGGAAATGCAAAATGCGGATTTACGTATTTTAAATGAAGCAGATGGCTTACCACGTTTACCTGATATTCAGTATTGGCTATATAAAAATGCGGATGAGCAAAAGGATTTTGTGCTGACGGTGTTTAGTGCCATAGAGAATAAAAAAATTCCTTATGCAGTTGCACCTACAGCCGATGATACAGTTGTCAGTGAAAGTGAAGGTTTATATTAATTATAAATTGTTCAATATCTATCTTCACGGGTCACCTACCTGTATCTCGAATTATTTAGAATATATCTAATAAGAATGCCGCGATGATGTCGCGGCTTTTTTTTGAGCAGTTTGTAGGTAAAAAAAGCGAATTAACCACTTAATAAGTATGGTTAAAATAATTATAACGTGAAATAATTGTGATGTGGATGGCAGAACAGAAATTTCATTTTTTCGTTAAGAAGTTGTTATGTTGTTAACAATCATATTTTGAATAATTGCTAAAATTGGGCTGCTTAGTCAGACAGTTACTTGATTTAGTGAGTAAAAAATAGTTAATACGACTTAGACTAAATTTGAATGTTCTGTAAACAATCTGAGTATATTTTCAATAAAACTGTGCGTTAGATCAAATAAAAAGAGCAAGTTTTCATCTGGTAAGACAGGTTTTTCCTGAGATAATAGTGTAGTAAAAGCGAATAATCAGTTAAACTAGTCATTGTGTTTACTAGGTGTATTATCACACTGACACGTTTTAGCTGCTTTTGAGTGTTTTTTGTTTCAACCTTGTTTTTAAAATGTCAAGGATTTGTAACAAATACGGGTTATTTTGCTTAAGTTAAGCAAAATAAATAGTCAGAGAGAGGACAAACCAAACGCAGTCTTCAGGCTGATTTTTATGTTTGGTGATGATTTTTGGTCTTTCTTCTCAGTTAACTGGGCAATTATGGTGCAATACTGCCGTGATGTTAAAAAGAGCAGATTTACGCACCATATGTAATGAGTAAGCAACGAGTATGTCTGAATCTATCCTAGCGTTAGCCCATAACTGGGCGTTTGCGATATTCTTTGTCGGCGCCATCGCCCTTTGTTCGTTTATGTTGGTCGCTGGTCATTTCCTCGGCAGTCGCGCCAAAGCCAGAACAAAACACGTACCTTATGAGTCCGGTATCGATTCGGTAGGGAGTGCCCGTCTTCGTATGTCAGCCAAATTTTATCTGGTTGCCATGTTCTTCGTTGTTTTCGATGTTGAAGCTATGTTCCTGTTTGCATGGGCCGTTGCCGTCCGTGAAGTTGGCTGGTTAGGCTTTATCGAAGCAGCAATCTTTATTTTGGTATTGTTGGCGGGACTATTTTACCTGATCCGCGTCGGTGCATTGGACTGGACTCCTGTCCGTTCACGTCGCGCAGTTAAAGGTCCTAGTGAAGTTATTAAAATCAGCAATCGTCATCCGCAGTAAAAAGCGAGGCATTATACAATGGATTATACGCTCACCCGCATAGATCCGAACGGTGAGAACGACCGTTACCCCCTGCAAACTCAAGAAATCGTTACAGATCCACTTGAGCAGCAAGTCAAAAACAGCGTGTATATGGGAAAACTTTCTCATGCATTACATGATGTGGTTAACTGGGGCCGCAAAAATTCTCTTTGGCCATATAACTTTGGTCTCTCATGTTGCTATGTCGAAATGGTAACGTCGTTCACAGCAGTTCATGACGTAGCCCGCTTTGGGGCAGAAGTACTTCGTGCTTCACCTCGTCAAGCCGACTTTATGGTCGTAGCAGGAACCTGCTTTACAAAAATGGCACCTGTTATTCAGCGTCTTTATGATCAGATGCTAGAACCAAAATGGGTCATCTCAATGGGCTCATGTGCCAACTCTGGTGGTATGTACGATATTTACTCTGTCGTTCAAGGCGTTGATAAATTTATTCCTGTGGATGTATATATCCCAGGTTGTCCGCCGCGCCCTGAAGCTTATATGCAAGCACTGCTTCTGTTACAAGAATCTATCGGTAAAGAGCGTCGTCCTCTTTCGTGGGTTGTTGGTGATCAGGGCGTTTACCGTGCCAATATGCAGTCAGAAAGAGAAAGAAAACACGGTGAACGTATCGCAGTGACTAACCTGCGTACCCCAGACGAAATTTAAGGCTTAAAGCCATACAGCGTAACAGAGCAATGTGTTGCGAAATAATAAACCTGATCAAGCGTTATGGTGAAGAATGATGACAGATCAGATAGCGCAAGAGAGTACCCAGCCAGGATGGCAGACACAAGATCACTTAAGTGATCCTGTGCTTCTGGAGTTGCGCAACCAATTTGGGCCGGATGCCTTTTCTGTTCAAGCAACCCGTACTGGCATGCCAGTTATCTGGGTAAGACGCGAACAGTTACTTGAAGTTGTAGATTTTTTGAAAAAATTGCCAAAACCGTATGTCATGTTATTTGACTTACATGGGGTTGATGAGCGTCAAAGAATACACAGACAAGGTTTGCCAGAGGCGGACTTTAGTGTTTTCTATCACCTAATCTCGATAGACCGCAATCGTGATATTATGTTGAAGGTGGCATTGAGTGAAAAAGATCTCAATGTGCCTTCTCTTGTTTCACTGTTCCCAAATGCTAACTGGTATGAGCGTGAAGTATGGGATATGTTCGGTATCACCTTCCAAGGTCATCCGAACTTACGTCGCTTACTGATGTCACCAAGCTGGGAAGGTCATCCACTCCGTAAAGATTATCCCGCACGTGCGACCGAGTTTGACCCGTTTGAGCTAACTAAGCAAAAACAAGATCTGGAAATGGAAGCATTGACTTTCAAACCAGAAGAGTGGGGCATGTCTCGCGGCAACGAAAACGAAGACTTCATGTTCCTAAACTTAGGACCTAACCACCCATCATCACACGGTGCTTTCCGCATTGTGTTACAACTTGATGGTGAAGAAATCGTTAACTGCGTACCTGATATTGGTTACCACCATCGTGGTGCTGAGAAGATGGGTGAGCGTCAATCATGGCATAGCTATATTCCTTACACTGACCGTATCGAGTACCTCGGTGGCTGTGTCAATGAAATGCCATACGTATTGGCCGTTGAAAAACTAGCAGGTATTGAAGTACCTGATCGCGTGAAAACGATCCGTGTTATGTTATCGGAACTGTTCCGTATCAACAGTCACCTGCTGTATATCAGTACTTATATTCAAGATACTGGTGCGATGACACCTGTATTCTTTGCATTTACTGATCGTCAGAAAGTTTATAACGTCGTTGAAGCCATTACGGGTTTCCGCATGCACCCTGCATGGTTCCGTATCGGTGGTGTAGCTCATGATCTGCCGCGTGGTTGGGATAAGTTGCTACGCGAGCTATTAGATTGGCTACCAAAACGTCTTGAATCTTATGTGACGACCGCACTGAAAAACTCCATTTTGAAAGGCCGTTCTATCGGCGTTGCTTCTTACACTAAAGAAGAGGCATTGGCGTGGGGTGTAACAGGTGCTGGCTTGCGTGCGACAGGCATTGATTTCGACGTGCGTAAATGGCGTCCATATTCAGGCTACGAAAACTTTGAGTTCGATATTCCAATTGCTCACAACGGTGACTGTTATGATCGTGTGATGATTAAAGTGGAAGAGATGCGTCAAAGTATTCGCATTCTTGAACAATGCTTGAAGCATATGCCTGAAGGACCTTTCAAAGCTGACCACCCATTGACAACTCCGCCACCAAAAGAGCGGACGTTGCAGCACATTGAAACCTTGATTAATCACTTCTTGCAAGTGTCTTGGGGCCCAGTGATGCCTGCCAATGAATCATTCCAGATGATTGAAGCAACCAAAGGGATCAACAGTTATTACCTGACGAGTGATGGTAGCACCATGAGCTATCGTACCCGTATCCGTACACCGAGTTATGCGCATTTGCAGCAAATTCCAGCGGTGATCAGCGGAAGTCTGGTTTCTGACTTGATTGTCTATCTGGGTAGTATCGATTTTGTAATGTCGGATGTGGATCGCTAACCATGCATAATGAACATAATAAGCAGACCAGTCTTGATGGTGTTAATGTTTTTGAACCAACACCTCAGCACGGCTTCGTATTAACAGAGGCTGAGCGTGCTGAAATTGAAGGTGAAAAACATCACTATGAAGATGCACGTGCTGCCTCAATTGAAGCACTGAAAATTGTGCAAAAAAATCGTGGATGGGTTGAAGATGGCGCTATCCACGCGATTGCTGAAGTACTGGGCATCCCTGCAAGTGACGTCGAAGGCGTAGCGACATTCTATAGCCAAATTTTCCGTCAACCTGTTGGTCGCCACATTATTCGCTATTGCGACAGTGTGGTCTGTCACATCACGGGTTATCAGGGATTAGAAGCTGAAATTATTAACCAGCTCAATATTCGCCCAGGTCAAACAACACAAGATGGTCGTTTTACATTACTACCAACCTGTTGTTTGGGTAACTGTGATAAAGGTCCTACCATGATGATTGATGAGGATACCCACAGCTACGTACAGCCTGAAGATATTAAAAAGTTACTGGAGCAGTATCCATGACAAACTCCTTTCAACCCGTGATCCGTACTGCCGAGACACATCCGTTGACATGGCGCTTGCGCGATGACAATCAACCTGTTTGGTTGGATGAGTACCGCAGTAAAAACGGATATAAAGGTGTAGAGCGTGCACTTAAAGGCATGGCTCCTGATGAAGTGGTTAACTTAGTCAAAGACGCTGGCTTAAAAGGTCGCGGTGGTGCAGGTTTCTCCACTGGTCTGAAATGGAGCCTGATGCCAAAAGACGAAAACATGAAACTACGTTACTTTTTATGTAACGCAGATGAAATGGAACCGGGCACATATAAAGACCGCCTTTTGATGGAACAACTGCCACATTTATTAGTTGAAGGCATGATCATCGGGGCATTTGCACTCAAAGCTTACCGTGGTTATATCTTCTTGCGTGGCGAATATGTTGAGGCAGCAAAACATCTGCGTCATGCCATCGAAGAAGCAAAAGCTGCGGGTCTGCTTGGCAAAAATATTTTGGGTTCTGGCTTTGATTTCGAACTGTTTGTGCATACAGGCGCCGGTCGTTATATTTGTGGTGAAGAAACCGCACTGATTAACTCCCTTGAAGGTCGTCGTGCTAACCCTCGCTCAAAACCACCATTCCCTGCGACATCCGGTGCATGGGGCAAGCCAACCTGTGTAAATAACGTTGAAACTATCTGTAACGTACCTGCGATTTTAGAGCATGGAGACCAGTGGTATATCAACTTAAGCGCAGGTAAGAGCAAAGATGCCGGCACCAAATTGATGGGCTTCTCTGGCCGCGTTAAAAATCCGGGGTTGTGGGAGCTGCCATTTGGCACCACAGCACGTGAAGTGCTAGAGGACTACGCGGGTGGCATGCGCGATGGTTTGACCCTAAAAGCATGGCAACCGGGTGGTGCAGGTACGGACTTCCTGACAGGTGATCACCTTGATCTACCAATGGATTTTGAATCTATCGGTAAAGCAGGGAGCCGTTTAGGTACGGCATTAGCTATGGCTGTTGATAACGAAATCAACATGGTCTCTTTAGTTCGCAACCTTGAAACTTTCTTTGCTCGTGAGTCATGTGGTTGGTGTACACCTTGCCGCGATGGCTTGCCATGGAGCGTGAAAATTTTACAAGCGTTGGAAAAAGGAGAAGGGCAACCGGGGGATATTGAAACGTTAGAGCAGTTGTGTCGTTTCTTAGGTCCGGGTAAAACCTTCTGTGCTCACGCACCGGGTGCGGTTGAGCCTTTACAGAGCGCCATCAAATATTTCCGTGAAGAATTTGAAGCGGGTATCTCGCAAAAAGATCTGCGCAATATTGCCCAGATAGCCGGTATCCAACCCAACTTGCTGAAACAGCGTTGGTAACGCTTTTGCGAATGAGCAACCGCAAAAGTTATTTTTCACGAAGAACGTATTTTTGATTAACGCCTGCTTTGAGCGGGCCTTTGGGAAGCATGCTGACTATGGCTACAATATATGTAGACGGCAAAGAATATGACGTAAACGGGTCTGAAAACCTGTTACAAGCCTGCCTTTCTCTGGGGCTAGATATTCCTTATTTTTGCTGGCATCCGGCGCTGGGAAGCGTTGGCGCTTGCCGCCAGTGTGCGGTTAAGCAATATCAAAACGCGGATGACACCCGCGGTCGTCTCGTTATGTCCTGTATGACACCCGCAACGGAAGGTACTTACATCTCTATTGACGATGAAGAAGCCAAACAATTCCGTGAAAGTGTCGTTGAATGGTTAATGACCAACCACCCACATGACTGCCCAGTCTGTGAGGAAGGTGGTAACTGCCATCTGCAAGATATGACGGTGATGACCGGTCATAATATGCGTAAATATCGTTTCACGAAACGTACTCACATTAATCAGGATCTAGGGCCTTTCATCAGTCATGAGATGAACCGCTGTATCGCCTGTTATCGTTGTGTGCGTTATTATAAAGACTACGCTGATGGCACTGACTTAGGCGTTTATGGTGCACATAACTATGTTTACTTCGGACGTACGGAAGATGGTACGTTAGAGAGCGAATTCTCCGGTAACCTCGTTGAAGTTTGCCCTACAGGTGTCTTTACCGATAAAACTCACTCAGAACGCTATAACCGTAAATGGGATATGCAGTTCGCACCGGGTATTTGCCAACAGTGCAGTATCGGCTGTAATACCAGTCCAGGTGAGCGCTATGGTGAACTTCGCCGTATCGAAAACCGTTATAACGGTTCAGTAAACCACTATTTCTTATGTGACCGCGGTCGTTTTGGTTACGGCTACGTTAACCGCAAAGACAGACCACGTCAGCCACTCTTAAATAAAGACGGTGTTAAGCAAGTTGTTTCTGCAATCGAAGCAATGCAAAGTGGTGCACAAATAATCAATCAAGCGAAAAAAGTGATTGGTATTGGTTCGCCGCGCGCGAGCATCGAAAGCAACTATGCTTTACGTGCATTAGTGGGTGCAGAAAACTTCTACTCAGGTGTTTCGGCTGATGAGCAACGTCGCCTTGAGTTGATGCAAAATATCTTACAAAACGGTGGTGTTTATACGCCTAGCCTACGTGAAGTTGAAGGCTATGATGCGGTGCTGGTATTGGGTGAAGACTTAACTCAAACTGGTGCACGCATGGCACTTTCCGTTCGTCAAGCTGTAAAAGGCAAAGCACGCGAAATGGCAGCAGCACAGAAAGTCGCTGATTGGCAAATCGCTGCGATCATGAATATCGGTCAACATGCGAAATATCCACTGTTTATCACTAACGTTGATGATACTCGCTTAGATGATATTGCGGCATTTAACTATCGTGCGCCAGTCGCTGATCAAGCGCGCTTTGGTTTCGCCATTGCGAATATGATCAACGGTGATGCACCCGCAGTTGCTGATTTACCAGCTGATTTAAAAGCCAAAGTAGAAACCATCGCACAAGCGCTGGCAGGGGCTAAAAAACCATTGATTATCAGTGGTAGCCACTCGGCAAGTGATGCCATGATCCAAGCTGCTGCAAACGTTGCCTTTGCACTGAAAGCGAAAGGTGCACAAGTTGGTTTATCTTACCTTGCATCGCATGCAAATAGCTTCGGTTTAGCCATGATGAAAGCGCAATCATTAGATAGCGCATTTGCGCGTATTAACGCGAACGAAGCTGACGTTGCTATCGTAATGGAAAATGACCTTTATCGTCATAGCAGTGTCAATGTCGTTGATAGTGCACTGGCTAAATTGAAACACTTGATTGTTGCCGACCATCAACACACTGACATCATGGATAAAGCGTCATTGATTTTGCCAGCTGCAAGCTTCGCAGAAGCCGATGGGACTTTAATCAACCAAGAAGGCCGTGCACAACGTTTCTTCCAAGTGTTTGATCCATCTTTCTACGACAAATCTATCGTGATGAACGAAAGCTGGCGTTGGTTGCATTCTCTGCAAACGGAAGCACAAGAACGTGACGCTGACTGGTCTCAACTTGATCATGTGATTGCGGATTGTGTTGCGGCACTGCCACAGTTCGCCGGTATTGTTGATGCAGCACCGAAAGCGTCTTTCCGCATTCGTGGCCAGAAGTTAGCACGTGAACCACATCGTTACAGTGGTCGTACTGCAATGTTGGCAAATCAATCAGTCCATGAGCAACGTCAACCGCAAGATAAAGACACTGCGTTTGCCTTCTCAATGGAAGGTAACAACAGCCCAACGGCTCCGCGTCAGCAAATTCCATTTGCATGGGCACCTGGTTGGAACTCACCACAAGCTTGGAACAAATTCCAAAGCGAAGTCGGTGGGCATCTACGTTTCGGTGATCCGGGTGTGCGTCTGTTTAATTCAACTGAAGCTAAATTGGCTTATTTCACTGATATTCCAGCGGCTTATCATGCAACTGAAGCACAGTGGGTGGTTGCGCCTTATTATCATCTGTTCGGCAGTGATGAAATGTCACAACGTTCAGAGGTGATCCAAGAGCGTATGCCTGAGCCTTATGTGATGTTGAATGCACAAGATGCAGCAGCTCTCGGTTTGGGTGCTGGCGCTAAAGCGGAATTCAGTCATCAAGGTCAAGCTTTCAATTTGACTGTACGTTTAAGCCAAAATCTGTCGAGTGGTCAAATCGGTCTGCCTTTGGGGATGCCAGGTATTGCACCAGCAATGGCGGGTGTGTCAGTCAATAATCTACGGAGGGGTGCATGATGGATTGGATATCCCCAGAAGTGATGGAAGTGTTAATTTCCATTCTTAAGTCGATTGTCATCCTATTGGTTGTCGTTACCTGTGGTGCGTACATGAGTTTGGGTGAACGTCGTATTCTCGGCTTATTCCAAAACCGTTACGGTCCTAACCGTGTTGGACCTTTTGGCATGGGGCAATTAATTGCCGACATGTTCAAAATGTTGTTCAAAGAAGACTGGATCCCACAGTTTGCGGACAAAAAAATCTTTACGCTAGCGCCAGTGATTGCATTCTGCTCACTGTTCCTTGCGTTTGCTATCGTTCCGGTTAGCCCAACATGGCACGTTGCAGACTTGAATATCGGGATCTTATTCTTCCTGATGATGGCAGGTCTGGCTGTTTATGCGGTGCTATTCGCTGGTTGGTCAAGTAACAACAAATACTCACTGCTCGGTGCAATGCGTGCATCTGCACAAACGGTGAGTTATGAAGTGTTCTTAGGTCTATCACTGATGGGTGTGGTTGCTCAAGCAGGCTCATTTAACCTGATTGATATCGTCAATTCACAAGAAGGCATGTGGAACGTTATTCCACAATTCTTCGGTTTTGTGACTTTTGCGATAGCCGGGGTTGCGGTATGTCACCGTCATCCATTTGACCAACCAGAAGCAGAGCAAGAAATCGCCGATGGTTACCACGTAGAATATTCAGGTATGAAATTTGGCCTGTTCTTCGTGGGTGAGTATATCGGTATTGTGACCGTTTCTGCGCTGATCGTGACACTGTTCTTTGGTGGCTGGCATGGTCCATTCTTGCCGTCGTTCCTGTGGTTTGCGATTAAGACTGCCTTCTTCATGATGATGTTTATCTTGATCCGTGCATCTTTACCGCGTCCGCGTTATGACCAAGTGATGTCCTTTGGCTGGAAAATCTGTCTGCCACTGACGCTGCTTAACCTGCTGGGTACCGCAGCAGTCATTTTATACAATGCTCAGTAAGGGGTGATTGAACCATGACATTGAAAGATTTATTGGTCGGTTTCGGCACTCAAGTACGCAGTATTTGGTTAGTTGGATTACATGCGTTCCAAAAACGTGAAACACAAATGTATCCTGAAGAGCCTGTGTACCTGCCACCCCGTTACCGTGGTCGGATCGTACTAACTCGTGATCCAGATGGCGAAGAGCGTTGTGTTGCTTGTAACTTGTGTGCGGTTGCTTGCCCTGTAGGCTGCATCTCATTGCAAAAAGCAGAACATGAAGATGGTCGCTGGTATCCTGAATTTTTCCGCGTTAACTTCTCACGCTGCATTTTCTGTGGCTTGTGTGAAGAGGCTTGCCCGACAACGGCTATCCAATTAACGCCTGACTTTGAAATGGGTGAATGGCGTCGTCAGGATCTTGTTTACGAGAAAGATGACTTATTAATTTCAGGTCCGGGTAAATATCCTGATTATAACTTTTACCGTAAATCGGGTATGGCGATTGCAGGTAAAGACAAAGGTGAAGCGGATAACGAAGCCAAACCGATTAACGTCAAAGACCTGTTGCCATAAGGAGCGATATTCATGGAATTTACATTTTATATCGCCGGTCTGGTTGCTGTATTAGCAACTTTGAGGGTGATAACCAATACTAACCCGGTACATGCGTTGTTGTATCTGGTTGTTTCTTTGCTGGCACTGTCCATGGTGTTCTTTTCACTCGGCGCGTACTTTGCGGGTGCATTAGAAATCATCGTGTATGCAGGTGCCATTATGGTGTTGTTTGTTTTCGTCGTGATGATGCTCAACCTCGGACGCTCTGTACAAGAGCAAGAGCGTGAGTGGTTAGCGCCAAAAAATTGGATCGGGCCGGCAATTTTGTCTCTGGTTCTATTAGCGCTATTGATTTATGGCATCACTAGCTTGTCATACCAAGAAGGTATTGCAGGTACGGTGATCAGTGCAAAAGAAGTGGCTATCAGCCTGTTTGGACCTTATGTCCTCGCGGTTGAATTAGCGTCACTGCTGTTGCTTGCTGGTCTCGTGGTTGCGTTCCACGTCGGTCGTGACCGCTACGAAAACGGCGCTGACATTGTTAGCAATGCCAATGCAAATGCGGAGGAACAATAATGATACCTCTTCAACATGGTCTGATTTTAGCGGCGATTTTATTTGTAATGGGACTAAGCTGTCTTGTTATCCGCCGTAATTTGCTGTTCATGCTGATCGGACTGGAAATCATGATTAACTCAACTGCGTTAGCTTTCGTTGTCGCAGGGAGTTTCTGGGGGCAACCAGACGGCCAAATTATGTACATTTTGGCCATTGCGCTGGCTGCTGCGGAGGCGAGTATTGGATTGGCGTTGTTACTGCAACTCCATCGTCATCGTCAGAATCTGAATATTGATAAAGTCAGTGAGATGCGCGGATGAACTTACTCTATTTAACCATTTTGCTGCCACTACTGGGGTCTGTGCTACTCGCATTTTCCCGCGGTCGTTGGTCAGAAAATGTTTCAGCTATTATTGGTGCTGGGGTAGTCGGCCTTGCAGCGGTTGTTGCACTGTATGTGGGTATTGAGTTTTTAGAACAACCTGTACTTGCAAACGGCGCATATCCTCCGTATACCGAGCTGCTTTGGACTTGGATGTCAGTGGGTGACTTTAATATCCCATTTAGTCTTCGCCTTGATGGCCTCTCACTGACAATGTTAGGTGTTGTGACAGGGGTTGGCTTCTTGATCCACGTGTACGCTTCTTGGTATATGCGTGGCGAAGAAGGCTATTCACGTTTCTTTACCTACACGAACCTGTTTATCGCGAGTATGGTGGTTTTAGTCCTCGCTGATAATATGATGCTGATGTATCTAGGTTGGGAAGGGGTAGGGCTGTGCAGTTACCTATTGATTGGTTTCTACTATACCAATCCAGATAACGGCAAAGCCGCGATGAAAGCTTTCTTTGTAACCCGTGTTGGTGATGTGTTCTTAGCTATCGGTATGTTTATTCTGTGGAATGAACTGGGTACCTTGAATTTCAGCGAAATGGCTGTTCTGGCGCCACAAAAAATGGCGGAAGGCGGCACAGCAATCACATGGGCAACCTTAATGATCTTAGGTGGTGCGGTAGGTAAATCTGCCCAGTTACCACTACAGACATGGTTAGCTGATGCGATGGCAGGTCCAACTCCAGTTTCTGCACTGATCCACGCAGCAACCATGGTGACTGCGGGTGTATATCTTGTCGCGCGTACTCACGCGTTGTTCTTGATGGCACCTGAAATTCTACATTTAGTCGGTATTGTTGGTGGTGTGACGCTGCTATTTGCAGGCTGTGCTGCATTGGTACAGACCGATATCAAACGTGTACTTGCTTATTCAACCATGAGTCAAATCGGTTATATGTTCTTGGCGCTTGGTGTGCAAGCATGGGATGCGGCAATTTTCCACCTGATGACTCACGCTTTCTTTAAAGCGTTACTGTTCTTGTCAGCGGGTTCGGTGATCATTGCATGTCATCACGAACAAAATATTTTCAAAATGGGTGGGTTGCGTAAGCAAATCCCTTACGTCTACGCTGTGATGTTAATTGGTGGAAGTGCATTGGCGGCATTGCCTCTGTTTACCGCTGGTTTCTACAGTAAAGATGCGATTTTATGGGGTGCTGAAGTTGATGGGCAAACCGTTCTGTTATGGGCCGGCCTCATCGGTGCACTGCTAACCGCAATGTATACCTTCCGTATGATTTTCATCGCGTTCCACGGCGAAGCGAAAATCAAAGCGCACAAGGTCAAAGGCTTTACTCACTCTGTACCACTGGGCATTTTAGCTATTCTAGCAACATTTATTGGTGCACAAATCCACCAGCCGCTAGAAGGTGTTTTCCCTGTTAACCCGCTAGAGCATGAAGCTGGCAAACTACAGTTGGAAATCCTTTCAGGTAGTCTCGCGGTTATCGGTCTGTTGATTGTGACATTCATTTATCTGTTCAGACGTTCTATCGCAACAGGCATCGCTAAAAGCGCGCCGGGCCGTTTCTTCTCTACGTGGTGGTATCACGCGTGGGGCTTTGATTGGCTGTACGATGTTGTCTTTGTGAAACCTTTCAAAGGTGTAGCATGGTTGCTGGAAAGCGATCCAATTAACTCATTGATGAATTTACCTGCTTGTTTGTCTCGTTGGGCAAATAAAGGGTTAGCAGTGAGTGAAAACGGTCAAGTCCGTTGGTATGTTGCCTCATTGGGGCTGGGTGCAGTGCTGATTCTTGCTCTGCTGCTTTTGGTTTAATTAAGGGACACATTGCGCCATGCTATTACCTTGGCTAATACTCATTCCCTTCATCGGAGGCCTGCTAAGTTGGCAGGCTGACCGATTCAGCCATCGTGCACCTCGTTGGGTTGCGCTGGCTTCAATGGGAATAACATTAATATTATCAATCCAGCTGTGGTTGCAGGGAGATTATTCTCTGGCAAACCCACAAGGCATCCCACAATGGCAAGCCGTATTCTTTATGCCGTGGATCCCATCGCTGGGGATTAATTTCCATCTTGCTATTGATGGTTTATCGCTACTGATGGTGGTATTGACCGCGATTATGGGTGCTTTCTCAGTACTCAGTTCATGGAGCGAAAACCAAGCTAACCAAGGTGCTTATCACTTTAACCTGTTGTGGATTATTGCAGGGGTGATGGGGATCTTTACGGCCGTTGACCTGTTTTTATTCTTCTTCTTTTGGGAAATGATGTTGATCCCAATGTACTTCCTGATTGCGAACTGGGGGCACAAAGGGGCAGAAAACAGACAACATATTAATGCAGCAACTAAGTTCTTTATCTACACACAAGCCAGCGGCTTGATTATGTTAGTGTCGATTGTTGGATTAGCATTAGTCCACTTCGGTGATACTAGCGTGTGGACATTTAACTACAATGAGTTGCTTGGCACTCAGATGTCTAGCACTGTTGGCTTTATGCTAATGCTAGGTTTCTTTATTGCCTTTGCAGTGAAAATGCCGTTAGTTCCATTTCATGGGTGGATGGCAGATACGCAAGAACAGTCTCCAACGGCGGGTTCTGTTGATATCTCAGGTATCATGTTGAAGACAGCCGCTTATGGCTTGCTACGCTTCACTTTGCCTCTGTTCCCTGAAGCGTCTATTGAATTCACACCAATTGCGATGACACTCGGTGTGATCAGCATCTTCTATGGTGCTTGGTTAGCGTTTAAACAGACGGATATCAAACGATTAGCTGCCTACAGTAGCTTGTCTCACATGGGATTTGTCACTGTTGCTATCTATGCAAGTTCAGTACTTGCGTACCAAGGCGCGGTGATCCAAATGATCACCAATGGTCTGTCAGGTGCGGCATTGATTATTATCAGTGGCCAGCTGTATGAACGCACACAGACTCGTGATATGCGCATGATGGGCGGCTTGTGGAAACGGATCAAATGGTTACCGGGTTTGTCACTGTTTTTCGCTGCTGCAACATTAGGTATGCCGGGAACAGGTAACTTTATCGGTGAATTTATGATCCTGTTCGGTACATTCAGCCAGTTCACCTTAGTGACTTGCATTATGGTCTTTGGTGTGGTGTTTGCATCGGTTTATTCATTGTGGATGATGCAACAAACTTACTATGGTACACCAAAGTCCGAAAGCGAAATGAAAGGGTTAACTGCACGTGAGTTTGGTGTGCTGCTAGCTCTGGCTGTATTACTGGTTATCATCGGTTTCTTCCCTCAACCGCTGTTAGATACTTCAGCGGGTGCGATGGAAACATTACATAACCTGTACACTGCTTCACTTACAACATTAAGGCCGTAATTCGCCATGACAATAACACCTCAACAATTGATCGCAATACTCCCGCTGTTGATCGTCGGATTGACGGCGGTGGTTGTGATGCTGTCCATTGCGTGGCGACGCGATCATCTAACAAGTGCCACATTGACAGTATTTGGCTTCGCAGTTGCGCTGCTATCACTGTTCTTTATTGCTGATAGTTTGCCAATGGAAGTCACTCAGCTTATTCGTGTTGATGGCTATGCAATGTTCTACACTGCACTAGTCTTGATTGCGGGTATGGCAACAAGCATCTTCGCCTTCCATTGGTTGGAAGGTTTCAACGACAACAGAGATGAATTTCATTTGCTGCTGACAATTGCAGTGGCAGGTGGGGTATTACTTTCAATGTCTAACCACATGGCATCAATGTTCATTGGTATCGAGCTGATTTCGTTACCTCTGTTCGGCTTAGTGGCTTACACATTTGAGCGTAAACGCTCGCTGGAGGCAGGTATCAAGTATATGGTGCTATCTGCTGCCGCTTCTTCTTTCTTGTTGTTTGGTATCGCGTTACTGTATGCAGAATCAGGTAGCCTGAGCTTCTCTGCGGTGGGCCAGAGCCTCACTGACAGCCAAATCCATGCCCCACTCGTATTAGTCGGTCTAGGTATGCTGATCGTTGGGTTTGGTTTCAAACTGTCTCTGTTCCCATTCCAATTATGGACACCTGATGTTTATCAAGGCGCACCAGCTCCTGTAGCGGCATTCTTAGCAACAGGCAGTAAGATAGGGATCTTTGCCGTATTGATGCGTATCTTTATGGAAGCACCAGCAGCGCAAAGTAATACCTTAGCGATTGTGGTAAGTGTGATAGCGATAGCATCTATTCTGTTTGGTAACTTGTTGGCTATCACTCAGAAAAGTGCAAAACGTCTGCTTGGTTACTCATCAATTTCGCATATGGGATACCTGCTTGTTGCGTTAGTTGCATTACGCGTTGACCCAATTGCATCGCAAGTGACAGTGGCTATTTATTTAGCAGGCTATTTATTTGCAAGTTTAGGTGCGTTTGGTGTGATTAGTATTGTATCTAGTCCGTACCGTGGTGATGACCAAGACGATATAAGTGCTTTCCGTGGTCTGTTCTGGCATAAGCCAGTATTAGCCACTGTGCTAACCGTGATGATGCTTTCTTTAGCAGGGGTGCCGATTACATTAGGATTTATTGGTAAATTCTATGTGATTATCTCTGCGGTGAATGCGGAACTATGGTGGTTAACTGGTGCAGTCGTTGTTGGTAGCGCTATTGGTTTGTTCTATTACCTACGCTTTATGGCAAGCTTGTATAGCCGTGATGCAGAGCATGCAGATCGTTATACTGGCCCTGCAAAAGCCACTTTTGGTACTGTTGTAGCAGCAATTTGCGCTATCATCGTTATCCTAATGGGTGTATGGCCACAGCCTCTGATCAATATCGCTTCAAGTGCATTAGCAGTAATTAGTTTGTAATTAATACAGTTGATTATTGCTAAACAGAGCGGCTACCTTTGAGTAGCCGCTTTTTTTTAATCGGCTAATTGGCGCTGATATTGATATTCTGTCTCAAGGATAAAATCCATAAAAGTATTACAAGATTTTATCGCTTTATGGATATCCATTATTTCTTCATTTAAACAATGATTTATATAATCAATCCATTGTTGTAAATAACTCTGTAGCTGTTGGAAGTTTTCGATAATACTGTTTTTATTTTTTTCTATTTTCGTGACATCACCGGCTAATGTCAGTAAATAATCCAGTTTATTACTACGTTCACTATATTCTCTAGCTTGTTCCCTTAAAACAAATAACTGGTCGGTTAAATATAATCGAGCATCAACGAGTTTCATGAAATCTAAGCCATTATCAATAATAACCAAAAGACGTTTGGCACAATCGATCGCTAATTTTATTAAATCTTTCTTTGACGGTGGGATATCCATTGACTCAATGACAGAAATCTCTGGAAAAATTTTATCAAACATATCAGAAAGTCGATAATTTAATATGACTTCTTCAGCCTTAATAATAATATTCATATCTTGAGTGAATTCTTCTATCTTTTTATTATTGTTTTCAATGGATATTAAAAGATTTGCTTTCTTTTGAGTATAATAATGGTGTTTTAGTTGATTTATTTCATCAAGTTCCAATACTGATAGAAAATCGATAGTTGTACGCAATGGTGTCTTTAATTTGATAATTTCATCTTTAAGATCAGCAAGGTCATCAATAAACTCGATGGTTTCTAGTTCATTGAGGCTTTTTTGATATTGATTTGTTTCATGATATGCGAAACTATTGTACATAGTACTGTTTATGATGTAGCGAGTTTTTAATTTCATGATAGGGAGTGAGTTTCTAACTAACTCATTTAGATGACTGGCTTGGTTAGATATTCTTTTTATTTGATTGAAAATAATAGGGTCATAATTAATAATGCTTTGATTATAATTTTTAATTTTATTAGTTAGCATTCTTACTTGATAAATTTCAATTTTAGGTAAAACAGGAGTCGTTGCAATAGTATACATATGATTACCTTTATTAAACCTGAGAAGATTTAGTGAGCTGAACATCAAATAGTTCGACTAGTTGATCTGCATATATTTGAACTGAGACCCATGCAGTGATAATTTTTTTAAAACGGGCAATGAATTTAAGAAGATTTTCAGCATTATCGATACGAGAGAATGTCTCTATCGATTGGTTAATTTCTGTTAATATCACGAGCCACATATAATCTAAATGGTCAATGGCTAAGCGGGCATCTTTAAAATGGCCTTCAATTTTTTGTAGATTAATTTGAATATCAAGGATTGTTTTCTTCATAAAACGGTCGCGGTTAATTTGTTCATTTAATTCACTAATTTGATTTATTAACCCATTTTTCCTGTGGCGAACTTTTTCTGCTTGGCTACCAAATATTCCTCCTGTGATGATTAAACCGATAAGACCACCAGCAAGCCCTGTAAAACTGAGTTTAACAAAATGTTTATATTCTTTTTCGAGGATCATCACTTCGTGTTTAAGCGCTGAGATCTTTTCAATTAGATTAGATTCTGTATGAGTATCATCAGTAGAATCTAATTGCATATAAATCGATTTAATTTTAAAAAGTAAAGAATCGACTTCTTGATTGTTAGATAAATTCCCTCCGATAATATGTACTCGAAAATCAGAAATAATATTTTTTATCTTTGATGTCTTATCTGCTTGATTTAAAATATCATCTTTTATAAAACCTAGAATGCTGAGTAATTCTGTAGCAATCTGTTGATCGTCATTTTGATATCTTATATTTCGTAGTTCTTCCGCAGAGAGTTCATCTAAGCTGTTTGCTATTTGTTGGACAATTGGCATGTGATTAATATAATCGACTATTTGATTACCTGTTTGAACAATATTTCGGCTAGTTAATGATAGATTAATCGCTTGCTGTTTTACTTGTTGTTCAACATTATCCCAAGTTTTTGCATGACTATTAATTAGTTGGATAGTATTTGTGAGGTGGCTGATTTCAAGCGGAAAGTTTGCTGAGCTACTAATTTTAAACCATGACAAGATATCGTGAGAAGAAGTGGGTAATGTTAATGCAAAGTTGATGTATTTATGAATATTGATAAGATCGAGTTGAGTGAAAATTCCGGGGGCACGGGCAGAAAGAGGATCTTGGTTAGTTAATAATGCAAGCGTTACATTTCCTATATTTTCTTTTTCAATTATTTTATCATAGTTTGTATCACTCATAATGATTGGTTTCCAATTTAATAACGGGTTAATATAATAGGTATATAATCTCTTAACTCATAGCGACTCGTCATATTTTAAGTTTGTATTTGAATCGTTTTTTTATTTATTATTTAAAATAAAATAGAAAAACATTAATATTCTATGCTCTATGACGTAATGTATTAATTTAGATTTATTTATACCCAGTGAGTAGTGACTAAGCTACTTGAATGTTTGTAGAATAGAAGATAATAAAATATGAGAATATATATTAGAAATTGACGTATTAATATAATCATCATTGATTTTACTTCCAATCAATCAATAGAGTATTGTATATATTATAATATAGTTAGTGATACTTAACTCAGATCTCTATTATTTTAATTTAAAAATGAAAATGTCTATTTTTTCTTCATCCACTGAATAATTTATCTCAACATAATTGAGATTTATTTGAATTGTGTAAATCGCTAGCGTTGTCAAAATTGTTAATAGTGATAACTTAATTTGATTTAGGGGAGGTTAATGCTCATTCTTATTACGATATGCGTATTAATTAGTCATCGTATTTTCATGTTTATTGGGGTAATAAATGCTAAGTTAGTGATGAAATTTGATATAAATCAAAGAGATTCAATTTTAAATTTAGCCATAATATACAAATAGATAGACTATATCTTGTTGATAAAATAGGAAGCTATTGTTAAAGCAAATTTGATTTTTTTATTGGTAACACCTATTGTCAGGAATAATGAATGTGTCAATAAATTATATTGCACTATATAATTACCTACAGTCTTTGTGGGGATGGCAGTAGGGATCTAAAGTGGCATATAAAAAAATAGATAATTTAGTAACTGGAATTCTTCAACAACTGTCAGAATTGGTATTGAATAATCAAAATTTGACTCGTTTATGCTGGAAAGTTGAGGGGCAATCAGCTTTTCCAGGGCTTGAATGGCTATCTGAACAGCCTTGCTACCCACAATTTTATTGGTATCAGCGTACTGGTACTGATGAATGTAGTGCAATTGGCACTGCATGTGAATTTAATGATATTGATGCAGCAGAAGCTTTTCTCTCCGCTAATGCAGATTACCCTGATATGCGTCTATGGGGGCTAAATGGCTGGAATGCATTTGGCGATGGCATCACAAAAGCTGATAAACAGAATGCAGCTTATTATTTTTTACCGCGTTTAGAAATTTTTCGTCAACGTTCATCAATCACCATCACTATTAATATCGTGGGGGAACAGGATCGCTTGGCTGCGATAGAATTTCTAAAGCAGCTTAAACCTGTTACATCATCAGTTCTTCCTTTAGATGCACGAATCATAAGCTATGAGCATTCACCAGAAAAAAAACAATGGTGTGAATTGTTGAGCGATGCAATTACCCGCATGAAATCTGGCCATATGGAAAAGGTGGTGATGGCGCGGGAGACTAAGCTCACTTTGTCAAAATCCGTATCAGTGGCTGAATTTTTATTGGCTAGCCAACAAGTGAATCATCAATGTTATCACTTTATGATGGCGTTTGATAAACAGTCGGGTTTTTTATCATCTACACCTGAACGCCTGTATTTGCGTCAAGGAACCCAATTAAATTCTGAGGCATTAGCAGGTACCGTCGCTAATGATATGGATGACAATATTGCGGCACAAAATGCAAAATGGTTGATGGAAGACAGTAAAAACCAGCATGAAAACTTAGTTGTCGTTGATGATATTTGCCAACAACTACAAGGTATTGTCACAGGAATTGACGTCTCTCCAGCGAAAATAATTCGCTTACGTAAGATCCAACATCTATACCGTTCGATTGCGGCAACGCTGATCTCTTCATCAGATAGCGAATGCCTTCAACGATTACAGCCTACCGCAGCAGTGTGTGGCTTACCTCGCGCAGTTGCACGACAATTTTTAACTGAACATGAGCCTTTTTCTCGGCGTTGGTATGCCGGAACGGGAGGCTTCGTTAGTCTTAATAAAAGTGAATTTGCAGTTTCATTACGCTGCGCTCAAATTGAACATCAAAAATTGTCGCTATTTTCTGGTGCAGGTATCGTCAGCGATTCTGATCCCGAACAAGAATGGATTGAAATTGAAAACAAGGCTGCGGGTTTAAAATCATTGCTTGAACAGGATTAATATCCTTATTAATAGAATGGTTATTTTCTTTTGCTTTCAATTAGTTCACTAAAAATTGTTCTAAGATCAAGAAATTTTTATTAAGCGCATTACACTTGTTGATAATAAATAACTTACTGAGCTTATTATGTCGAATTCTGTTTTTAATATGCGTTGGGCTGAGATTATTATCGAAGCGCTGACCCGTCATGGCATGAAACATATTTGTATTGCGCCCGGCTCACGTTCTACCCCTTTGACTTTAACTGCGGCAAAGAATAACAAATTACATTGTCACACGCATTTTGATGAAAGAGGGTTAGGGCATCTTGCATTAGGTTTAGCAAAAGCGAGTTTAGCACCTGTTGGTGTGATCGTAACTTCAGGCACCGCAGTGGCTAACTTATATCCATCTTTGATTGAAGCAGGCTTAACGGGTGAAAAAATCGTTTTTCTCACCGCAGATCGACCACCAGAGCTCATTGATTGCGGTGCAAACCAAGCTATTCGTCAGACACATATATTCGCTTCGCATCCTACGCAAAGCTTGATGTTGCCAAGGCCAACAGAAGATATTTCTGCAAAATGGCTAGTCAGTGCTATTGATAATGGCATGAACTTGTTACACCAAGGTGCATTTCATATTAATTGCCCATTTGCAGAGCCATTATACGGTGAGACAGACGGAGCCTATGAGTGGCAACAACAGTTAGGTGATTGGTGGCATTCAAATTTACCTTGGTTAAGTGAACCTTTAACAAATACCGTTGCGCATATTTCAGATTGGTACTTTTGGCGCCAAAAAAAAGGTGTCGTGATAGCCGGTAGAATGAATGAACAGGATGGCCAACGCGTTGCTGACTGGGCTAAAATGCTTGGCTGGCCATTAATTGGTGATGTTCTTTCGCAAACAGGGCAGCCTTACCCATGTGCAGATCTCTGGTTAGCTCATCCTCAAGCTCAAGATTGGCTGAAGCAAGCGGAATTAGTGGTGCAATTTGGCTCAAGTTTAACCGGTAAACGCTTACTTCAATGGCAGGCTCAATGCCATCCACAAGAATACTGGGTCATTGATACGATCCAAGGGCGTCTTGACCCAGCAAATCATTATGGTCGAAAATTAACCTGTTCTATCAAAGGCTGGCTTGATGAACATCCTGCACAACCGCGCGGTACTTGGTGTGATGGTTTATTAGCATTAGCAGAACGTACGCAACAGCACGTCACAGAGCAATTACAACATCAATTTTCTGAAGCTGCGGTTGCGCATCAGCTACCACAACTTTTGGCACCAAAAGGGCAATTATTTGTTGGTAATAGCCTTATTGTTAGGCTAATTGATGCATTTGCTCAATTACCTGCTGAATATCCGGTTTATAGTAATCGAGGTGCGAGTGGTATCGATGGGCTAATTGCCACGATGGCGGGCGTACAACGAGCAACAGCAAAACCGACATTGGGCATTGTTGGTGATCTTTCTGCTCTGTATGATCTCAACAGTTTAGCATTATTGCGAGAACCTTCTGCTCCAACCATTTTGATTGTAGTGAACAATAATGGAGGGCAAATTTTTTCGATGCTGCCAACGCCTGAAAAAACACGACAAGATTACTACTGCATGCCACAAAACGTTCATTTTCAGCACGCGGCTTTGATGTTTGGCTTGCAATATGAGGCTCCAAAAGATTGGTTATCATTACTCAATGTTGTTGAGCAGTTTTGGCATAATCAACAAGGTACGTTATTGATCGAATTAGTTGTCGATAGCGATGAAGGGGCGCGCACATTCAAACAGTTACTTGATGAAGTAGGTAACCTTTGATGTTAGCGGCCTACCGTGATAATCAACACCAATCAGGACCGTGGCTGATTTGGCTACATGGATTACTAGGCAGTGCTGATGAATGGCAACCTATTGTTGATCTCTGTCCAAATTATCCCTCTCTGCGTATAGATTTACCGGGGCACGGAGCCTCTAGCTCCATAGATTGTCATGGTTTTGCTGATTTTGATCAGCAGCTAGCTCAGGTAATACAACATCATGGTATTTCACAATATTATCTTATTGGTTACTCATTGGGTGCGCGTTTAGCAATGCACTATGCATGTTACTATCAGACTGATGGGCTATGTGGTTTGATTATTGAAGGCGGAAATGTCGGGCTAAATGAGGTTGCTCTGCGTGCTCAAAGAGAGAAAAACGATCATCAATGGGCGCAACGTTTTCGTTTTGAGCCGATTGAAATAGTGCTAAATGATTGGTATCAACAAGCGGTTTTTGCTCATTTAACCGCTAATGAACGCCAACAATTAGTATTATTACGCCAGCAAAACAATCCTCAATCGGTTGCGAATATTTTAGAAAATACCTCATTAGCCAAACAACCTTTTTTAGCCGACAAGCTATCTGAGCTCTCGATACCATTTCGCTATTTTTGTGGCGAACGAGACCAAAAATTTCGAAGCGTTTCGCAACAATATGCTTTGCCGATTACGCTAATTAACAATGCAGGGCATAATGCTCATCGTGAAAATCCGCATGACTATGCAACTGCGCTTCACCATTTTTTATCACTTTGTGGTTAAAGGAACCTGATAATGATTTATCCTAGCGAAGAAAAGCTCTATGCTCCGATTGAATGGCAAGATTGCTCTGAGGGGTTTGATGATATTCTGTATCATAAATCACCTGAAGGGATTGCAAAAATTACCATTAACCGTCCGCAAGTACGTAATGCATTCCGCCCACAAACCGTGAAAGAGATGATCCAAGCGTTGTCTGATGCACGTTATGATGACACGGTAGGCACCATTATTTTGACTGGCGCAGGTGAAAAAGCCTTCTGTGCTGGTGGCGATCAAAAAATCCGTGGTGACTACGGCGGCTACCGTGATGAAAGTGGTACACACCACCTTAACGTATTGGATTTTCAACGCCAAATTCGTACTTGCCCTAAACCGGTTGTTGCGATGGTGGCAGGCTTTGCCATCGGTGGCGGTCACGTACTGCACATGATGTGTGACCTGACGATTGCCGCAGAGAACGCCGTATTTGGTCAAACAGGGCCAAAAGTCGGCTCCTTTGATGGTGGGTGGGGCGCTTCTTACATGGCACGTATCGTTGGCCAGAAAAAAGCTCGTGAAATTTGGTTCTTATGCCGTCAGTACAATGCACAAGAAGCATTAGATATGGGGCTGGTGAATACGGTTGTTCCTTACGCTGAACTGGAAAAAGAAACAGTGCGTTGGTGCCGTGAAATGTTAGAAAATAGCCCAATGGCATTACGTTGTTTGAAAGCAGCTTTAAATGCAGATTGTGATGGACAAGCTGGTTTACAAGAACTTGCAGGTAATGCAACTATGCTGTTTTACATGACCGAAGAAGGTCAAGAAGGCCGTAATGCCTTTAATGAAAAACGTGCGCCTGACTTCTCTAAATATAAGCGTAACCCATAATGCGTAAGGCAACACTTTACGCGTTTAGCCTGCCGATGGAGGCAGGCGTTATCCTGCGTTACCAACGCCTAAAAACTCGTGATGGGTTGCTGGTTCGCTTAGAGGATGGGGAGAACGTAGGTTGGGGAGAGATATCGCCCCTTCCTGAGTTTAGTCGAGAAACATTAGCTGAAGCCACCGAAGAAGCAAAACAAAAGTTGACGGAGTGGGTAAGTGGGCAGCCTTTGATAGATAGCCTTTTACCATCGGTTGCTTTTGGTTGCAGCTGTGCCTTAGCTGAATTATCAGGTGAACTACCCGAGCAAGCAGACTACCGTAAAGCGCCACTGTGTAGTGGTGATCCTGACGACCTTATTTTACGCCTTGATGCAATGGAAGGTGAAAAGATTGCTAAGGTCAAAGTTGGGTTGTATGAAGCGGTACGTGACGGTATGGTCACTAACTTGCTGCTAGAAGCGGTACCTGACTTGAAATTACGTCTTGATGCAAACCGCAGTTGGACAAGAGCCAAAGCGGAGGGTTTTGCGAAATACGTTAATCCTGAATATCGTCACCGCATCGACTTTCTTGAAGAGCCTTGCAAAACGCGGGAAGAGTCACTGCAATATGCCGCAGATACGGGTATTGCCATTGCGTGGGATGAAAGTGTTAGAGAAGCTAATTTCAAAGTCGAAGCGCAAGCAGGGGTAGCTGCGATAGTGATCAAGCCTACGCTCACGGGGAGTTTAACCTATTGTCGTCAATTGGTGACTGAGGCACATCAACATGGTTTGCAAGCGGTGATCAGCTCATCAATAGAAACGAGCTTTGGGCTAACACAATTAGCTCGTATCGCACATCAGCTAACACCGCATACGATACCGGGGCTAGATACACTTGATTTAATTCAGTCTCAATTAATTAGAACTTGGCCTAATAGCTCACTTCCGGTTACACAGCTTGATGAATTAACAATCGAATGGCAGAGTTAACACGTTTTAATGACTGGCCTTGGCAGCACTGGGCCAGTCAACAACCTAGTGCTATTGCATTGCTAACGGATGATAGCGCTTTGACGTGGTTGCAGTTATCCGAAAAAATTACCGCGCTTGCTGAGTGTTTTTATCAGCAGGGGCTACGTAATAGCCAGACTGTTATCTTACGCGGGAAAAATAGCCCACAACTGCTCTTAAGCCAATTGGCTATATTACGTTGTGGTGCAAAGGTGTTACCTCTGAATCCACGACAACCTGAATTATTACTGAAAGATTTATTACCGCACCTCGATATTGATTTCGTTATTGACTTTGATGATGGATTACTCAATTTATTTTCATATCCCGAATTACAATTTATAGAGACGAATCCTTCTTATCCGCAGCAGATAAGCCATTTGCCATGTTTTGAGCATATGATTGAACAGCCCGCAACCCTGATCTTAACGTCAGGCTCGACAGGATTACCTAAAGCGGCGCTGCATAGTATGTATGCGCATTTTGATAGCGCTAATGGTGTGTTACAGGCAATGGACTACCAATTGAATGATTGTTGGTTGTTATCGTTACCGTTATTTCATGTTTCTGGGCAAGGTATTTTATGGCGTTGGTTATTGCGTGGCGCTAAATTAGCAGTTAAATCAGCATGTTTAATTGAATCGTTACAAGGGGTCAGTCATGCCTCTTTGGTGCCAACACAATTATGGCGACTGCTTGAGCAAACAGAAAGTCGTTCATTAACCCTAAAACAAGTTTTGTTAGGTGGTGCGACAATACCAACATCATTAACTGATTTAGCCGCAAGCAAAGGAATTGATTGCTGGAGTGGTTATGGCATGACAGAAATGGCTTCAACGGTGTGTGCTAAACGTGCCGATGGTAGAAAAGGGGTCGGCCTGCCTCTTAGTGGTAAACAAGTCAGATTAGTCGACGATGAAATTCAAATTAAGTCGCATAGCCAAGCCCTTGGTTATTGGTTTGATGGGAAAATAAAACCACTCAATACGCTTGAGGGTTGGTTGAAAACTAATGATAAAGGAGCTTATATTGATGGTGAATATCAAGTGCTTGGGCGATTAGATAATCTGTTTATCAGTGGTGGTGAATGTGTCCAACCAGAAGATATTGAAGCCGTTATTAATAGCCATCCTGCGGTAAAACAGAGCTTTATTATACCAATTGATGATAAAGAATTTGGGCAACGAGGAGTGGCAGTGGTGGATGTCAGCGAGACACAGATATTAAGTGAGATTGCGGATTGGTTAAAAGACAAACTCACGCCATATCAATTTCCTGTACATTTCTATCGACTTGAAAGTCAGTTAAAAAGCAGTGGCATTAAGGTCTCTCGAAAGCAGGTCAGAGACTGGGTATACAATCAATAATGAGAGTTAAATAATTAGGGCTCTAATATATACTCTTTATATTTCAAGTTGCAGGGAGATGACCGTGCTACGCTCACCGAGGCATAGAGTTATCTATGCAGCTCACCAGCCTTCGCTTGTCTTCTTCCTGCATCTCGAACTATTTAGAGCATAGAGCCCGAACTTAATTTTTATCTAACGTTATTTAAGTGCATTAAGCGCTTTTTCAACACCTGCACCGTATTCAGGATGCACCTTTTTAAACAAATCAATTTGGCGTTTTTGTGTTTCTTCAGACGCTTCAATTAATTCACCTGCTAGGCGTTTGAACATGCGTTGATGTTCTGCATCATCCAGTAATTCATATAAAGCACGAGGCTGGCTAAAGTAGTCTTCATCTTCACGATGGTTCCAATGGTCAGCAGCGCCTTCAATCGTCAGTGGTGGTTCACTGAAATTAGGCTGTTCTTGGAATAAGCCAGCACTGTTTGGCTCATAAGTCACACCATTACCACTATTGCCATCAACACGCATTGCACCATCTCGATGGTAATTATGGAACGGGCAGCGTGGGGTATTAACAGGGATCTGATGGTGGTTAACACCTAAGCGATAGCGATGTGCATCACCATATGAGAACAGACGACCTTGCAGCATTTTATCAGGTGAGAAACCAATACCTGGAACGACGTTCGCTGGGCTAAATGCAGCTTGCTCAACATCCGAGAAGTAATTGGCAGGGTTACGGTTTAATTCAAAATAACCAACATCAATCAGTGGATAATCTTTATGTGGCCAAACTTTAGTGAGGTCAAATGGATTATAAGGTACTGTTGATGCTTCTTTTTCTGGCATAATTTGGATCTGCAAATTCCAACGTGGGTAATCACCTTTGTTGATCGCATCAAACAGGTCTCGTTGTGAGCTTTCACGATCTTTACCAATAATGGCTTCGGCTTCTTCATCCATTAGGTTAGCAATGCCTTGTTGGCAGCGGAAATGGAATTTAACCCAAAAACGTTCATTATCATTATTGATAAAGCTATAGGTGTGGCTACCAAAACCATGCATATTACGATAGCTACGTGGTAAACCACGGTCACTGACATCAATGGTTAGCTGGTGGAGAGATTCAGGTAAGTGAGAGAAGAAATCCCACTTATAAGCCATTGAGCGCATATTGCTATACGGACAACGTTTAACTACGTGGTTTAAGTCAGGGAATTTTAGAGGGTCACGTAAATAGAAAACAGGGGTATTATTACCAACCAGATCCCAGTTCCCTTCTTCGGTATAGAACTTCAGTGCAAAACCACGGATATCGCGTTCAGCATCAGCAGCGCCTCGTTCACCTGCGACTGTTGAAAAACGTGCAAACATATCGGTTTTCTTACCAACGGAAGCAAAGATTTTAGCGCGGGTATAGCGGGTAATGTCATGAGTTACGGTGAAAGTTCCAAATGCACCTGAACCTTTAGCATGCATACGGCGTTCAGGGATCACTTCGCGGTCAAAGTGAGCCAATTTCTCTAAGAACCAAACATCTTGCAATAACATTGGGCCACGTGGGCCAGCGGTCATTACATTATTATTATCGACAACAGGTGCGCCAGACGCAGTCGTGAGGCCTTTCTTTTTCATCACAATACTCTCCAGTGAGTTATAGACAATAAAACCAATAAATCCTTTTAATGCAGTTTATATCATATAAATTGATAAATTATGCATTATTATCATTCGATTATAGTTGATTGGTTGAAGTATAACTAATTTGTCGTATCGATTGCTGTGATAACTAATTAAAAATGATTATAAATAGAGATTGGCTTGAGCTAAGTGATACTCATTTCAGTAGTTATTGGTTGTTTTTTAGTAATCATAAAGTAAAAAACAGTAATAACTGCTGAGAATAGTGATTATATATTGTAATATTATTACTATAACTTCTATTTATGGGGCAATAATATGCGTAAAGGATTATTTCTCGCTGCTGCTGCGGCGTCATCACTGATGTTTGTTGGGACAGCACAAGCAATCTCGGTAAATGCAAGTGCAGGTGAACATTATACTGAATTAAGCGCTGGTATTGGTACTAAAGGTTCTGGCCTAGCATTTGATGGTTCATGGGCGCGCAGTGATCATAACGGTCAAATGGGTAGCTTAGGTGCAACTTTTGGTTTACCACTGGGGCCATTCTCTGCTTATGTTGGCGGTAAAGCGCTATATTTATCTCCTGAAGATAATAAAAACGGTATGGCACTAGCGGCTGGTGCAGGTTTAGGCTGGCAAGCTCTACCTTCATTAAATATCTATGGCGAAGCTTATGGTGCGCCTGCTTCGTTAACTTCGGGTAGTGATGCTTATACTGAAGCAAAAGTGGGTGCTCGTTACACGGTATTTAAACCTTTATCCGTTGATGCAGGTTACCGTATCATCGATATTAAAGGTAATCACAACAACCCAAACAACAAAATTGCTGATGGTTGGTATGTTGGTGCAGGTTTAAGTTTCTAATAAATCTGTTCTAAAAGAAAAAACCTGTACCGTTTTATTAACGGTACAGGTTTTTTTATGGGAGAGATATTTAACCTACATTAGGTAAAAAACCGGCCACAATAGCAAATTGGATCACAATCACAGCGATACCACAAAGTAGCACAACACCTAAAACAGCCGAACCACCTTTGACCTGATAGTGAGGTTTGTCCGTGGGCTTTTCTGTTGCTCTGACTCGCATGGTTAATAATGCAGGGATGATCAGTGCTAATACTGACAATGCCACTGCTGCATAAGTTAACGCTTGCACAAAACTACTGAAAAATAATGCGGCAAGTAGTGGTGGCAAAAAGGTTAATAACGTCGTTTGCATCCGACCAAAGAAATGATTACTACGCTTGAATAAGTCAGCTAAATAATCAAACAAGCCGAGTGCGACTCCTAAGAATGAAGTGGCGAGAGCAAGATCCATAAACAGGCTCACTGCAATGTTGACTCGTGGTGTTGCGACGACATCTCGGATTGCCGTCAATAGACCATTAAGTCCAGCCTCTTGAGCCAAAATACCTAAAAAGGTGCTAGATGGGATTGAACCTAATGTGGCGATTTGCCACAGAATATAGGCGATCAGAGGGATCGCGCTTCCTGTAATAAAAATGAGACGTAATTTACGTACATCACCATTCATGTAATTAACTAGACTAGGCACACTGCCATGAAAACCAAAAGAGGTAAAAATCACAGGAACAGCGGCTAGGAGCATCCCTTTCTCGACAGGCATCGACGCTAAGTTGACAGATTCAACATGAGGCATCATAACGGCTAACATAATTACCAGAAAAATAATTTTAGCAGTAAATAGTAAGCGGTTAATAAAATCGACAGAATGGGTACCGATACAAACTACCGCACCACCAATCACGGTAAATAGAATGATTGCGCTTTCGGTTGAAATTTGAATATTCCACCAAGACGAAAGACTGTCGGAAATTAATACGCCTGCACCGCCAATATAAGCGGTCGTGAGTGCATACATTAATAATAGCATGCTAAGGCCAGTGACGATTTGGCCTATTGGACCTAGGTATTTTTTAGCGATAGAGCCTAAACCCATATCAGGTGGATTATGTTGATAAACTTCAACCAACAGTAATGAGGTATAACTCATTAACATCCATAAGCCTACAAGTAAGCAAACGATACCTGTGAAACCGACACCCGCAGCGGCTAGTGGCATTGCCAGCATCCCTGCACCTATTGTTGTTCCTGCAACGATTAAAACGCTACCTAGCGTGCGATTTTTCACAAATTCCTCTGATTAAAAGTCATAGATTAATAAGCTGTGCAGATTATGCGATCTGCTTTTTTCTGTCAAATCTAAATTACATTTGATGTAAACATATGTTTACGATGGTGGGGTTTATTGAACTTAAGTGATGAAAATAACGGCGAATAGTTTTAGGTAACTAATTAATTAGAGTTATGAAATTAGATCATTAAAGGTGAATGTATATGGTTTATAATGTTAACATGTCTTTATTAATCGACTGATTTATATGGATATTTTAACTTAACAGAACAGTATGACAGTAACTTAAGATAAATATTGTGATGTAATGCCGAAATCGCATTGAAAAATAAGATTAAATTCTTTTACTAATTAATATAAATCAACAATTTGCCAATCTTTCATCCTGATAATGTAGATAAACATTAATTAAAGGATGAACTTATGGACTTTCTGATACAACTCGCCATTATTCTTGTCTGCTTGTTCTACGGAGCAAGAAAAGGAGGGATGGCATTAGGGCTGTTAGGTGGTGTTGGGTTGGTAATACTGGTGTTTGGTTTTGGTCTACCGCCTGGAAAACCGCCTGTTGATGTTATGCTTGTTATTATTGCTGTTGTTGCCGCATCAGCAACCTTACAAGCATCAGGCGGTTTGGATGTCATGCTGCAAATTGCAGAACGACTACTACGTAAAAATCCAAAATACATTTCTATTGTGGCACCTTTTGTGACATGTATCTTAACCATTTTGTGTGGTACAGGGCACGTGGTGTATACCATCTTACCGATTATCTATGATGCCGCGATCAAAAATAATATCCGTCCAGAAAGACCGATGGCGGCCAGTAGCATTGGTGCACAAATGGGGATCATCGCCAGTCCTGTTTCTGTTGCAGTGGTATCATTAGTAGCGATGCTTAATGGTGTCACTATTAATGGCAAATCATTAGAATTTTTAGATTTATTAGCAATTACCATTCCATCTACGCTGATCGGGATACTGGCTATTGGTATTTTTAGCTGGTTTAGAGGTAAGGATTTAGATAAAGATCCTGAATTCCAAAAATTCATCTCAGTGCCAGAAAACTATGAGTATGTTTATGGTGACAGCGCGACTTTACTTGATAAGAAATTACCAAAAATTAATTGGGTTGCGATGTGGATTTTTTTAGCATCCATCGCTGTTGTTGCCATTTTGGGCGCAGTTTCTGAATTAAGACCTTTGGTTAATGGTAAGCCACTTTCCATGGTACTCGTGATCCAAATGTTTATGCTGTTGGCTGGTGCACTGATTATCATTATTTGTAAAACAAACCCGGGGCAAATATCTAAAAACGAAGTATTCCGTTCAGGGATGATAGCAATTGTTGCGGTGTATGGTATCGCATGGATGGCAGAAACCATGTTCGGCGCACATATGGATGAGATAAAAGGCACCCTTGGCGCATTAGTAAAAGATTTTCCATGGGCTTACGCAGTCATTCTATTATTAGTTTCTAAATTTGTTAACTCACAAGCGGCAGCATTAGCTGCGGTGGTGCCGATTGCGTTAGGTATTGGTGTTGATCCCGCCTATATTATTGCATCTGCGCCTGCTTGTTATGGTTATTATATTTTACCAACTTACCCGAGCGATCTTGCTGCCATTCAATTTGACCGTTCAGGAACAACTCGGATTGGTAAATTTGTGATTAACCACAGTTTCATTTTACCGGGTTTGATTGGTGTGGGTGTTTCTTGTGTGTTTGGCTGGGTATTTGCAGGTTTGTACGGCTACCTATAATGCATAAAATAATCACTTCTAAAGTGATATGAGTATGTCAGACTACCGTTGAATAAATGATATTTTACGGTAGTCATTTAATTTTTTGATAAATTGATTGATTTGAATGGCATCTCTTTACTTTCGAGATTTTCATTATAACGCGTATTCACATCCAATATATATTCTGATCATTCTGTCATATATTTTTGACAGCATACAGTCGCCATAATATTTTATGAACAAGCTATTTTAACTCATTTCTCAAATCAAGCTTTTTCGTGTCATTCACTGTATATAAAACGGATATGTAATGTATCCTGCTTGCGGAATATCTTATGAGCATTAAACTTATCTGTATAGCAAAGTATAATATTAAATGATGTTAATAGAATCAGTGGGTTATAAAGAGTGCTTATTTTGTAGGTCAACAATGTGCATGATGAAAGGCTCAGCCTAAGATCCTAACATATTAAATCCACTGATATCCTTTTTCTGATGACAAAAAACGTATTGTTTATTCATTGCATACAGCAGCCTAATGCGTAGAAAGCTAAATGATAAAATGGTTATTTTACTTAGCGAACGTTTTTGAAGTCTCAGCAATAGCGATAATATTACTATATAGGGTTTTGATTGCACTGTGGAAATTGATATTATTCATGATGAGATAAAGCGTTTTAATATCATTCTATTATAAATTTAGCCTATAAGATAAATGCACCACTTTGGTTCATAACTAAAATATCGTTATTTTTATTTTTTAATAATAATAAAATTCATCAATTTTAGAAATGTCATGCTATATTAAATTAACAGTGAGTTCATTAATGTATTTGCTTTGTCATCAAAGTAACCGAAATCTAATAGATACTATAAATTATAAAAATTAATAAAATACATACTGCATTCAATAAGGTGTTGATGAGTATTGTTTATTTAAAAAATAAATAAATGCAGGCAGCTAAATATATTTTCTTATATGGAAAAATACGTAAGATTAAAATGTAAAAAAACAGGCAATCACAATCTTTTAATAAATTATTAGAGTTATTCGGAATTGTATTGTAATTCATATGGATAATGTATTTTATAGGAGATGAGGTTCTATTCACTTGTCACCTGTATTTATCGTGACTTTATTTAATATTTGGTACTCAGAATGAATAATAATCATCATATTAATTGGTTTTATTTATCGAGTAGTTCAGGTTGGATATTTATCATACTTTACTGTTTGTTTACGTCTATCTCTTCAGTATGGGTATCAATGAGTTTTTCTGAAATTAAAGGAACAACGTTAACATTCTTCACATTACTAGTGGCACAAATAATCTTTCTTATATTTTCTTTTATCAAAAAGCAGAAAACTATAGGGTTTATTATGGAAAATAAACTTATGGTTTTTTGGTTAAACATTTTAACATTATTTAGTTGGTTATTGATGTTCATGGCACTACAAAGGATTGAGGCATCTGTCGAATCTGCTATTTATCAGGGATGGGTACCCATCGTCGTTATGCTGTTAGGGTTATTTAAAGGAAATAATGGTTGGCTACAAGTCATGGGTCCGCTACTCATTGCAACTTCTATCTTTGCGCTAATAGTGGCTAGATTATATTTTAATAAAGATCTTCATTATAACAACACGCAAATGGTCTTAGATGGCGTTATTCTTGCTTCTATTGCTGGATGTACAGGTGGTATTTATATCTTCCTTTCAGCAAAAATAATGAAAGTTATCGGGGTGACAACATTACATGTTTTAACTACTCGATTTGTTATTTTACTTTTAGTCACGAGCGCGTTAGCTCAAGAACAGTTATTCACTATAGTCGCAACTGATTTATATACCTTGTCAAAATTAGTATTTCTTTCAATCGTCTTTGTTGTTATTCCTGTATACTTATTACAACATGCAATTTTAAAATTAGGTGCTGCACGCGTTTCTATTATAACCCCATTAGTTCCTGTAGTTGCACTTGCAACTGAATATATTGTAGCTCCATGGGGTAACGTCTGGGTTCCTATTCTAATTGGTTTAGTCAGTATATCATTAATTATTAGTAATATATTAATGAAGTTTAAAGCATAGGTTTATGCTCATTATACTTCAAGTTTCAGAGGGGGTGATTATACTCAGCGAATTGAATCATAGAGTTCATTTATTCTCTTTGTCTATCTTCGCTTATTGCCTACCTGTAATTTTAATTATTTATAGTATATGACTAAATATATTTTTAATAAAATAAGGAGTTAAAATGAATGCTAATCTAGTAGATGAAATACGAAAAATGATAACTTCTTCAAGAATAAATGAAAATGATTTTTATAAAACATTTCAGAAAGAAATATTACCCCTTGATATAGTTAAAACCATATTTCAACAATACTATTATTATATTCGAACTTTTCCACGAATTCTTTCAGGGCTAGCTCCTAGAGTAAGTGATGAATTAATTCGATTGAAAATTTGTCGTACTGTAGTTTCTGAGTTAGGTGATGGTAAAGGGGATGCTCACTACATTATGTTTGAAAAGGTATTAACTGCTATTGGTATTAGTTTAGATGATTACGAAAATGCTGACTATAATCAAGAGACTAAAGATTTAATTGAAAATTTAAATCGACTTTTTTTATTTGAATCACCTAATTATGCATTAGGTGCACATTATGTTATAGAGGAATTTGGTTTTCCTATGATAGTTAATCTTTATGAAGGATTTCGTTTATATAAAGGTTGGCAACATGAAGATTACAATTATTTCTATTTACATATATTAATTGAGTGTAATCATGTTGATTGGATACAAGAAGCAATGCTAGCTGCTGCAAAAAATGATGATTCTAAGATGGAAATAATAGAGGGAGCACGTCAAGTGTTAGAGTCTCTTAATAATTTTTGGAGCGGACTCAATAGATTGGCTACTACAAATAAAGATTATGCTTATAAAGACTTTAATTAAAAATGATAATTTAAAGTCTTTTATTACATAAGTTGATATACATGATAGTGTTGTTAATTTACTGACGCTAAAAATAAAAAGGTGAGTTAATGATAAAGAATAGTAATTCATCAGTAAGTATTTTTGAATATATGTCTTATTTTGCTAAGAAAAATAATTCGCTAAATCTTTCACAAGGAATTCCTGACAATATTTATGATAACTTATGGGATGAAGCTATAAAGAACTCACACCTAAATATGTGGCAATATCAGCCATCTGTAGGATACTTGCCACTTATTCAGATGTTACTGAAGAGTACTTTTTTGAACGCATTCGATGATGCAATCATTACTTCTGGTTGTACTGAAGCATTATTGTGTGGATTATATGCATGGAGTAAAAATGGTTATTCTGATCTTATTGTAATGGAACCTTTTTATTCCTACTATATAGGTTTAGCTAAATTAGCTCATCTTAAATTTAAACCCATTTTGATGGGGAGAAATACGGAAAAACTAATTATAGATTGGATGCTCCTGAAACAGGTTGCTAATTCTAAAAGTATTATTCTAATCAATACTCCTCACAATCCATCAGGTGCTGTTTTTACAGCTAATGATTGGCAGCAATTATGGTTAATTCAAGATACCACAGGTTGTGCTATTTTAATTGATGACGTCTATCGTCATTTCAATTTCACTGAAGAGTTAACTCCTTATTTAGATATGTCTCAACGTAATATTCTGATTGCAGGTTCTGTATCAAAAAGTTTTGCTGCTACTGGGGTTAGGGTTGGATGGCTTGTTGGAACCTCGAAGTTATTAGAACAAGCTCTCATAATTCATAAACATATGTCTAACTGTCAACCTGAATTGTTGCAGAGAGCTTCGTTAAGGGTGATGCAAGTGGTTTCTTCTTCTACGCTAAGTTGTGTATCTCAACTCTACCATAAAAGAGCAATAAAGTTGTATGAAGGTTTATTTCATGCGGGGTTTAATTTAATTAAACCTAATGGTGGGCATTTCATTATGGCATCCCATCCTAGACTTTCCGATAAACCTGCTATCGAGCAAGCTATTTTTCTTACCTTAAATTTAGGGATAACTCCGTTACCTCTTAATGATTTTTTTTACAATAAAGACACTAATTGGTTGAGATTTTCATTTGCTTTAAATAGTTCTGTTATTGATTCTGCATACCAGCGTTTGATGTCATCTAATTTTTAAGGATTTAATATATGGATTCTTTCATTATTATTGGCGGTGGCCCTTCAGCTGCAATAGAGGCATCAAGACTTTGCTCTTTAGGTAAAGATGTTACTATTATCACTGAACAAATCGGTGGTTGTATGGAAATTATGGGAGAGAAAAGACTTCAATCTTATTACGATGAATTATATCTGCATGATACTAATTTGTCTTTAGTTGATTGTATGTCTTGCGTTGAGATGACCCCTACTGCAAATGAATATGTGCAATATGTTAAGCGGGTTATCGATGCTCTTCCTGTTAAGATTATTATTGGAAAAGTTATTTGGTTTACTAAATATAAAGATAAGTTTAAATGTCTAGTGGAAAATCAATTTGGTAAGACAATTTATTATTCGCAAGGATTGGTTTTAGCAACGGGCATTATATCAAAAGAAATTCCTGATACGTTTTCCTTATTACCACATATAAGTTGCTTTTCAGCTTATAAATTATTCAATCAAAATAGTCATAATATTAATAAATATAATCAAGTCGTAATTTTAGGTGGTGGTAATACTGCTTTTCAACTAGCCAATATTGCCGCTTCATATAAATTAAATACGACAATTTTAGCGAAGAAATATCTGGGCTTATTCCCTCAGGAAACTACGGATAGATTTGCACTTAGGGCCTCAAGTCAAATTACAATTGAAAACATATGGAAAAGTCATACTACTAAAAATAAGATTCGGTTATCATTTTTGATTTATTCATCTATATTTTCTGATGGGGAATATTTATCTGTAAAAATAGAGAAAGTAAAAAATAAAATTCATATTGCTGATATTTCATACTCTGAACTTTTTTCAGATATAGATAGTGATAACACAAAAACACTTTTAATCTCTTCCCAGAGTACATTATTTATCTCAGCTATAGGTGTTTCATGTACTCTACCTCCTAATGATCTATCCCAATTAAAATTAAATAGTTATGGATATATATCAAATGAACTAGGGCGAACATCTATTGCCGGATTATATGTTGCAGGTACATTAGCTGGCGCAAAATCGGTTAATACCATGAATAAGGTGGAGTATGAAAGTTAAGATGTTATTAGATAATTTTATTTATGAAATTTATGAATTTGATGAAATATTTAATGATAAGGCCACTCATTATTTAAATTCTCTACTTCATGTTGGAAAAGTACTTATATTACGCGATAAAAAGATATCATTGGAGGATTATCACCGATTAATGTTATCAATAGGGGAACCTGAATATCATGTTTTACAAAATTTTTCTGTTGATGGTTATAAAGATATTATTCGAATATCTAATTATATTAATCCAGAAGGTGAGCAGGAAGGTATTTTAGATGGCGGAACATACTGGCATACAGATATGTCTTATAAACCTAGTCTCGGTATTGCGACAGCATTAATGTCTTTAAGGGAACCTATTTATGGTGGTTATACTCAATTTATAGATATGGTTGATGCACTTAATGTTCTTCGTCTAAATTCTGATTTAGTAATAAAAATTGAAAGTATTTGTGGAACATCATTAGATAATATTAGAGTGCACCATGCTTTTGGTAACCGGAGGACAATATTAAATCCATCTGCACCAAATCAATTGTTAACCAGTGATCAACAAATGACCCTTGCTCCTGCAATACACAATTTAGTGCAAGTCCATCCATATACAGGACAACAATCTCTTTTTGCTATCTCAGGTACTGCTTTTTGCTTTGATGAAATATCCCAAGAAGTTTCATTGAAATTACTGAATGAATTAGAAGATTTCATTATCGAGAATTCCCAGTTTTATCAACATCATTATAGCCCAAACGATATTATTATTTGGGACAACCTACTCACACTTCATCGTGGCTATGCTATTAAACCTAGCCATGATATCCAAAATAGTCGTTTGTTATACAGAATGAATGTTAATTATTCTAATAGGGGGTTATTACTATGAAAAAAACTGTCATACTTCTTTCTCAGTCTTATTTACAATTTGCTTCTGAAGCTGTACTCACTCAATTAATTCAACAAATTCGTTTAGTTTTAGTTATTGAACATAGCGAGGTAGCGCATCCACTTTTGGCTAGAAAAGTAGCAAAAATTTATCATGTCAGTGGGGCCGTGACAGAAAGTTTACGTCCTGAATTGGATTTCGAACAAGTCTCTGAAATTGTAAAACAAGAAATCGCTTTAGTAGGCTCAGCTGAAGATGTCGCTATTTTTTGTCAGCAAGAAGATAATGTATTAACCGCAGCAAAAGTACGTTTAGCATTTGATATCGATGGAGATCATACGGAAATGGTATTGAAGTTCCGTGATAAATTATTGATGAAACAATGTGTGAGTGCTATTTTTCCCAACTCAGTACCCAAACATCAAAAGCTAGATATACAATTACTGAATGAAAATATTCATAATTATTATCACGAACTAAAAGAAGCTCTTGGCGAGAGAATGATCATTAAACCAACTTCAGGTGCTGGAAGCTTTAATGTCAAAATAATCAATTCAGAGCTTGATTTACGAGAAGCCCAAGAAATGATAAACATTGATGAACACACATTTTCTTATGAAATAGATGAGTTTATTTGTGGAAAAATGTATCAATGCGACTCATTTATTCAAAATGGTAAAGTTGTATTTTGTGGAATATTAGAATTAGGATGCAGTAATTTTGATTTTGTTATGGGAAAACCACTCTCAGTTTATCCCGTGACAGACAGCATTCAATACCAGCGGTTATTTGAATTTAATCAGACATTGATTACCGAGTTGGGCTTTCAAAACGGCTCTACCCATCATGAATTATTTATCAAAGAAGATTCACAAGATATTATTTTTCTTGAAATTGCTGCTCGAGTTCCAGGGGGGATAGGTGTACCGTTTCACACCCAAAATAGTCACATTAATCTTATTGATGCTACTTTGCTACAAACAGCGGGCTCATCAGCATTAGAAAGCATACATCCTGATATACAAAATAATGTTGTTTGCGCATTACTACCTGTGGGTCATGGAATTGTTACCAGTTTAAATGAGCCGAAGTTAATAAGTGAATGGCACATAGACTGGCATATTAAAGTTGGTGATGTTGTTAATTCGCGTTCACTTATTGATACTGCTGGCATCCTCATCTTCACTAATGAAAATAAAGAGCAATTGCGTAGCGATTTTGAATGCCTGCAAAGTTGGGTTCCTGTGACTTGTATATAAAAAATAGAATAATTGGCAATTTCTTCAATTTTTAACTTCAAAATAGCTAAAGTGAAAAGAGCACTTATCTTCAAACTTGTGAAGATAAGTGCTCTACTTATTAGGCTAAAAGTGGTGTTATGATGAGGGCTCTAATATGACGCAAACAAAATTTTTGCTGTTTTTTTAGCGTGTGCTCAAGAAAGGTTTGACTGCTCGATGAATAGTACAACGGTGACAATCAAACACTTTTTTACTTGGTTCTGTCAGTGTGCTACTTATTGATTGATTTCAATATCAGAAAGAGGGTGGCAGCAACAAGGTAGGATTTCTCCATTTTGGACAAAGGCCAAAGGCTTTTGTTTATAACCCACTTTCCCTTTTAGAAGCATGACCTTGCATGAACCACAGTAACCTTCTCGGCATTGAAACTCGACAGGTATACGGCTGTCTTCAAGTGCATCGAGCAAGCTAGTGTGGATCTCGGTATGGTAGGGGACTTGCACACCCTGCGAAAGCCGCAGGGTGACTTTATGGCTAGCCATGATTAGAGTTCAAAATCACTCAGGTCATCAGTATTGACTTCAGAGTCAATCTGACCGACCAGATAGGAGCTGACTTCAACTTCTTGTGGCGCAACTTGAACGTTATCAGAAACTAACCATGCATTGATCCAAGGAATTGGATTTGAACGTGCTTCGAATGGTAGTTTTAAACCAACAGCTTGCATACGAATGTTGGTGATATATTCAACATATTGACACAAAATGTCTTTGTTCAAGCCAATCATTGAGCCTTCGCTAAATAAGTATTCAGCCCACTCTTTTTCTTGCTCAGCCGCATCCACAAACAGTTTATAGCATTCATCTTCACATTCTAAGGCAATTTCTGCCATTTCAGGATCGTCTTGACCTGAACGCAGTAAATTTAGCATATGCTGTGTACCAGTGAGATGCAATGCTTCATCACGGGCAATCAATTTGATGATTTTAGCATTACCTTCCATCAGTTCACGCTCTGCGAAAGCAAATGAACAAGCAAAACTGACATAGAAGCGAATGGCTTCCAGTGCGTTAACACTCATTAGGCACAGATACAGCTGTTTTTTCAGAGCGCGTAATGACACCGTAATTTGCTTACCATTGCAGGTGTGAGTGCCTTCACCAAACATATGGTAATAATTAGTCATTTCAATCAGTGTATCGTAGTACGCTGAAATATCACGAGCACGCTTCAGAATTTCTTCATTTTCAACGATATCATCGAAAATCAGTGCCGGGTCATTCACGATATTACGAATAATATGAGTGTAAGAGCGTGAATGAATAGTTTCTGAGAATGCCCAAGTTTCAATCCAAGTTTCTAATTCAGGAATTGAAATCAAAGGCAGCAGTGCTACGTTAGGGCTGCGACCCTGAATAGAGTCAAGCAGCGTTTGGTATTTCAAATTACTGATGAAAATATGCTTTTCATGATCAGGCAGTGCATTGTAATCAATGCGATCGCGTGAAACATCAACTTCTTCTGGGCGCCAGAAAAACGAAAGCTGTTTTTCGATTAACTTTTCGAAAATCGGATACTTTTGCTGATCAAAGCGAGCTACGTTAACAGGCTGGCCGAAAAACATCGGCTCCAGCAATTGGTCATTTCTCTTTTGAGAGAAGGTTGTGTATGTATGTGACATGACAATTCCTATTAAATTTTACACGCGCCGCCTTCACAATCTGAATCAGCTGACTCAACAACTTCTTCCAGATCACCTTGAACATCTTCCGCGCCATCACGGGTGTTATGGTAGTAAAGTGTTTTCACACCAAACTTATAGGCGAGCAATAAATCTTTTAGCAATTGATTCATTGGTACTTTGCCAGTGGTAAAACGCGTTGGGTCATAGTTAGTATTGGCAGAGATCGACTGATCGATAAATTTCTGCATAATACCGACTAATTGCAAATAGCCGCTGTTTGAAGGCATTTGCCATAATAACTCATAAGCGCCTTTCAGATTCTCATAATCAGGAACAACTTGGCGTAAAATACCATCTTTCGATGCTTTAATACTGATATAACCACGAGGTGGCTCGATACCATTCGTTGCGTTAGAAATCTGTGATGATGTTTCAGATGGCATCAACGCAGACAATGTTGAGTTACGCAGCCCATATTGTTGAATATCTTTACGCAATGTTTCCCAATCAAAATGTAGAGGTTCATTGGTCAGTTTATCCAACTCTTTTTTATAGGTATCGATTGGTAAAATACCTTGTGAATAAGTGGTTTCATTGAACCAAGGGCAAGCCCCTTGTTCTTTTGCCAGCTCGTTAGAGGCTTTCAATAGATAATATTGAATGGCTTCAAACGTTTTATGTGTCAAATTATTGGCACTGCCATCAGAATAGCGCACGCCATGCTTAGCTAAATAATAAGCATAGTTGATAACGCCAATACCTAACGTACGACGACCCATTGCACCTTTTTTCGCAGCAATGATCGGGTAGTCTTGATAATCTAATAACGCATCCAGAGCACGTACAGCCAATACTGCCAGCTCTTCTAACTCGTCAAGGCTATCAATCGCGCCTAAGTTAAAGGCAGATAGCGTACAGAGCGCAATTTCGCCTTCTTCATCATTGATGTTATTCAATGGCTTGGTTGGTAATGCAATTTCTAAACAAAGGTTAGATTGACGTACCGGTGCCACTTGAGGATCAAATGGGCTATGCGTATTACAATGGTCTACGTTTTGAATATAGATACGGCCAGTTGAGGCGCGTTCTTGCATCATCAATGAAAACAGTTCAACCGCTTTGACGCTAGTTTTACGGATAGTTTCATCTTGCTCATAAGTCACATATAAGCGCTCAAATTCATCTTGATCAGCAAAGAATGCATCATATAGTCCCGGTACATCTGATGGGCTAAACAGAGTGATGTCTTGGTTCTTGATCAAACGCTCATACATTAGCTTGTTGATTTGAACACCGTAGTCCATATGACGTACACGGTTACCTTCAACACCACGGTTATTTTTCAGGACTAATAAGCTTTCAACTTCCAAATGCCACAGTGGATAGAACAGTGTCGCTGCACCGCCACGAACACCACCTTGCGAGCACGATTTAACCGCTGTTTGGAAATGCTTATAGAAAGGAATACAACCTGTGTGGAATGCTTCACCACCACGAATTGGGCTGCCTAGCGCACGGATACGGCCTGCGTTAACACCGATCCCAGCACGTTGTGAAACATACTTAACAATCGCACTTGAGGTTGCGTTAATTGAATCTAGGCTATCGCCACACTCAATCAGTACACAAGAGCTGAATTGGCGAGTAGGAGTACGTACACCAGCCATAATAGGGGTTGGCAATGAGATTTTAAATGTTGATGCCGCATCATAGAAACGACGAATATAGTCAAGGCGTGTTTCTTTCGGATAATGTGAAAACAGGCATGCCGCAACTAAAATATACAGGAATTGCGCGCTTTCATAAATTTCACCCGTAACACGGTTCTGAACCAAGTACTTACCTTCAAGTTGTTTGACGGCAGCATAGGAGAAATTCATATCACGCCAATGGTCAATAAAACCATCCATTTGCTCGAACTCTGCTTGTGAGTAGTCTTCCAGCAAATGCTTATCATATTTGCCCATTTCAACTAGGCGTTTGACGTGTTTATACAGTGTTGGCGGTTCAAATTGACCGTACGCTTTTTTACGCAAGTTGAAAATAGCAAGACGCGCGGCAAGGTACTGATAATCAGGGGTATCACCAGTAATCAGGTCTGCTGCTGCTTTGATCATGGTTTCATGAATATCGGAGGTTCTAATTCCATCATAAAACTGAATCTGTGAACGTAACTCCACCTGTGAAACAGATACGTTACTTAGGCCCTCAGCGGCCCAGGTTATTACCTTGTGGATTTTATCGAGATCAATGCGTTCTTTATGTCCATCACGTTTTGTGACTAACAGACTCTGGTTCATGAGCAAGTACACCTTGGTTGGCCTACAAATAGAAATAGCACATCCCTAACAATAAAAAAACTCATGGTGTGACCCTATGAGGCTTGTAGTGTTAGAACTGAATTACATACTATATGTAGTGGTTTGTTGATTTTACAATAACAAGATAATGTTAATGTACATTTTTAGCAAGTGCACAAATCTGAGTCTTCTGTGGATAACTTTTGGGATAAAAAAAATCACCATGTCGGTAAGCTGCACTAGAAAAGGAATTCTATTAATCGAAGCTCGATACATGGTGATAAAAATAAATTTTGTAAATGGAGTTTGTTTGCTGGTTTCTTAAACGCAACGCTTGCTATTTATTCGCTGACAGTATGCAACATATAATTGACGTCTACATTCGGCCCTAAATAGAATTTATCCTTCAAAGGGTTGTAATGTAACCCAATGATATGATTGTCTTTTAGTTGCGTGTTATCAACCCAGCCAATGAGTTCAGAAGGACGAATGAATTTCTTCGCATCATGGGTTCCTTTTGGCACCATTTTCATTACATATTCAGCCCCAACAACCGCCATTAGCCATGCTTTTTTGTTGCGGTTAATCGTGGAAAAAATGACATGCCCACCGGGTTTGACTAATTTAGCGCAAGCACGAACGACAGACTCAGGATCTGGAACATGCTCAAGCATCTCCATACAGGTGACTACATCATAGGCTTGTGGATATTTATCGGCATGTTGTTCAACGGTCTCTTGAACATATTCAACGGGGATCCCCGATTCTAATGAATGTAATCGAGCGACCATCAATGGCTCCGCACCCATATCAAGGCCTGTGACATTTGCACCTTCACGCGCCATGCTTTCTGATAAAATTCCACCACCACAACCCACATCCAACACTTTTTTACCAAACAAACCATCGACACGCTGCATGATATAGCCAAGACGCAGTGGATTGATACGATGAAGTGGTGCAAATTCACCTTCTAAATCCCACCAGCGAGAAGCAATAGCTTCAAATTTTTCAATTTCCTGTTGGTCGACGTTTTGATAGCTTGGGGTTGATGTCTCATTCATGAGTGGAGCTCCTGTTTCTAGATAGCTGTCCGAACGTTATACTCACCATATTCAATTTGTAGCGCTTCGTGGCTCGTTGAATTATTTAGAGTATAAAATAGGCATTTATTGGTACCATAAACGGTTTTTTGTTGCTCTTACGCAATAAACTCGATGCTTGCGGACACATAAGGATATTTTTCGGCTATTATACATGGCTTGAAAGACAAATACTCACTTCTCATTTTTTTTATTAAATTGGCGAATTGTGGTATAGTTCTAAACCTTTGAATCCGAAGTTATGAGGGACAGTGGTTCCATGAGCGACATTGCCAGAGAAATCACACCAGTCAATATCGAAGAAGAGCTGAAGAGTTCGTATTTGGATTATGCGATGTCCGTTATTGTCGGTCGCGCACTTCCAGATGTTCGAGATGGACTGAAGCCAGTACACCGCAGAGTTTTATTTGCGATGAATGTATTGGGAAATGATTGGAATAAACCCTATAAAAAATCTGCCCGTATAGTCGGGGACGTTATCGGTAAATACCATCCACATGGTGATAGCGCTGTTTACGAGACAATTGTTCGTCTTGCTCAGCCTTTCTCTATGCGTTATATGTTGGTAGATGGTCAGGGGAACTTTGGTTCAGTTGACGGAGACTCCGCAGCTGCGATGCGTTATACGGAAATCCGTATGGCGAAAATTGCCCATGAAATGTTGGCGGATCTTGAAAAAGAAACCGTTGATTTCGTCCCAAACTATGATGGTACTGAGCAAATCCCAGAAGTGATGCCGACGAAAATCCCTAACCTTTTGGTTAACGGATCGTCAGGTATTGCCGTGGGTATGGCAACTAACATTCCTCCACATAATTTAGGGGAAGTGATCAGCGGTTGCCTAGCTTACATTGAAGATGAAAATATCAGCATCGAAGGTCTCATGGAGCACATTCCAGGGCCTGATTTCCCTACGGCAGCCATTATTAATGGTCGTCGTGGTATTATCGATGCTTATCGAACTGGTCGCGGTAAAGTTTATATTCGTGCTCGTGCCGAAGTCGAAGTTGACGAAAAAAGTGGTCGCGAAACCATTATTGTCAATGAAATCCCTTATCAGGTGAACAAAGCACGCCTGATTGAAAAAATCGCCGAGCTAGTTAAAGAAAAACGTGTCGAAGGCATCAGTGCACTGCGTGACGAGTCTGATAAAGATGGTATGCGCATTGTGATTGAAGTTAAGCGTGATGCGGTGGGTGAAGTTGTACTTAACAATTTATACTCATTGACTCAGCTACAAGTGTCTTTTGGTATCAACATGGTTGCTTTACATCAAGGCCAACCTAAGATCCTTAACTTAAAAGACATTATTGCTGCTTTTGTCCGTCACCGTCGCGAAGTAGTCACTCGTCGTACCATTTTCGAACTACGCAAAGCGCGTGATCGTGCGCATATCCTCGAAGCATTAGCGGTTGCACTAGCAAATATTGACCCAATTATTGAATTGATCCGTCAAGCACCTACACCAGCGGAAGCGAAAGCTGGATTAGTTGCACGTCCTTGGGATCTGGGCAATGTTGCTGCAATGTTAGAGCGTGCTGGTGATGATGCAGCTCGTCCTGAATGGCTTGAAGAACAGTTTGGGGTTCATGATGGTAAGTACTATCTAACAGAACAACAAGCGCAGGCAATTTTGGATTTGCGTTTGCAAAAACTAACAGGGCTTGAGCATGAAAAACTGCTAGAAGAGTATCGTGACCTTCTGAAACAAATTGAAGAGTTACTGTTTATTCTACGTAGCCCAGAGCGTCTGATGGAAGTGATCCGCGAAGAGTTAGAAGCGATTCGTGATATATATAATGATGCTCGCCGCACTGAAATCACAGAGAATACAGCTGATATCAATATCGAAGACTTGATTAGCCAAGAAGATGTTGTTGTGACGTTATCTCACCAAGGCTATGTGAAATATCAACCATTGTCTGATTACGAAGCTCAGCGCCGTGGTGGTAAAGGTAAATCCGCAGCCCGTATCAAAGAAGAAGATTTCATTGAGCGTTTACTGGTGGCGAACACCCATGACACTATTTTATGTTTCTCAAGTCGTGGTCGTCTCTATTGGATGAAGGTTTATCAATTACCAGAAGCTAGCCGTGGTGCTCGAGGTCGACCAATCGTCAACTTGCTGCCTCTTGAGCAAGATGAGCGTATCACCGCTATTTTACCTGTTCGCGAATATGAAGAGGGTTATTATGTCTTTATGGCAACCGCTAGCGGTACTGTGAAGAAAACGCCTCTACAAGACTTTAGCCGCCCAAGAAGCGCGGGTATTATTGCCGTTAATCTTAATGAAGGCGATGAACTCATTGGTGTTGATTTAACTAATGGTTCAAACGAAGTCATGCTGTTCTCTGCTCAAGGTAAAGTTGTACGTTTTGCTGAAGATGCGGTTCGCCCTATGGGTCGTACAGCAACCGGTGTTCGTGGTATTCGTTTAGTCGATGAAGACAAAGTCGTTTCACTGATCATTCCACGAGGTGAAGGCCATATTCTGACAGTCACTGAAAATGGTTATGGTAAACGTACTGCGGAGCAAGAGTACCCAACAAAATCACGTGCAACTCAAGGTGTTATCTCTATTAAGGTGAGTGAGCGTAATGGTAATGTGGTTGGTGCTATCCAAGTTGATGAAACTGACCAAATTATGATGATCACTGACGCGGGTACATTGGTTCGTACACGCGTGGCTGAGGTAAGTGTCGTTGGTCGTAATACTCAAGGGGTTACCCTGATTAGAACGGCAGAAGACGAGAAAGTTGTTGGTCTACAACGTGTCGCAGAAACAGAGGATGATGAAACTTCTGATGAAGAAGGGGGAGATGAAACCTCTAGCAACGATGTAGATGCTAACACATCTGAGTAAGTTATCAGGTTATTAGCTTACAATTAACGGGCGGCTATTTTGGCGCCCGTTTTGCTATCTACTATCAGCCTCTTTAACAGTTATCGCTTTTTGTAAGTTGTATCAGGTATACTTTAAATTATTCGAGGTGCAGCTAGGCGACAAGTGAATGAGTCGCTAGGAGCCTACAAAAGTAGATGACTGGCGCGAATGAGCGGCGTCATCATACCTCAACGCAAAACGCTGCAACTTGGAGTATGACGAGTATATTCAATAACAGTGATATAGCCCCTATTTAGGATAAAGATTGAGATATTTACCATCATTTAGGACATCATTAAGGTTATCCCGTGATTTATTCCGCATCCTAGGCTTAATGCTATGGGGAATGGGTGTTTTTATCACTTTATTCTTTCTCTACACTCAGTTTAATGAAAGCAAATCTGATATCCGCCAGCAGTTTTATTCAGGCTTTGAAAATATGCAGGCGTTTATTTTACAAACTGGCACAACATTGCGTTCCATCCAGTTTATGACTGAGCAGCATGAAGATAAGTTAGAAAGCCAGCCAGACTTCGTCAGATTGCCAGCAACAGGTTCTTACTCACTGTATCCACTATCATCTGAAGCAAATTGCGAATATTTTAAAACGCAAACCAGTGCTTATTTAACGGCATTTGAGCAGCTGATCTATTTTTGGAAAGACAGTATTGCGGCTCCGCAAGGGCTCAATCATATTTATGTCATTGGCTCTAAAAGCTACTGTATGATGGATTATCCTATCCGTACAACGGTATCAGATATTGAGGTACTCAAAAAAATTGGTTATGAAAATGTTCGTTCTTATCAAAGCTTAAGGTTACAAGGTCAGGAACGTAGTTTATATACGATTGTCCATGGCGTTCAAACCGATACGGGGCAGCTGTATCTTATTCAACCTATCTATTCAGAAGGTAAGCTTTTAGGGTTTATTGGTTTAGAAAGAACGATTAATTTAAACCAATTTAACCCGCGGTATAACAAATCAATTGAAGCTGTAGTGGTAAATGCTTATAACCAGCCTGTTTTGTATTATCCTTCAGATTCGAATCCTAAAAACTCAAGTTTACTATCAATAACAGAACCCAGTTTTTTTGGTTTTAACTCAGATTACTCAAAGCTGATATTCAAAAAACGTCTAACGCCATCATTGATGACGGTAATTTATGCTGTACCAACCATTGAGATATTGTCTGAGCTTAAAGTAACCATATTTTATAGCGCGATTATTAACATTTTTACTGGCTGTTTGATCTTTTCCTTGATCTGGTTGCTTGAAAAGAAAATGTTAGTTCCAGCAGCAAACACGGCTATTCGACTTGAAGAACATGAACAGTTTAACCATAAAATCGTCGCTTCAGCACCTGTTGGTATCATTATTTTACGCTTGAGCGATGGTGGGAATATTTTAAGTAATGAACTGGCTCATGATTATTTTCGTTTATTAAGCGAAGATGATAAACAACGGATACTGACTATCATTCGTCAAAAATCAAGTAACTATATTGATGTAGTGACAAGTAGCAGCACCCATTTACAAATTAGCTTTGTTAATTCACGCTATCAAAATGAAGATGTCGCAATTTGTGTTTTGATTGACATTAGCATACGTGTGCAAATGGAAAAATCACTACAAGATGTCGCTGATGCCGCGGAACAAGCTAACCATGCTAAATCGATGTTTTTAGCGACGGTGAGCCATGAATTAAGAACACCATTGTATGGGATTATTGGTAATATCGAATTATTACAACGACTTGAATTATCTGATAAAGCGAATAGCCTTGTCACGACAATGGACAACTCATCATCGCTGTTATTGCAAATAATCAGTGATATATTAGATTTTTCAAAAATAGAATCCAAACAGTTGAAGATCGAAAAAAAGTTATTCAACTGCCGCGATGTATTTGCTTTTGTTTTGGCGAACTACTTACCGCTCATTGCTAAGAAACGTATTGCACTATATTCCTACATTGAACCTGATGTGCCTGATTTATTATTTAATGATGCAGTACGCTTACAGCAGGTGATCTCAAATATTATCAATAATAGTATTAAATTCACAGACTCAGGGTTTGTCGTATTTTATGTATGGCGTGACCAAAATTACTTAAAAATTGAAGTCAAAGATTCAGGGATAGGTATGTCCCATGCAGTTGTTTTGCAATTATTTGATCCATTCTTTCAAGTTTATGACCAAAACAATGTAGGGCATAAAGGAACAGGTTTAGGGCTAGCGATTTGTGAAAAACTGATTAATTTAATGGATGGAGATATCGAAGTTAATTCACAAACAGGCTTAGGAAGTTCATTTATCGTCCGAATTCCCCTTTATGGGCAAAAATATGTTGAGCATAATATTCCTGAATATCGTCTGAGTTACCGTATAGCGATTGTCTGTCAAAATAGCTTTTTAGCCAATTTTTTAGCTAGACTGCTTAAACATAGTCATTTCATGGTATTTATTGACGATGAAATTGATAAAACAGCCGGTTATGATTTAGTGATCACCGATAACCAAGAGTCGCATGGGGTTAACGGTAAAAATGAGATCCAGTTATGCAACCTATATGTTGGTGATTTGCGAGAGGTTTCAATAAATAAGTGGTTGTACAATACTTATCAAAATGAAAAATTACCTTTTGTTATCGATAAAATTATTTCAAAAGTGGCATTAGGGAATGTACTGAAAGAAGAAACTAATAAAGTAAACTCACATGAAATCGATGCTTCGTTATGCTCTTATCAAGTATTGATAGTGGACGATCATCCAATTAATCGAGTTTTATTGAGTGACCAAATTTCCAATATTGGTTTTAACACTTGTACTGCGGTAGATGGCCTTGATGCACTGAAATACATAGAAAATCATTCCGTTGATATCGTATTGACAGACGTGAACATGCCAAATATGGATGGTTATGAGTTAGCTAAAGCGCTACGAAAGTCTGGGCATACAATACCCATTATTGCTTTGACGGCGAATGCGATGGCAGAAGAAAAACAGCGTTGTATTGATGCGGGTATGGATGAGTGCTTATCTAAGCCAACAAAGATTACGGTGTTAAAAGAGACTTTACTGAGATGTATTTCTAACTAATGTTAAGCTTAGAAAGAGAAAAACCCGTGCAACCGGGTTTTTCGCCACTATTCATAATACATCAATCCATTAATCGGAAGATGAATTATCGATGCTGACAGAAGACAGGTAGTTGAGCAAGGCGATATCATTATCGACACCGAGCTTCAACATAGCTGATTTCTTTTGACTACTGATTGTTTTGATACTGCGATTTAACTTTTTAGCGATTTCTGTTACCAAGAAGCCTTCTGCAAACAAACGTAATACTTCACTTTCTTTAGGTGATAAACGTTTGTCTCCATAGCCACTTGCATTTACTTTTTCTAGCAGTTTACTCACACTCTCTGGGGTGAATTTTTTACCCTTTTGTAATGCGGCTAATGCTTTAGGTAAGTCAGCTGGCGCACCTTGCTTTAGTACGATCCCTTCAATGTCCAATTCAAGAATAGCACTTAAAATCGCAGGGTTATTGTTCATTGTTAGAACAATGACAGAAAGATCAGGGTAGTGACGCTTAATATATTTAATCAACGTAATACCATCACCGTACTTATCGCCTGGCATTGATAAATCAGTGACTAAAACGTCAGCGTTTAAACGTGCTAAGTTATTAATTAAAGATGTAGAGTCTTCAAATTCACCAACGATATTGACCCATTCAATCTGTTCGAGTGATTTTCTGATACCGAAAAGAACAATAGGATGATCATCGGCAACAATGACATTTAGGTTATTCATATTATTGGTTACCTTCTGGCATTAGTCTTCTCACTGAGATATCCAGTTCTCTAATGCAATTACTTATTTTCAAGCTGTTTTCTTCTGCTATGTATAGTTCCAAATCTTCACAAAGTTTATGAAGGAACCTAAAATCCAGCATAGCAAAAACTCCTTTTAAACGATGTGCTGTGTTTTTCAATTCGGTTAAATCCTCAACACTTTCGCTATTATACAGTTTATTAATATCTATCGGTACTGTCGTGATGAACAAATCCTTATAATCGCTATTTGATAAAATATTTTGATAAGTGTGTAGTATGTTTTCTATTGAATCATCAGAAGCTGGGGCATGATCGTAATCGGCAAATGACATGCTACCAGAGTGATCTAAACTATTGCTTCCAGATTCTGAGTATTCAATTAGCAAAGATATAGCATCAATCAGCTCATCTGCAAAGTTATAGTTTACTTCAAGGTTGCGTGATGTGACTGAGTTGACACCTGAGGCCGTTCCTGAAATTTTTATTAGGTTCTTAAATGTACTGTCATCATTATCTGTTATCAATAAATCCCAATCGGTATGAGGCGAACTTTCATGCAATTCTAGAAAAATGGCACCATAATTAGTTAGGATATTTCTAACAATGCGGGATGCATCAAGATTGTGAATATCTAGACGTATATGAACATCTTCCAGTAAGGTCGGATAGTTTTTCTCTATTAATGCCGTTTTTATGGGTAGGGTGATTTGGTAATGAGAGCCAATAGCAGAACTACTATTAATTGTAAAATTACCGCCCATCTTTTTACTGATTGCCCTACACAAGTAAAAAGTCACCCCTGAACGTGCAAACTGAGAGGAGTTTAATACTTGACCAGAGAATGGGTGCTGCAAGTTACTCAATTCTTGGTTAGTTAAACCATTCCCACTATCTTTGATATCAATCACAAGACTTTTTATATCTTCTTGATAGTTAAGGGTGACAGATACTTTACCAAATGCTGTGGTATCAATTGAGTAATCCAGAACTAGCTGTAATAAATGTTCAAGACAGCTTGTATCTAAACTGAATAATGAGTCAGGATTAATATTATTATGAAAGTAAAGAGACAGCCCTTTATGTTTTAACTTCCCAAGGCTTTTTTTTAAAAATTGGCTCACTAGCAAAGAGACTGAAACTTTATCTAACTGTAATTTACCCGTTGAAGATTCGATTGAATTTAATAAATTAATGTTATTAAACCAACGATTAATATAGCCTGTTTGCAGCAGAATAGTCTCAATAAATTCTTGCTTAGTCGTTTCAGATGCATGAAGTAGCCCTTCAACAGCTTTATTTAACTCATTCAGTGATGGCTGAATTTCAGACTGCATATTTTCAAAAACGACTTTTCTGAGCTGAATATTCTTTTTATATTCACGATTAGCAAGTTCTTGGCGCCGTTGAGTTAACACCTCCTTATCTTTATCAATGATAACAAAGAGATAGGTGTCTTCCAGCATAGTGATATGGACTAAAACAACTTCATAAATATTATTCTCAATCGAAACTTGGATCATATCATGGTTGTTGATTGCTAATTCCTTAATATGATTGAGATCCATTGAAGAAAGCAGGGGATTAACCACACTATTACTTAGGAGTTTTTTGTTGCTGGCGAAATCATAAACCAAAATACCATAACTAATATTATTAATAATATCGTGATTGAGATTATCTTTGAGATTTAGCTCGTGTAGCATCGCGGAGTTGGGTGAAATGATGCGTTTACGGATGAAAATACTGGTAGAAAGCACCAATACTATAATCACTAACATGCAGATTAATAGCCAGAGATTATAGCCAATCACACCAACGACTAAATCTTTTAGGGGAACTTTATAATAAATTTGATAATTACTGCCTTCGATTTGATGAGAAAAGACGAGGCTCGTGCCACGTGTTTCAACATCTTCGCTTTTGCTGGTATCAATATTACGTGGTGAGATAGATAAATAATCACCTTTTAAGTTAAAAGGTAAGATTGAATTTATTGAAATGTCAAAAGAGATCACGCTAGTGAGCTGACCCGGTGAATTGAACATCAAGCGATACGTGTAATAATAAATATTATCTGGTGTTAACTTTTGTAGATTAGAAACAATCTCTCTTCTATCCAGTAAAGTTGACTGCGTTAACATATCAGTGCGTTTTTCTTCCGCAGTTAATGTCAAATAGCTTTCTTTATAGCGTAACTCTGGTTTTAAAATTGAATGTGTAGTGACTAAAACTAAGGTGTTATCTGAGCCGTTAAGAAAATACATTGAGTTATATTCATTTCGAGCCCCCCAAACAATCTCCATATAATCAGCAAGTTTACTGGCAAATTGAGTATTTTTGGGCTTATCGCTGCCAAACAAAATAGCATCAATAGTTTGATTCGCACTACTTAACCAAAATACGTCATGACGGATCTTGGTGGTATGGAGTGGCGAGTTTACTGCATAGGAAGGGGGGGATTCACTTGATTTTTCATTAACTAGCTTATAAATCAAATTGGCTTGATAGCGATAATCTTCTAATTGATAAGCTAACTGCTTCGCCATGGTGTTTAAAGCGGCTTGTCGGCTAAGTAACCATGAATTATAGGAGTTAAATAGCGATAGTGAGAGCATCACCACCAGTAAGAGGATAAAGAGATAGAATAGACGTGTAAGCCGTGTTGTTTTTATTAATGATTGTCTGTACATATTCTGGTGGACGTTCCTGTCGGCAAAAAGATATTAATTGATTAAAAATCATACGCCTATAAAGGTTTAATGCACCTATTTTGCACAGATATTAACACTTTTGCTATGTAATAGAGAACAATTGAATGAAGATTAGCCAAACGGAACAAAAAAATCAATTTTTTTACTTTCAGGGGTAGACAAGCTGAGCTGATTCCTCCATAATCGCGCCCCATGGAGAGATGGCCGAGCGGTCGAAGGCAGCGGTCTTGAAAACCGCCGATGGGAAACCATCCTAGAGTTCGAATCTCTATCTCTCCGCCATATTCGCCGGCTTAGCTCAGTTGGTAGAGCAACTGACTTGTAATCAGTAGGTCACCAGTTCGACTCCGGTAGCCGGCACCAAATAAGAACCCGTTATTTTCCATAGAGATATGAAAGGTAACGGGTTTTTTCTTGTTTTAATTAAATTTAACTGTGTTTTTATCCAGTAAATTCCAGTCCGATCCGTTGCAATCCTCTGCATAAATGGGTACAAAGATGGGTATCTGAGTTAGGACACTGGGTACCTATTATGAAATTATCCGCTCGCCAAGTAGAAACCGCGAAACCTGAAATAAAAGACTATAAACTTGCCGATGGTGCAGGGCTTTTTTTACTTGTTAGAACCAATGGTGCAAAATATTGGCGTTACCGCTATCAATTTGCGGGTAGAGAGAAAATGTATGCTATTGGTGTCTACCCTGAAATTACTTTAGCAGAAGCAAGACAAAAACGTGATGAAGCTAGACGCAAAGTCTTAGACGGTGTTGACCCCGTTAAAGCTCGGCAAGTTAAAGCTGTTTCTGATGTAGAGAATACATTTCGAAAATTATCGATTGAATGGCATGAATTTAAAAAATCACGTTGGTCTGCAGGATATGCCTCCGATATTCTCGAAGCATTTAAAATGGATATTTATCCAGTTATCGGTGATCTGCCTGTTGATAGCATTGAACCCATTTATGCTCTGAAAGCGTTATATGCGATAGAGCAACGTGGCGCCACTGAAAAAGCGAGTAAAGTTAGGCGTTGGACAAGTGAAGTATTTAAGTATGCAATTGCAACGGGTAGAGCGAAGTATAACCCAGTAGCCGAATTAAAAAGTGCAATGAAAGGGCACGTATCTACCCGTTTTCCTTTTTTGACAGCTAATGAACTCCCCGATTTTTTATCTGCGGTATCGGATTATAGTGGTGACCCAACTACGGTACTGGCAACCAGAATATTGATGCTTACGGGACTAAGAACCGCAGAGCTAAGGTTTGGCGAATGGACGGAAATAGATTTTGATGCCCGGCTGTGGTCAATACCTATAGATAAGATGAAGAAAAGGAAAGATCACCTTGTTCCTCTGTCTGACCAAGTAATTATTTTATTGAAAGAGTTAAGTCGATTATCAGGTCGCTTTAAATATATGTTTCCTAATCGCTCTGACCCGATGAAGGTGATGAGCGAAAACACAATTAATGCCATGATAAAAAGGATAGGTTGGGAAGGTCGAATTGTTGGGTATGGTTTTCGCCATACAATGAGCACCATTCTAAACGACCAAGGGTTTCCCGCTGACTGGATAGAATTGCAATTAGCTCACGTTGACAAGAATGTTATTCGAGGAACATATAACCATGCTCAATATTTAGAAGGGCGGAGAGAAATGCTGCAGTGGTATGCAGATTATATTGATAAGCTTTGTTTGATTTAAGATGCAGTTCGTTGTTGTTTCCATTCATTAATTTCCCCTCGTAGCCAGCGAGCAGCACGTACACCAATTTTATGCTGCGAGGGAAATTCTTTCCGTTTGATCATTTCATAAATAGTCGATTTTTTTAGAGTCACTAATTTTTCGACTTTTTTCATTGTGAGTAAATCGTCGTCACGTTCTATAGTTTCAATCATATTAGTATCCTATTTTTGAGTATCCAATTTAAAGAGTTCAATGATATTTGCATCGGGGCAGTATTCTTTAACAAGCTCGATTTGCTTTTTGTCTTTAGTAAAGTTTAAGCCTCGAGCGTTCCGATATTCCCAAGCGTAGGGGCTAAGTTGTTGGTACTTGAGGAGTTCATCACATATTCTATAAATCAGCTCCGCAGGGAATGAAATATAATCATCATCCATACTGTTCATGGCATCGCGTGATTCATATTTAATTTGCCGTGTAGCTTTAATTAGCTCATCTTTTTTCACGGTATTATTTCCTCTTCATAGCTTCTAAAAGAAGGTCTTGTATTTCGCGCTTAGAATTACGGCGTTCCATAACAACTTCGTCCATAGTCCCAATTGCGATAAGATGGTGAATAAATACAGGTCGGTTATAACCTGCTTGAATTTGTCGGGTTGGGCCGATACGTTCGATGATTTGTTGGTATTGTTCCAAATCCCACCAGTGCGAGAAAAAGACCAGAATATTCCCGCCATCTTGCAAGTTTAAACCATGACCCGCACTAGCAGGGTGAGCAAAAAGAATCGGTATTTTGCCTGCGTTCCAATCGCGTAATGTTTGGGGATCAGCATCTAAGTTTTTACCTTTAGGAAAGGCTTTTAATAGGCGTTCTAGGTCGTGTTTCCAATGGTAAGCAACGAGTATTGGCATACCACCTGATTCACTAATGATGCTTTCTAACGCCTGAATTTTGGCATCGTGCAGCTCTACCCAATTTTTACTATCATCGGTATAGATAGCACCACTGGCGATTTGCAAGCATTTGACTGTTTTAGCTGCCGCGTTTAGCGCTTCAATGCCTTCATGCTCTAGCTCAAGAAGCATCTCTTTTTCCATTTCTTGATACTGTTTTCGGGCTTTGGTGGGAAGTTCGAGTTTAATGATATTGTGGATAGGCTCTTCAATATCGAACCAATCAGCGGCATCTAGTGATATCGTGACATCCCGTAAAGCATCTTGCATTTGCTCTTGAGCAAAAAGCCAAGGCTCTAACTTAGACCACTGTTGACCAGGGAATTGAATGTTGTTGAACCAACGTGAAGTAAATGCGCTATAGGTTCTGCCTAAGCGTTGACCCTGATCAACAAACCACGCTTGCCCCCACAAATCAATTAAACCGTTAGGGGAAGGTGTTCCCGTCAAATTTACCCATCGATGCACATGTTTGTGAGCCACTTTCGCCAGTGCTGCAGCACGTTTTACCCCCTTTCCGAAGCCTAAACGACTTTAGCCTTGTACTTTCATCGGCAATGATGAAACCAAAAGGCCAATGTTCACCAAATATTTCAACTAGCCAAACTAAGTTATCGTAGTTGATAGTAAACACACTGGCATTGGTGTTTTTGATAGCCGCCATACGCTCTTTGGCGGTACCAATAATCGGTTGAACATCAATATTACGTAAGTGATTCCATTTAACCGCTTCGTCTGGCCATGTTGAACTTGCTACCCGCAATAGTGCAAGAACTAAAGCCGGCTGTGTTTCACTTCCTGCCATAAACAAATCTTCTAATGCGGTGAACGTAGCTACTGTTTTGCCCATTCCCATACCTGCCCAAACATTTGAGCGTTTAATATCAATTTCGTGGTTGAGTATGAGATTTTGGTATGGACGTGGTGTAAATAGTTTCATAAAATCAATCTTATTTTATTAAGGGAATTTGTTAATGGATGTTCTAAATCAAGATAAATTGATTTTGTTTTTTCTTTTTATTGTTCCCGGTTTTATTAGTTTGAAAATATATAATCTATTGCAGCCTTCAAACTATATAGAATCGTCAAAATTAGTTATTGATGCCATAACGTACAGCGGTATAAATTATGCTTTTCTTGCTATTCCAATTTATTTTGTCGAAAAAAGTCAGCTAATTTCTGACTGTCCGTTTTTATATTATCTGTTCTATGTATTTGTATTTATAATATTTCCAGTGATATTACCCTTTATTTTTTTAAGGATAAGAAAAAGTGAATGGTGTGCTAAATTACCGCACCCGACAGGTAAGGCTTGGGATTATGTCTTTCAAAATGCGCCAGAGAGCTGGATTAAAGTGACGTTAAAAGATGGAACGATTATTGGAGGGGCTTATTCTGGCGATTCTTTCGCTTCAAGTAGTCCTGAGCCTATGCAATTATACTTAAGTGAACACTGGATTATGAACAAAGATGGTGGTTTTGAAAGAAAGGTAAATAGTACATCAGGAATTTTAATACTGAATTCTGATATTGTAACTGTTGAATTTTTTAAAAAATAGAGTTTACTAGAAGGAAATATTTAAATGTCTGACCAAAACGATATCGACTTATCCAAATTGAGAGATCTTAACGAGGGGTATAAACCTCAAGTCTCACAGGAAGGATATAAACCAAAGCATCGTGAGCGCACCTCAATACCTGAGAAAGGTTATAAACCTGTTAAGAACCCCGATACATCTACGCCTCCACCTGAAAAGCCTTAATATCATCTAATAATGTTGTTTAGATTTTTACTATCCAAAACAACAACATGAAACCCTAATGCAAAAAGCCTCGCGTGCTCTCGTAACTGATCGGGGCGGGGCTTTTCACCGGGGGGCTTTGCACTCAACGAAAATGATTTTGCCATTAGGCAAAAGTACGATCCTATCTGGCACACCACGACGACCCGGTGAAGTAAATTTATAAGCGATACCACCTGCTTTTTTCACTTCGTTGACTAAGTGCCTTTCGATTACATCTTCACGTACTTTGCTCATTACTAATGCCTTTGTACATTTCGCGTTTAAGTTGCTTCATACAAAAATCAGAGCGTCTTTCGCTCCAAATTTGATTGTTTCTTGCTCGAGCAAGACGGTGCGCTTGCAACCAAGCCGTAGCAGCCTCGAAGTATTTTCCGGTTTGCTCAAGACGTACAGCATCTCGAGCCGCGCGGAAATACAACGGGCTATCGTTGTTTATGAATGTCATAATGGTTCTTCTTGTAGGATATTATGGGCAATTTAACGAAAGAGAATTCAGAATTAATTCTCTGAACTCTCTTTATTTTAGTTAATTATTGAATTGTTAACTAGAATAGCTATTGATATTAGATACCTTGGCTATGAATATGGTATCCAAGGCCTAGGGTTAGATCTCTTACTGCATCGGCATAAAATGTAAAATTAGAAGGGGTTAAAGGTCGGTTTTCACTGAACATATGCACTGATTGTAAATCAGGGTCATTAAGGTTTGGTCGTTGTACACCGTGCTCTACTACTAGATATTTATCATGATTAGTATCACTGCGATATATATCTATATTGATTTGATTGATAGCTCTATTCATATTATAGGTCGCCTTATCACAAATAAAAGAAAAGTATACCTATAGTAAATCATTACTTTAAATAAGAATGAAACTATTTTTAATCCTTCCTATAATGACAAGCCTCAAAACCCCCGGCACTAAGTGGAAGGTCTAAAGCCCATTCGGGGTTAATCGCAAGTAACTCAGATAAGTGTTCATGGTTGAATGCGGGGTTATCGAGTGCTTCGGTCAACACTTCATCGTGAACGGTGAGCACGATGTCATAACCGTGATCTTCAATCGTTGGCATGTTAACCGCGAGAACATCACGCGCAGCAGCTTGAGTTACGTTCTCCACTAATTTCCCACCGTAGGTTTTCAAACGTTGCCATTTGCGGCTATAAGGGTTAACGCCCATATAGCTGATTTGCCCGTTATCATTACGAGGAGAGGGGTAACAAACTGCACGACCCGAAGGTAAAACAATACGTAACCATGCTTTATCACGTCTAACTTTAAGCTTACGGCAAGGAAAGGTGATCCCCGGAAACGCAATTGCACGACGGACGGTATCTTCCAACTCATACCAAAAAGAGACTGTTTCGGGATGAGCATTTCGCCACATACGTTTAAGTGAATCGCAGGTAATAAACACGGTTTCACTCAGGCCGTATGTTTTCTTGGTTTCAATAGATTTTTTATACCAGCTAAGCGCATCGTGTTTCACTTTTGGTGGAATATTAGGTAATGCGGCTTCAGCAAGTTCATCTAAATCTAGGCCATAGGTGAGGGCGAATGTTAAGAATGCCGCGACACCGCCGCCGTATCCTAAGCCTAGTTCCATTACCTTACCGATTTGGCGCATATGCTTATCAACATCTTCGGGGCCAATATTGAATGCTCGAGCATAGGCCAATTTATAGAGGTCAGCGCCGATACCTTTATCGAATTCACTGAACGCTTTAATTTTCCATGCTTCGCCGGCTAGCCAAGCGAGCATACGGCCCTCGATATTCGAAAGGTCAGAGACGACAAGTTTTTTACCCTCTGGTGCCATAATGCAACCACGCAAAGCCGAACTGGTCAGTTGCATAATGTCATCGTAAATGAGGTCTGCACATCCTGCTTTTAACGCTTCGATACCGTTATCAATGGTGTCTTGGTCGAGTGTTGGCCTTGGTAAATTTTGCGGTTGAAATAATCGACCCGCCCAACGACCTGTACGAGAAGCACCGCAAAATTGTAATGTTCCACGTAAACGACCGTCGGGGCTTACACCATTCATTAGTGCTTTGTATTTACTGGTACTGGTAGTACAGGCCTGTAATCGTATGTCTAATAGCTCACGTAATGGCAAAGGAATATCCGGATCATTGATACGACGCTCTAATGTGCTTTTTTGCATATCGGGTAGATCAACACCAAAAGCAGCTGATATATGTTGTAGCAGAGCGTCACGCTGTGTTGTCGCTTGTACTTCATTATCGGTTAGCTTTTGCGTTAATTTTGCTAAGCGCTTTTGTTCAATTTCAACGGCTTCAATGGCTGCGGTGGCGAGTTGAATATCCATACACACACCGCGATCGTTAATTAGTTGGTCACGATGCCAATGTTCTAACTCATTGTCGTGATAGTTCCAGCTTGGCAAACGCTTATGCACTTCACGCATGGCTTCAATATCTAGCCCCGCATAAGCAACAAAACGCTTCCATTCTTCGGGATGAGTTTTGCTAGTGGCGCGGCGTAACGCTGAGTTTTTAGGGCGTGGCTTACAGAATAACTGTATTAACGCTTTACCTTCTTTATCTTTGGCCTTATCCAAAGGCACACCAAGCACTTCACATAATGTGCCTAAAGCACCGGGTAAACCGTGTGCTAGCGCTTGTACCATGGTATCGCGCCAGCGGCTAACATCTATTTTGATACCGCTATGATTAAGCATGGTGCGGTCAAAATGGCTGTTATGTGCATAAATAATAGTGTTAGGGTCTGTTAATGCTTGCTTTAATTCAGTAGGCATAGGGGATTTATCTGTAACATCCCAGACTTGAACTAAATTGTTGTTTAACGCCCAAGCAAAAAGCATAATTTCAACAGTTTCCGCATAAGAATGCGTGCCGTATTTAATTGGCTTTTTACTGAATGTTTCGAGGTCGAGCCAGAGTATATTTTTCATAAATTATAGGACAGTACCCATGTCAGATTTTAAAAATATAATGGATTTTATTGAAGATGTTATTAAATATTTTTTTGACCCAGAAAAAAGAAGTTTTATGTTATTGGCTGTTGCTATATTTTTTAGCTATAGATATGAGTTTTTCACTGGTGTTTTTTATAAAATTAAAAATAAAAAATTAAATGAACTATCTTTTTATAGAGATAAAGTTAAAAGTGAAACAACCACTAAATATATCAATGCTAAAATTGATGAAGTAATAGAGCGAAGAGTTACAAAGATTAGTGATTATAAAGAAAGAAATATTTTTATGTTTGTATCTTCACGCATAGAACAATGGAGTTATGGAGATATTGTTTTAAGAAACATTATAAGCTATATCTCTGTTGGTAGACGGTTTCGAATTGATTTTAAAAAATACAAGAAAAATAGAAGTGGTTATGTAACTAAGTTTGTTTTTTATTTGATTGCAATGGTAATTACTATTGCAATATCGTTTTATTTTAAATTGTATGAAGGCTCTGAATATGGTTTTTTTATTCCTCTCATAGTTATGGGCTTTTTCGAAATTTTGGCACTTAATAATTATAATAAAATTTTCAGAGTGAAACATTTGAAAGAATATAATAATGCGCTAGTCAAAATTGATGCCAGCGCATTTAAACTAGATCAAATCAATGATTCTTCCTCTTCGGCGACACTAAGATCATCGAAGTCATCTTCGCTCGCGACACCGCCACCTGCGAAGGCGTCACCGTCGCGGAAGAACTGAACACCACCTAGCGAAGCTGATATGCCTTTGCCTTGGTTGTCATAGGCAAAAATGGTGATAGTTGCAATAAGGGCGACCATCTTGTGCCGTTAACGGAGTGCGATCACGGTCAATAACCAGTGGTCGGGCTTTGTTGCTTGCACCGATGTACATGTGATCTGCATATCCATCATACTCAATTTTCTCATCACCATCACGGAAGTTGTCAACGATCAACGAAAACTGATCCACTTTTAACTCAAATTCGATCAATCAAAAGTGATCCACTGTTTCATTTAGGTATGGCACCTGAGCGTCGTTTATCTTTCAATCGATAGCTTTCACCACTC